>CAJCCF010000303.1 GCA_903960845.1 uncultured Verrucomicrobiota bacterium | reverse complement strand
TTCGGCTCGATGCGTGTGCAGCCTTCCGAGTTCGCTAAAATCGCGCTCATCATTGCCATGGCGGCCTGGTTTGCGCAGCATGAGAAACTGGAAGGCACGATCAAACACGGGCTTCTCCTGCCTGGACTCATCCTTGGCGGTATCGTCGCCCTCATCGGTGGTGAAGTCGATCTTGGCAATGCCTCCGTGGCAGCTGCTGCAGGAGTCGGCATCATGTTTGTGGCAGGCACACGATTTTTTTATCTTGGACTCATTGGCGGTTCCGGCATTGCCGCGCTGTTGGTTGGCATCACGTTTGCGCCGAACCGCTTTGAGCGTGTCATGGCAATCACCAATCTGGAAAAATACAAGGACGGCATCGGTCTGCAGCAGTGGGTCTCGTGGCTTGCCTTTGGTTCCGGCGGATTGGAAGGCCGCGGGCTTGGTGAAGGGCGCATGAAACTCTCTTACCTGCCTGAGGCACACACCGACTTCATTTTTCCCATGATTGGTGAAGAACTCGGGCTATGGGGCGTGCTTGGCACCATCGCCGCCTTTGTCGTCCTGCTCCTTGCCGGCATGTGCATCAGTTCCTACGCTCCGAATCGTTTCGGCAAACTGCTCGGATTTGGCCTGAGCTTTCTACTCTCCCTGGAAGCACTTCTAAACATGGGCGTGACCACGGCCCTGCTTCCCAACAAGGGGCTGCCTCTTCCCTTCGTCTCCTATGGGGGATCCAGCCTGCTGGCCGCCATGCTGGCGGTGGGCATCCTGATCAATATTCACCGTCAGGGGGTCCATCAGAATTGGGACCCCCTATCCATGATTCGCAAAAAGCGTCGATGGACACCCCAGCTTTAACTCTCCGTGAAACCTTCTTCCAAAAAGTCCATCCATGTGCTCATCGCCTGCGGTGGCACCGGTGGCCACTTGTTCCCCGGTATTGCCGTCGGTGAGGTCCTCACTGCGCGCGGACATGACGTCACCATCCTCATCAGTGAGAAGAAGATCGATGCCATCGCCGCCTCAGGACATAAGGATCTGCGCTTTGAAAAAATGCCTTTTCTGGCCATGCCGAGGCCCTGGTCGCCGAAAATGATCGGTTTTCTTACCGGCCTGTGGAAAGGCATGCAGCAGTGTCGAAAAATCATCCGCGAGCACGACGTGAGCATCGTGCTCGGAATGGGCGGATTCACCTCGTTTGCCCCGCTTTATGCCGGGCGGAAGGAGCAGTGCCGCACGCTGATCCACGAAAGCAATGCCATCCCAGGCAAGGCTAACAGACTCAATGCGCGCTACAGTGACATCGTGCTGTGCGGGTTGGAGGCTTGCAAAGCGCATTTCCAGAAGAATGAAGACGTCCGCGTCGTCGGCACGCCCGTCCGCAGCGTCATGCGTCTCTCGGGGAAAGAGGACCCGCATCAGTTCTTCAAGCTCGACAAGACCAAGAAAACCCTCCTCATCATGGGCGGCAGCCAGGGAGCCCGGGGTGTCAATCGCGTTGTCGGCATGGCCTTGGAACAATTTGAAAAAATGGGCATCCAAGTTCTGCACATCGCCGGTCCCACCGACTATGAGGAAGTGCGTGACGTGTACGCCAAGCATCCATTGTTGCCGCAACACGTCGCCGCCTTTTGTCACCGCATGGATCTCGCCTATCGCGTCGCCGATCTCGCCATAGCCCGCAGTGGAGCCTCGTCCATGGCTGAACTGGCCTACTTTGGCGTGCCCAGCCTGCTGGTGCCATATCCATTCGCGGCGGAGGATCACCAGACGCGCAATGCTGAAATCTTCGATGCCTCAGGAGCGGCCAGGATGCTGCCTGAAAAAGAACTCAACGCAGACATCCTCGCCTCCGAAGTCAGCAGCATTCTCACCAATCCGAAAAAATCGGAGGCTATGAAGCGTGCCGCCAACAAACTTGCCGTGCGCAACGCCGCTGAGAAGATTGCGGACATGATCGTCAAAGAGAAAACATCTGCGTAGAACCTGCTTGGCACTGGGCTTTCCCCGTCCACACTCGGCGGCGTGAATTCAGTGACCCCCAGCTTTATATCAGCGCTCCAGACGGCGCTATCCGTGGACCGTGTTCTAACCGCGGCAGAGGACATCCTTCCCTACAGCTTCGATGGCACCGCCGCGCTGAAGGTGAAACCCGGCGCTGTCGTGTTTCCTCACACTTCTCCTGAAGTGGCGGCTTGTGTGAAACTGGCGCGCCTGTCTGAGATTCCCGTGGTGACTCGCGGCTCGGGCACAGGCCTGAGCGGTGGCAGTGTGCCGGTCTCGGGTTGTCTGGTCATCTGCCTGACGCAGATGGATGCGATCATCGAGGTCGATGAAAAGAATCTGACATTGCGCGCCCAGTGCGGGGTGATCACCAAGGAGATCGATGACGCGGCTGGCAAGGTGGGCCTGTTTTACCCGCCTGATCCCGGCAGCATGAAAATCAGCACCATCGGTGGCAACGTGGCCGAGAACAGCGGTGGTCTGCGCGGTCTGAAGTATGGTGTGACACGTGATTACGTCATGGGGCTCACCGTCGTTCTGCCTGATGGCACGCTGACAACACTGGGCAACAAATGCGTCAAAGACGTGGCGGGTTACTCGATGAAGGACGTCTTCATCGGCAGTGAAGGAACTCTCGGCATCATCACGGAAGTCACCCTGAAGCTGGTGCCGAAACCCAAGGCGCGAAAGACCATGCTCGCACTCTATGATTCCATCGAAGCTGCCGCCGAGACCATCAGCGCGATCATCGCCGCGAAGATCATACCCTGCACCCTGGAGTTTCTGGATCGCGTGACCGTGCGCTGCGTCGAGGATTTTGCCAGGATCGGTCTGCCGACGGATGTCGAAGCCGTCGTGCTGATGGAGACGGATGGACATCCGGTGGTGGTCGAGGAGGAGTCGGCGCTGATGATGGAGCTGGCTCGTCAAAACGGTGCTCGCGAAGTGCGTGCTGCCGCTGATGACGCCGAGGCTGTGCGACTCGCCACCGCCCGCCGCAGCGCCTTCTCTGCGCTCGCCAGGATGCGGCCAACCACCATTTTGGAAGACGTGACCGTGCCGCGCACGGAACTGGCTCACATGGTTAAATTCATCCGCCAGGTGGCAGACAAACACCACCTGCAAGTCGGCACCTTCGGCCATCTTGGTGATGGCAATCTGCACCCGACCTTCCTCACGGATGAGCGCGATCATGAGGAGATGCACCGCGTCGAAGAGGCCCTGGAAGACATCGTCAACGAGACCATCCGCCTTGGTGGAACCGTCACCGGTGAACACGGAGTTGGTTTGGCAAAAAAAGCCTTTGTCAAACGCCAGCTGGGTGAGGCCAGTTACGAATTGATGCGCAGCATCAAACGCGCCCTTGATCCTCAGGGACTGCTGAATCCAGGGAAGATTTTTGACCTGTGATAGCGTCGCCGTCAGGGATCGCGGACTTCCAGGTCCGCAGCAGATCATGCGCAGACAGCATGTCGAAAAAGCATCAGGCTGCCTTTGCCGTTTTTTTGGTTACCCAAGCCGATGAAGGGTTGGTGTCGCCAAATGATGGCGACCTTCCGCTGCCTGGGAAATACGCAGCCCGGGGAGGTTCCCAATGACAACGATGATCACGGCTGGCGAAGCCGCCTGCGCGCTGGGTTCCTCCATTCCTGAATGTCTGGAATCCTGGCGCGCCGGTCACTCCGGGCTGACGTCTGAAAATGGAATGCTCTCAGGCCGGATTGCCGATCGCTCATTGATCAAAGGCCGGCGCTACGGCGCGGCGTCGAACCTGGCGCTGCATGTGGCGCGGCAGGCGGTGGCAAGGGCAGGCTGGGACGCGGATCAAACCAGGTGCGCATGGATCTTCGCCGCCAGCAGCCGGGGGAATGCGGCTGAACTTCTCGGGCATAACCAAATGCGCCGACCTGTGCTGCGCTTCAGCGCGAGTAACACGATCCACAGTGAGATCGCCGCCGCCGTGAGCATTGAGCTTGGCATTCGCGGGCCGTGGCAGATGCTTTCCAGCGGTTGTTCATCGGGTTTGGATGCTCTGGGCATGGCCTGGATGGCCCTGCGTGCCGGGTTGACAAAGCGCGCGCTTGTCGTGGCCGTTGATCTGCCGCTTGTGCCCGAACTGATTCGCTCCTTTCGGGACACGCACTTGCTCTCTACGAATGGCGTCAATGATCCGTTCTCGCCCGCCACCACGGGCTTGCACCTCGGTGAGGCTGGCGTGGCGCTGACTTTGGAACTGGCGGACAGCGGCCTGGCTGAAATGACCCGCTATGCTGCGAATAGCGATGCCTATGATTCACTCATGATTCCTGAGGATGGTGCACCATTGGCGGAATTGCTCGGCACTTTCGCCCGTCCTGCTCTGCTTTGTCCTCATGCCACAGGCACATTGAATCACGCTCAATCAGAGATGCGGGCAATGCGCCGCGCCTTCAATGATCTGCCGCCTCTTCTGCTTTTGAAACCCTTCACCGGTCATACTCTTGGGGCCTGCGGTTTGCTCGACATTGCCCTGATCACGGCGGCCTTGTCTGATCTTCCAGGAAACCTGCCCGGGCTTGCCGGCGTGCTTCCTGATGTCATCCACCTCCGCCCTGGTGATGAGATTCTGAAAATCGCTTCAGGCATGGGCGGCCACAATGCGGCCGTGGCGCTACGGGTCAGGGAATAGCCAGTCGTGAACCCGATTTAGCTTTTGATTGTTCATTCTGACGGGTTGGCAATTTCAGTTCCGGAATGAGCCAGTCACGGGTCTGAGGTTGAGATGCGCGCGTTCAAGCGCTAAGGAGTATTATTATGGACAGCGCAGCAAACCCGCCTTGGGAGGTGAAAAAGAAGACGGCCAAACGCGGGCTGTTGCGGAAGTTGCTGCTTTGGGGCTTTTCCATCGGCCTGATTGGCTTGGTGGTCTATGGGCTGAAGGCGAAGCCGATTCCGGTGGAGACGGCCGCGGTGACGCGCGGACCGCTCACGGTGAGTGTGCTGGAAGAGGGTAAGACGCGGATCAGGAATCGCTACGTGGTGGCGGCTCCGGTGTCGGGTAACATGCGGCGGGTGACTTTGAAAGCGGGTGATGTGGTGAAGGCGAACGAGACGGTGCTGACCGTGATTGAGCCGGGTCTGGCGCCATTGCTGGATGCCCGGAGTCAGGCGCAGGCGGAGGCTCGGGTGCAGGGAGCGGGCGCGGCGCGGATGCAGGCGGAGCAGTCCCTGGAGGCGGCGCGCACTGCATCCCAGTTTGCGAAGGCGGGCTGGGATCGGGTGAAATCGAGTGCCATTCAGGGCAGCATATCCGTCACTGATCGGGATAACATCGAGCGCGAGTCACTGATGCGTGAGCGCGAATTGAGGGCGGCGGAGTTTGCACTGAAAGTGGCGGACTTTGAACTGGCTCAGGCCAAGGCGGCACTGATGCAATTGACATCTCCTGCTGCTGCTGGATCGACAGTGGAGGTGAGGGCTCCGGTAAGCGGTCGTGTGCTGAAAGTTCAGCAGGAAAGCGCGATGATTGTGGCAGCCGGGACGCCTCTGCTGGAGATCGGTGATCCGGCGGATCTGGAGATCGAGGCGGAGATTCTTTCCCGGGATGCGGTGGCAATCCGGGCCGGTGCGGAAGTGCAGGTGGAGCAGTGGGGAGGTGATGCTCCACTGAAAGCGCGGGTGAGGAGGATTGAACCGGCCGCATTCACAAAAGTGTCAGCGCTCGGGGTGGAGGAGCAGCGGGTGATCGTGCTCTGCGATCTGGACTCGCCCCCTGAATCGGCCCGGGTGCTGGGTGATCGCTACCGTGTGGAAGTGCGTGTTGCGGTCTGGCACGACGCCGATGTGCTGCTGGTGCCAAGCGGGGCTCTTTTCCGTGAAGGGCGTGAGTGGAAGACTTTTATTTTGAGCTCGGGCAAAGCGGTCAAAGTGGTGGTTCAGACCGGGCGCACGGATGGCAAATCGACTCAGGTGCTGGGTGGCCTGAAGGCGAATGATCTGGTGCTGATGCATCCGCCGGACGTGGTCGCGGATGGCTCTGAAGTGACACAGCGGGTGGTCGAATGATCAGACCTGAATGATCCGGCCCTGATCCAGCCGCAGGTGCAGTTGGCCGAGTGACTCGGCTTCGCTGCGGGAATGGGTGACGTGGAGCACGGTGAGCGTGTGCTTGATTTGCAGGGAGCGGAGTACATCCACGGCTTCGCCCCGTGTGGCTTCATCAAGCGCGGACAGGGGCTCATCAAGCAACAGCACGCGAGGCTGGGCGGCCAGAGCCCGGGCCAGAGCGACACGCTGTTTTTCACCCCCTGAAAGAAGATCCGGCAGACGATCCAGCAAGTGGGTGATGCCGAGGTCGGCCGCGAGCTGGACAATGAGTTGGTTATCCTGCCGGCCTCGCATTTGCAGTGCAAAACCGATTTGCTCGCGGACGCGGCGCCCTGGAAAGAGAGCGAGATCCTGCGGCACGTAGCCAATGCGTCGCTCGCGGGGTTCGAGCCGGGTGACGTCGCGATCATCCAGAATGATCTGGCCGCTGTCAGGCTGGCGCAGGCCGCAAAGAATCTCCAGCAGGGAAGTCTTGCCGCAGCCGGTGGCGCCCATGAGCACGGCATAGGTATTGTCCGGGATGGTCAGGGAGATGTCACGCAGGCTGAATCCTGCGCCGGGGGCTTTCCATGAAATGTTTTGGAGTGAGATCATGGGCCGCGTGCTGGTTAGACTTTCTCTCCCGTGGCGCGCACGGCCACGAGCACAGCCACGGCGATGACGATCATGGCGATGCTGACGGAGACGGCGGAGTCGAGATTGCCGACGCTAAGCTCAAGCCAGACGGTGGTGGGCAGGACTTCAGTTCTCATGCGTGTGGCTCCGGCGAAGACGAGGATGGGACCAAACTCGCCAAGGCTGCGCGCCCATGAGATGCAGAAGGCGGCAAGCATTCCGCGCTTCGCCGCAGGCAGGGCGACATGCCAGAGAGACTGAAAGCGTGTGGCTCCGAGCGTGAGAGCGACCTCTTCAGGCCGCGCTGAGAGGTGATCAAACGTGCCGCGCATCGTGCGGATCGCAAAGGCCGCCGCGACAACAAACTGTGCCAGCACGACCCCGGCGATGGTGTAGGTGAAGGGCAAGACATACTCAATAGCCCTCCCCAACGAGGTTTGAAAAAAGATCAGCAGACAGATGCCAATGACCATCGGCGGCAGCACGATGGGAATATCGAGAGCGGCATCGATCAGGGTTTTGCCGCGAAACTCACAGCGGGCCATGAAGTAGCCGATGGGCACTGCGATGAGTAACGCAAATCCTGCCGCGGCAGTGCAGGTGAGGAGGCTCAACCCGGTGGCGTAGCGGATCTCCGATTTCATCAGCGTCTGCCAAAAAACCTGGGGGGTGCTGTAAGTCGCTGTGGCTCCAAGCAGCAGAAACCAAAACAGCAGATAGGCCGCAGTGATGAGAGCGAGGCTGAGCCAGAAGGGATGAAGACGGCGCATACTCTTCTCAGCGTTGACGGTCTATCTCACTCCGCGCCAGGATAGGTGTGCTCCATGTCTTTGCCGATCTGCTTGTCCAGATAGGCGCGAAGCTTGTCCATGCCGAGTCCGGTTTGGGCAGAGATGGGGAAAATCCTCACGCGCTTGAAGCGTTCCTTGAGATGTTCGACATGCTCCTCGGCACCTTCAACATCGAGCTTGTTGGCGATGATGCACCATGAGCGCTGGGAGAGTTCCTTGGAATAAAGTGAGACCTCCTTGCGCACGGTTTCCAAATCAGCCACGGGATCACGGCCCTCCGTGCCTCCGGCATCGACGACAAAGAGCAGCATCCGGCAGCGCATGATGTGACGCAGAAAGTCATGACCGAGACCGATGTTTTGATGCGCACCCTCAATCAGTCCGGGAATGTCAGCCATGGTGCCCCGGCGGTTGTCGCTGAAGTGAATCACACCCACCATCGGCTGCAGGGTGGTGAAGGGATAATTGGCGATTTTGGGCTTGGCCGCGCTTAGTTTGGAAAGCAGCGTGGACTTGCCAGCATTGGGGAAGCCGACGAGTCCGACATCAGCAATGCTGCGCAATTCGAAGTGGAAGCGGCCTTCTTCACCATCGGTGCCCGGGGTGAATTCCCTTGGTGTCTGGTGGGTGCTGGTCTTGAAATGGACGTTGCCTTTGCCGCCTTTGCCGCCTTTGCACAGAACGAATGTCTGACCGACTTCGGTCAGGTCGGCGACTGGCTCGAAGCGCTCGTTGATTTCGCCGGTTTCGGGATCTTCCTCGCTGATGATTTTAGAGACCACCGTGCCGCTTGGCACACGGTAGATCACATCCTCGGCGCTCATGCCGGTGCACTGGTTGGCTTTGCCTTTTTCTCCGTCTTCGGCCAGAAGCTTGGCATTGTAGAAGTAGGTGCGCAGGCTGTTGGTACTGTTGTCCACCAGGAGGATGATGCTGCCTCCGCGGCCTCCATCACCACCATCGGGACCGCCTTTGGGACGGAATTTGCCCCGGTGAAAATGAGCGGAACCGTCGCCACCTTTTCCGGCGCGGGCATAAACTTTGATCTGGTCGACAAACATGGACGTGGCTTTTAGCCTTAGATCAGGCCGGATACAAGCTCCACCTCAAAGCTTGCATCTGTCGCGAGGGTGAGGTTGTTTTAAGAATGTCTGCATTCGTCTGGCTCAATGGTCGACTCTGTAACCTTGATGAGGCTCGCATCTCGCCGCTTGATCACGGGTTGCTTGTTGGTGACGGGGTCTTTGAAACCCTGGTCGCCCGCCAGGGGCGGCCCTTTGCCGCGCGCGAACACTGGGAGCGCCTGGTGCATTCTTGCGGGGTTACCGGACTCAAAGCACCGCCTGAAGCAGACTGCCTGGCGGCCATGGAAGCGGTTTTAAAGGCCAATCTGCTCAACGAAGCCCGCGTCCGGGTCACGATCACCAGTGGCGATGGGCCGCTGGGGTCCGAGCGTGGCGATTCGGAACCGACGATGCTCGTTTCAGCCACAGCGCTGAAGCCCTGGCCCCCAACCGAGCGCGTCTGTCTGGCTCCGTGGACTCGAAACGAAAATGGAGCCTTGGCGGGCGTCAAAAGCACTTCTTATGGCGGGAACGTCCGGGCGCTAGCCTACGCCAGGGCTCGCGGTTGCGGCGAGGCATTGCTGGCAAATACACGAGGGGAACTGTGTGAAGGAACGGGTTCGAATGTTTTCGTCCTGATGGGTGGCCGGCTCATCACTCCGCCGCTTGCTTCGGGTTGTCTGGCTGGTGTGACGCGGCGTCTGGTGCTCAAGGCGTGTTCCGAGGCTGGGATTGCATGTTTTGAGGAAGCCCTGCCTGCGGAGGCCGCTTTGCGTTGTTGCGATGAAGCATTTCTCACCTCGTCCACCCGGGATGTACATCCGGTTTCGCAGATCGGAGAGCGTGCGCTGACTCCTGCTGGGCCGGTGACTGGACTGGTGGCGGCGGCATTTGCCCGCCTGGCTGAAAAAATGGTCATTGCAACCGGAACACCGGTCTGATGGGATGTTCGGAATGCGCGGCATTTTCATCATTCTACAGTTTCTTTGTCTGGGGCTGGTCACTGCATGTCAAAACCATTCCACTGAGCCTCAGGCTGTGGCACCTGACCCCGTGTCTGCCATGCACACGCAGTTCGGGATGGCCGCCATTTACAGTGATCACCGGACGGCCAGCGGGGAGCGGTTCAATGCCGCCAGCCACACCGGAGCTCACAGGACCTGGCCCATGGGGTGCCGGGTCAGGGTCACCCATCTGGGGACGGGCCGCCAGGTGATCGTCCGGATCAACGACCGTGGGCCCTACACACGGGGTTGGGTGCAACGGTGTCCAAAGCTGTGCTCGAAAAACCAGGACGGCGCGGCCGCCTGTCGTGCATGCGCTGCGTATGACGGGTCGGCCAACTGGGTGCGCATCGGGGGTTGCGAGCCTCTTTCCCATGCGTTGTGCGAGCTGTGACAC
>CAJCCF010000302.1 GCA_903960845.1 uncultured Verrucomicrobiota bacterium | reverse complement strand
GCTTCTCCAGTCGTTTCACGGCCGCGTGAATGCCGGGATTGTTAAAGCCCATGCGATTGATCAGAGCCTCATGTTCCGGCAGGCGAAACAGGCGCGGTTTGGGATTCCCGGGCTGCGGGCGCGGTGTCAGGGTGCCCACCTCGACAAACCCGAATCCGAGTGCGGCCCAGGCTTCAATGGCGGACGCGGATTTGTCCATGCCTGCCGCCAGGCCCAGCGCGTTGGGAAACTTCAGTCCGAGACATTCAATTTCGGATTTCGGGTTTTGGATTTCAGATTGCCCCAGCGTGAGCAGACCAAAACCATTCGCGATCCGCATCATCCGCGTCGTCCATTCATGGGCGCGCTCGGCATCCATTCGGAAAAGCCAAGGTTTCAGGGCGGGATACAGACTGGCGACAAGTGACATGCCTCTTTCCTTGCCGTGACCAGCGCCGGTGTCAATCCTCGTCATTTTACACTCGCTTTACAGACGCCCTTCATGGCGGCGCGCAGACTGGCGTTGCCATGAAAGCACTTACCCAACTCCTCCGCCACACCACCCTCGGTCTCATCGCCAGCGCAGCCCTGCTGCATGCGGCAGAACCGGCCAGTGACAAATCCATCCGCGACAACGAAGCGCTGGTGCAAATCGCCATCCTGCTGGACACCAGCAACAGCATGGACGGACTCATCGAGCAGGCGAAAAGCCAGCTCTGGAAAATCGTCAACGAGTTCAGCGACGCGAAGCAGGGCGATAAAACGCCCGTCGTGCAGGTTGCCCTCTATGAATACGGCAACAATCGCCTCAGCATCGGCACCAACTACATCCGCCAGGTGCTGCCCTTCACCCGCGACCTCGATCAAGTCTCCGAGCAGCTTTTCAAACTCACCACCAGCGGCGGTGACGAATATTGCGGCGCGGTGATTCGCGAGGCGCTGGACAAACTCAGCTGGGACAACAGCGGCAGGACCTACAAAGCCATCTTCATCGCCGGCAACGAGCCATTCACCCAGGGCCCGATCAACCCGAACGACTCCTGCAAGGGTGCCATTCAAAAGGGTGTCGTGGTCAACACGATCCACTGCGGCAATCGCAGCGAAGGCGAGAACGGAGGCTGGCGCACGGGTGCTGTTCTCGCTGAAGGGCGCTTCCTCACCATCGATCAGGACAAGGCCGTCGTTCACATCGAAGCACCGCAGGACAAGGAGATCACGCGTTTGAGCATTGAACTGAACAACACCTACATCACCTATGGCAAAGATGGTGCACGGGGAGCCTCGAACCAGGCGGCGCAGGACAAGAATGCCAGTCTCTTTGAAAAAGCGGGAGCTGCCGTGCAGCGCGCCGTGACCAAAGCCTCCACCCTCTATAAAAACAGCACCTGGGACCTCGTGGATGCGGTCAAGAAAGACGGGGTGAAGCTGGAAGCCGTGCGTGAAGAAGAGTTGCCAAAAGAACTCAAGGATCTGAAGCCTGATGCCAGGCAGGCTTTCGTCGATCAAAAAGCCGCCGAACGCACGAAGATCCAGAGCGACATCAAGAAGCTCAGTGAAGATCGCCAGAAATACGTCGCCGAAAAAACCAAAGAAAAAGGATCAAATGACACGCTGGATCAAGTCATCGTCCAAGCCGTGCGCGAGCAGGCCGCGAAGAAGGCCATCGAGTTCAAATGACTGTTTGCGATGGCTGGCAGTGGTTGGCGCTTCGCGCGTTTGCGGTGGTTGACCAAACCTCCCAAACCATTGCAAACTATCGCAAACTCCCGCCAACCACTGCAAACTCCTGCCATGCCAACCATCCTTGTTGTTGAAGATGACAGCGCCATCCGGCGCGGTGTGACGGATGCCTTGCGCTTCTCCGGTTACACCGTCCTTGAGGCGGCGGAAGGATCAGCTGGAATGGAGCTGGCGCAGAAGGCGACCTTTGACCTCATGCTGCTGGATCTCGTGCTGCCGAACCACAACGGTTTTGAGATTCTGCGCGCTCTTCGTGATCACCGGCCCGGCACGCCGGTGATCATCCTTTCCGCACGCGGTGAGGAGGCTGATCGCGTCAAAGGATTGAAGCTCGGCGCGGATGATTATGTGGTGAAGCCCTTCAGCGTCCGTGAATTGATAGCCCGCGTTGAAGCGGTGCTGCGGCGTTCACCAGAGCGCCCGCGGCCTGTCCAGCAGATCGAGTTTCCAGGCGGCGTCGCTGACATTGAGCGCATGGAACTGCGCTACACCGACGGCAGCCGCGCCGAACTCTCCGATCGCGAAGCGGGTCTCATCGAATACCTTGCCAGCCATCGCGGCCGCGCCGTCTCGCGGGATGAACTGCTGCGCCGCGTGTGGCGCATCGAGCCGCATCACACCGAAACACGCACCATCGACATGCACATCGCGAATCTTCGGGCCAAACTCCGGGATGGAGAGGCCACCTTTTTGCTCACGGTGCGGGGCAAGGGATACATGCTTGTTCAGGTCACCTAGTTTTGAGTGACCGGTATTTGGTGTTTAGTTTTTAAACCAGAACCGCTAAACATTTTCTTCCCTCCCTCATGCGTCCCCTCTTTCGCTGGCTGCTGTTCACCGCCTGCCTCGCCGTCTTCACCGGCGCGATGCTGTGGATCAGTGCGCGCATCGTGGATCTGGAGGAGCAGCACCGCCGCACGGCCGAGGATGCCCAGGTGCAGGAGAAAGTTCGCCTCGCCTTGTGGCGCATGGATTCGCTGGCGGGTGCGCTGCTGATTCGCGAGAACTCGCGCCCGGCTTATCATTACCAGGCATTTTATGCGCCGGATGATCTCTTTGCCAATGCCACCCGGAGCATCCCCAAAGGGCAGGCCCTGATGCCATCACCCTTGTTTGGCAGCCTGCCGGAGATGGTGCAACTGCACTTTGAGATCGTGTCCGGAAACACCTCCAGTCCTCAGGCACCGATGGGATCGCAAAAAGAGATCGCTTCGAACTGGTATGCAGTCAGTCCGCAGTCAGGACAGGCGGCCGAGAAGCTGAAACAACTCGATCAACTGCTCAAGCGGCACCCCGAAGTGCAAAAGCTGCCTGAATTCACGGGTGCGCCGGCTCTTCCGCCCAAACAGCTGCCGGAAGGGAAGGCGAAAACCGCCGCGTTAGATGACAAGAAATCCGACCTGCAAGTCGCCAGCAACGCGATTGAGCAAACCCAACGTGCGCAGATTCTGAATCGAAATCTGGTGGCCGAAAAAGCCGGGACTGCCAGTGCGCCGCTGAAGAAGATTGCGCCAACGGCGATGCCTGCGATTCAAACAGAAATCGCGGCTGGAGATGCGAGTCCACTGGACCGGGTGAAAGACCTCTATCAAGGCAGCACCCGTTCGTCTGGCAAAATGGAAGGCTCGACAACCAGCGCAGTTAAACCAGCGGCCCGTGCTGCTTCAGCGCCCGCCAGTTCGCTCGCTGAAATTCCTGCTCCCGCGCAGCGTCAATCTTTGCCAGCTCTGGCAGGCGACCTGCGCGCTGTTTGGGCAGACACTGAATTGCTGCTCGTCCGCCAGGCGAAGCTTGAAGGCGTGCCCCGCCTTCAGGGCGTGTGGCTCGACTGGCCTCAGCTCCAAGCCCGGCTCATCGACACGGTGCGCGATCTATTGCCGGAGGCCGGGCTGATTTCCGTGAGTCCGGATGCGGCGCGCACGGATGCGGCAGCTTTGGTGACATTGCCGGTGAAACTCCTGACCGGGAAAGTGCCGGTGACGCAGATCAACTTTGGCTCAGCGCTGAATCCGGTGCTCGCCATCGCCTGGGCCTGCTTGATTGCCGCCGCCATAGCCATTGCGTTTGTGCTGCATCGCGCGGTCCTTTTAAGCGAGAGGCGCGGTGCTTTCGTGTCTGCGGTCACGCATGAGCTGCGCACGCCGCTGACAACCTTCCGGCTCTATTCCGAAATGCTCGCGGATGACATGGTGACCGATCCTGAAAGACGTCGTGAATATCTGAAGACCCTCTGCGACGAGTCCACGCGCCTCATGCATCTGGTGGAGAATGTTCTGTCTTTCTCACGCATCGAACGCGGGCGCACTGCGGCACGTATGGAGATGGTCAGCGTCGAGAGCCTGATTCAGCGAATCGAGCCGCGCCTGCATCAGCGCACAAGTCAGACGGGACTCAGCTTAAAGACTCATCTCGACCCCGCGGCTGCGAAGGTCAGCGTGATGGTGGATGCTCTCGCCGTGGAGCAGATTCTTTTCAACCTGACGGACAACGCCTGCAAATATGCCGCACCGGACTCCATGCCTAACGAACTGCATTTCAGTGCATCTGCGGAGAACGGGAAGGTGCTGTTGACCATTCGTGATTTCGGTCCGGGCCTGTCCAGGCAGGCGCTCAAAAAACTCTTTCAACCCTTTGCCAAATCAGCCACCGAGGCGGCTCACAGCGCGCCTGGTGTCGGATTGGGTCTGGCATTATGCCGACGGCTGGCGCGTGAACTTGGCGGGCAGCTTGATTACAAACCGATGAAGGAGCGCGGCGCCTGTTTCCTTCTTTCCCTGCCGCAAGGCACGGCAGGGCAGAACCCATGAGAACCGGTTGTGACCATCACAACCCAAGCATCGACACCACGGATTCGCGCTTGAGGCGGAGCTCGCGCCATTCGTGATCGAAGGCGCTGCCGCCGACGATGCCGCAGCCGGAGGGCAGCTGGACTTCCTGGCCAATCCACGAGATGCCGCGAATGGCAACGATCATGTGACAAAGCTGCGAATCACCAGGCTCGACAAAGCCAAACGGCGAACCAAAAAAGCCGGGTACCTTCAATTGCGCACGGTATTCCCGCAGACGCTGCAACCAGGTTTCCTCACGCGGCAGGCAGCCGACGGCTGGGGTGGGATGCAACTCGCGCACAAGAGTGTCGGGATCTGACTCAGCCTTCAGAGTGACGCTGATGTTGGTCTGGAAATGCAGCAGGCTCGCGGCCTGGCACAGTCCGCGCGGCTGTGTGGTGACGCTGCCCAGCCTGCTGAAGCGATCCACAAGATAGCGCACCACGATCTCGTGCTCATCAATCTCCTTCACATCCTGCAAAAAGGCCTCCTGCGCACCGGGCTTGGCCGTGCCTGCGAGAGCCATCGATTCAGCGTGACGACCCTGGGTGCGGAACAGCAACTCGGGGGTGGCACCAAGAAAACCACGCGTTCCCTGCACCCAGCCATAGCCCCAGGTATTCGCCGGCGCGGCCATGACTCTTTCCAGCAGGCGGATCGGATCGCCGTCCACGATGGTTCCGCGTTCAGTGAGAACGGGCACCATTTTTTCCAACCGCTTGGCCAGCACCTCACGGCGAATGCGGCGGAAGGCCATTTTGAACCATTCCGTGGCCGGTTTGGCCCAGTTGATGTGGGGGGCCTGGGTTCCGTCCCAACCGGCACTCGCGGCCAGCGTGTCAGCGGCAACAGGGATCAGTCTGGCTGGACGCTTCCATGGGGCGGGATCAGTGAGGTCGAAATCATTCACGTAAAAGGCACCGCCGCCGGCAGGCATCTGCGCTAGCGACTCAAAAGGTCCCTGTCCAATCCACGCCCTTCCGTCGGGCAACCTGAAAAATGCAATGTCTGTCATGTCTGGCTGCCATAGTGAAACGCAGGAACGGGGGTGCAAGGATGAGGCGATTAGATTTCAGGGTTTGATTTTCACGGATCGTGGTAGCATCTGAAAGCCATGCGCCTGACTCATTTTGCCTTTGCCCTCACTTTTCTACTGCTTTGCATCACCGGCTACCTCGCCTGGGAAGGGCAGGAGGCGAAGCGCGGCGCGATGAATGAGGTGGCGCTCCTCAAGAAGAAGCAGGAAGCCCGGGAAATGGCCTCGCCCAATGTCAGCAGCATGATGCCTCTGCCGAGCGCGCCTGCCGCCTCGATCACTCCGCCAGCCCCGGGTGCCATCGCCGCACCCTCGCCACCCAGCATCGCGCCGCCCTCACCACCCAGCATTGCCGCGACGAGTTCCCTGCCTGGTGGCGGACTTACCGTGCCAACTTCTATCCGCACAGCCGAGGCCAAGGGCATCAACACCAACACACTCACCCCGCTGCAAAAGCAGGTTCAGGATGCCAAGCCCATCGCCAAAGTGAAGACGGTGGTCAAGGAGCAGGGCTTTGTGATCATTGATGCGGGCTCAAAGCAGGGCATCCAAAAGGGACTGGCCTTTGACATCCGCCGCGGTGACGCCGTGCTCGCCAAGGTTCGCGTGACAGAGACGGTCGAGGAAAACGAATCGGTTGCCGATCTCGACCTCGCTTCCATCCCGGCGGGCGTGAGCATTGAGCCTGGCGATGAAATCATCCAGCCTGTGGGACGCTGATGGCGCGCATTCGACTGGACCTGGCGCTCGTCCAGCGCGGACTTTGCCCTTCCCGTGAGCAGGCAAAGCGGCTCATCATGGCCGGCGAGGTGATGCTGGGTGATGAGGTGATGTCCAAGCCCGGCTGGCTGGTGCGGGATGATGCCCTGCTCAAAGTGAAAACACCGCCGCGCTTCGTGAGCCGGGGCGGTCTCAAGCTGGAGGGGGCGCTGGAGCATTTCGGAATCGCGGTTACCGGCCTGACCGCGATGGACGTGGGCGCCTCCACTGGAGGTTTCACGGACTGCCTGCTCCAGCGGGGTGCGGTGAAAGTTTATGCATTCGACGTGGGCACCAACCAGATGGTGTGGAAGCTCCGGAGTGATCCGCGCGTGATCTGCCGGGAAAATTTCAACGTGCGCCATCTCCAGCCTGAGGATGTGCCTGAATTGGTGGACCTCATTGTTGGCGATGTTTCCTTCATCTCACTCACCCTGGTGCTGCCCGGTGCGCTCAGCGTGCTGAAGCCCGGAGGTCAGGCACTAGTGTTGGTTAAACCCCAGTTTGAACTCTCACGCGACGAAGTCGGCAAGGGCGGCATCGTGCGCGAGAGTGAGCTGCATGAAAAAGCCTGCATGCGCATCCGCAGCTTTGTCGAGGGCCGGCCTGAACTCGAGTGGCGCGGACTGACGGAGTCCAGCATTCAGGGCACGGATGGCAATCGCGAGTTCCTGGCCTGGTTCAAGAAGCGAGCCTGAACCGTCTCACCGCATGGAAAAGTAAACCGAGCAGGCTTTCTTCACCTTCACGCTGGTCAGGATGACGACACCACCGGCGGCATAAACGATATTCGTCAGGCCTAACCAAAATGGCAGTGCTGCACGGGAAACAAGGGGAGCGCTCTCGTTTTTGAGATGAGGCAGCACCTGGCCGAGAAAATAGATGCCGCATAAGGCAAAGATCAGGAAGGCCGCTCCCATCATCTGCCGGCAGGGGCCCGAGGCGGAGCTCATGCCCCGCATGAGCACCATGGTGACCACATACCAGCCTGCAACGCCCGCCGCCCAGCCAAAGATTTCATGGAGAAGCATCAGCAGCATCACCGTGATTCCAAGTCCGATATGCGACCACAACAGGATCCGGGTGAAATGAACATCTTCCCGGTAGTTGGTTGCCTTGAATCGCTGGGCGTCGAGCATTGGTGGGAATCAAGGCGTTAATCAAGGCTCCGTCAAATTGTCCTTGATGATGCTTGCCTCCGGTTTGCCAACATTGATCCAGGCCGTTCCTGCCGGCGCTTTCCGCCCGCAATCGGTGCACAGATTGTTCGTGATCAAAAGGCCGCGGCAGGCTGCGGTGCTCCAGACGGCCGCTGTCGAAAGGCCGGAAAAGGTGTTTCCCGAGATGGTGCAGTGACTTGCGCCTTCCAGCAAAACTCCGGTTCCCTCATCAATGAACATCGGCGTGGCGCCCTTGGCGGGACGTTTTTCCAGGCCGCCGCCGATGTAGGTGTTGCAAAATTGATTGGCCGAAATGGTGTTCCTTCCGGAGTCCTTGCTGACCCGCACGGAGAATCGGTGTGCGAGGACGAAGGTGTTTGCGCTGATCGCGCAACCGTGGGCGTCCCGCAGGTCAATGCCACCTTCCAGATGATGGGCGATGACGTTGGAGCTGAGCGTGATGCCATAGCAGTCGCGGTCCAGGATGATGGCGGTGCCGTTGCACTCTTCGATCATGTTGCCGCTGACCACGGATCCATAGGTGTTCTCGATCACCACGCCATGCCGCAGGTGGTCGTCGATGTTGTTGCCGTTCATGCAAAGATTGAAGGAGTCGGTGCAGTGCAGGGCATCCAGATTTTCCTCGAAGTGATTCGCATTCACCACGATGTCGTGGCAGCCCACGATCTCGATTCCACAAAGTTTGTTATAGGTCAGGATGCAGTCGGCGATGCGCGGGTCCTCGGGGCAGTCCAGCAGGTGGATGCCATGCCCGCCGTTGTGATCGATGGACATGCCTTTCAGATAGATTTCCTGAATGCCTTCGGCAAAGACGCCGTCACCGCTTTTCTCCTGGCCCATGATGCGGAAGTCGGCGAGTTGCACGCGCCACAACCGTGCCTTCTTGTCTTTATCCAGTGTCGGCGGGCGCAGCACCAGCGCGGGTTTGCCCTCCTGGTTCAGATTCACCAGGCAGGTCGCCGCGCCGGCACCGACCACGCGGGTGTCCTCGGTTTTGATCAGCAGCGGTTCGGTGATCTCAAAACGTCCGGGAGGCAGGCGCACAATGCCGCCCGAGACCGGCACGGCATCGAATGCGGCCTGAAGATTGGGAAACTTTGCCGCATCCACATCGGCGGGTTTGATCGTCTGGGCCGGGGCCAGGGTGACCAGAAGCAGGGATAGAAGGAGTGTCAGGCGCATGAGGATCAAACGCGCGACCAAGCCCCGCCTGTTCACCGCAAGTGACCGGTCCTGATGCTTTCATCGCAAGATCGCCCTGCTGCTGAGCGAGATGCTGTGATGCGTTTTCTATCCTTGTTGCCCGTGATCCTGATCAGCCACCTTCAGGCCGCTGAACCGGCGCCCATCCAGCAATGGATTGACGAGGCCATCAAGGCCGGCGGAGGTGTGGTGACAATCCCGGAAGGCGAGCATGTTCTGCCTCATGGACTGGTCATTAAAAACGCCAAAAAACTGGCCCTGCGCGGAATCGACAGGGAGCGCTGTATTCTCAAGCTTCCACCACTGGCCTATGCTGAATGCGCTGAAGCCACGACCGCTGGCGGCGCCGGACTGCCGGTGCGTGGCGAGCGCGGATGGCAGCCTAACATGAGATTACGAATCGAGTGCGACGGCGAGCCTGACAGTTTCACGAAGAAACCGCGGCCGTATGTGCTGGCTGTCATCCGGGAGATCAGGCCGGGGCTGCTTGTGCTCAAGGAACCACTCAAGTTTCCTGTGCCTGCCGGAACCGTCATCCGTCATGAAGATGCGCCGAATCTCATCGAGATCCGCGAGGCCTGTGAAACCCTTGAGATCGCCAATCTCACCCTTGATGGCGGAAGGGTCGCGACGAACCCGCTGGTGCAGGGTCATGCGCAACTTTGCGCCATCTTCGCCACCGGTTCCTATGGCTATGAATCAGGCCCCACCGGCCCCAAGCCCAGGGACATCGTCGTGCGTGACTGCATCATCCAAAATTGCTTTGGGCGTGGCGTGGCTCTTTACAGTGTCGAGAAAGCGGTCATCGAACGGTGCAGCTTCCGGGACGGGTGTGATGAGGCGGTCGATTTCGATCACTTCACCACGGGTTCGCGGGCGGTTGGCAACCGGATCATCCGCTGCCGCATTGCTTTTGAACTCAACGATGCCAGCGGCTGCGTGATCGAGGGCAATGAAGCCCGCGACTGCAGCATCGGTCTCAGCCTCTGGCGCTGGTGCAGGCAACCCGGACTCAATGAGGGCAACATCGTGCGTAACAATCGTTTCAGCAGCATCACCGGCAACGCCTTTCAGATCGGCACCGGCACGCGCGGCAATCGCTTTGAGGACAACGAGATCGACAAGCCCGGGCGCAACGGCTTCTCAATATCCGGCGAGGCGCAGGTGCTCAAAAACAACCGTATCCATGGAGCCGGTCTCAAGGCCATCGCCATCCAGGAGGGCAGTCATGAGATTCTGGAGCCCAAAGATTGATGCTTGAGTTGATCAAGGCGAGTCGCTAGAACAGCCGCCCATGAAGTCCACCTTCTTCCTTCTAGCCCTGACCTTCCTAGGCAGCCTGTCCGCCACCGCCGAGTCCACACCGCGTCCGAAACCGGAGCGTTTTGCCAAGGAAATCGTCGCGTTTGCCAAACAAGAAGTGGTGAAAGGCGGCATCGTCTTCACGGGGAGTTCTAGCATCCGGCGCTGGACGGAGTTGCAGAAGGACTTTCCCGGACTGCCGGTGCTGAATCGCGGGTTCGGCGGCAGTGTGGCGAATGATCTGACCGTCTACGCCGAAACGGTCGTGATCCGGCATGAGCCAAAGATTCTTGTCACCTACACCGGCAGCAACGACCTCAATGCCAGGCTGACACCGCAGGAAGTTCTTGAGGATTACATCAAATTTCTCAATCTCGTGCACGGGAAACTGCCGCAGACGAAAGTCATTTTGAACGCGGTCAAGATCTCTCTCAAGCGCGTCACTCAAATCCCGCAGGTGCACGAACTCAATCGCCTGCTGCAGGAGTGGGCCAAGGATAAACCATGGGTGCGCTATGTGGACAGCACCAGCTACCTTGCCGATGACAAGGGGCAGCCGGTTCGTGATTTTTATGTCGATGACCTCCTGCACCTCAGCCCCAAAGGCTATGCCGAGTGGACCAAAATCCTTGATCCCATCCTCCGGGAGGAATGGGCCAGGCTGAAATGAAGTGCCTCCGCGCAACTGCCTGCGCGGCTCATCTTCAGTCGATGAATGAGCAGATGTACTCGCAGATGCCCTCAGCGACTTTGATGTCGAAGCCTGATTTCGCGGGCACATCAAAATACTGGCCGCCGCTGTAAGTGGCACGAGTCTCGCCACCATCCAGCTTCACCTCACAACCGCCGGCCACGATCTCCATGCGCTCCGCCTTGTCCGTGCCGAAGTGGTAGCTGCCGGGATAGATCAGGCCCAGCGTCTTTTTGCTGCCATCGGCAAACAGGACACTGTGACTGACCACTTTGCCGTCGAAATAGACATTGGCTTTGGTGACGGCGGTGACGTTGGTGAATTCGGTGGGAATGGCGGACATAAGGCGAGCAGATTGGCAAGACTCGGCCCGGGCTCAAGCATTCGTTGCGACGGGCAGGTGTGTTGTTTTCTTGGTTGACCGCACGGCACATTGCCATCAGTCTCGCGCCTCTTACCCCATGAAAGCTACCCTTAGCATCGTCTGTGCCGCACTCGCGGTGACCTCCATTGCCTCAGCCCAAACCGCTGCTGCGAAAACTGAATCCGCGAAAAGCACTGGCGAAGCCTCGGCTCCTGCTGCAAAGCCCGCCATGGACAAAGTCAGCTATTTCATCGGCACCAACATCGGTGGCAACATCGCCAACAACTTCAAGCAGCAGGGCGTGGAAGTCGACCTTGAGAACTTCCTCCAGGCCATCCGCGACCAGTTCGAAGGCAAGCCTTCCAAATTCAAGCAGGAAGAAATGACCGTGGCCATGGAAGCCTTTGAAAAGGTGATGCAGGCCAAGCAGGCTGAGCTGAAGAAAGAGCAGGCTGCCAAGGCCGGTGACATCAAGGCTGCCGGTGCCAAGTTTCTCGCTGAGAACGGCAAGCGCGAGGGCGTGAAGACCACCGCCAGCGGTCTGCAATATGAAGTCATCAAGGCAGCTGAAGGCGCCAAGCCTGTGCCGACCGACAAAGTCAATGTCCACTACCACGGCACTCTGGTGAACGGCAAGGTCTTCGACAGTTCCGTGAAGCGCGGTGAGCCGATCACCTTTGGCGTTCAGGAAGTCATCAAGGGTTGGACTGAAGGTCTGCAACTCATGACCGTGGGCTCCAAGTACCGCTTCTTCATCCCTTCCGACCTCGCTTATGGCGACAACGGAGCCGGTGCAGACATCGGTCCGGGTGAGACGCTCATCTTTGAAGTCGAGCTTCTGAAGATCGAGAAATAATTCTTTCCCATTCACTTCAACGGCTGCCGGGTGACCGGCAGCCGTTTTTTGTACCAGTGCGCGTGTTGGCGATCAGGCCACCGCGCCGCGCCAGGCGGGCGCTGCTACGACACAATTTCCAGCAAGCTCATCCATCCTCCCGCGTTAAAGCACCCCCACCATGATTCGCCGACTTTTCACCAGCCTCATCCTGCTGACCTCTGCCGCACTTGCCGCGCCGAAAGGTCCGCCTAACATCATCTTCCTGTTTTGTGATGACCTCAGCACACAGGCCATCAGTGCGTATGGCGAAAAGCGGAAGCTGCTGGAGACACCGGGCATGGATCGCATCGCCAGAGAGGGCATCCGCTTTGACCGCTGCCTGGTGACGAACTCCATCTGCGGCCCCATGCGCGCTGTCATCCAGACCGGCAAATACTCACACGCGAACGGCTTCTACAACAACAGCAACAGCCGGTTCGACAGCATGCAGCAAACCTTTCCCAAGCTGCTGCAAAAGGCGGGTTACACGAATGCAGTCATCGGCAAATGGCATCTCATGACCGATCCTGTCGGCTATCACTACTGGAACGTTCTTCCGGGTCAGGGCGCGTATTACAATCCGGCCATGATTGACAATGGCAAGCAGGTCAAACAAACCGGTTATGCCACCGACATCATCACTGATCTCGGCATCCAATGGTTAAAGAACCGCGACAAGACCAAGCCTTTCATGCTCATGCTTCAGCACAAGGCTCCGCACCGGGAATGGGAGCCTGCCCTGCGTCATCTCGGTCATGACAAGGACCGCGTCTATGAGGAACCGGAGACACTCTTCGATGCCTTTGAGGGCCGCAGCAAGGCGGTCAGCGATCATGACATGGGCATTGAGCGCACGATGACTGACCGCGATCTCAAACTCGCCGCCCCTGCGGGTCTCAACGAGGATCAGCTCAAGTATTGGAATGAATATTACGAGCCAAGGAATGCCAGGTATCGCGAAGCCAACCTCACGGGCAGGGAACTCGTGAAATGGCGTTACCAGCGCTACATGCACGACTACACCGCCTGTGTGAAGGGGGTTGACGAGAACATCCAGCGCACGCTCGACTTCCTCGACAAAGAAGGCCTCGCTGAAAACACCGTGCTCATCCTTAGCAGTGATCAGGGATTCTTTCTCGGCGAGCACGGATGGTTTGATAAGCGCTGGATCTTTGAGGAGTCGCTGCGCACACCCTTCCTGGTGCGCTGGCCCGGTGTCTCAAAGCCAGGCTCGACCAATGGGAAAATCGTCTCACTGCTCGACCTGGCCCAGACCTTCCTCGACATCGCCGGTCAGCCCCAGCCGGGTGACATGCAGGGCCGTTCTTTGGTGCCTCTGTTCAAGGGTGAAACACCCGCCGACTGGCGCAAAAGCTTCTACTATCACTATTACGAGTTTCCTGTGCCGCACCGCGTCCGCCCTCACTACGGCGTGATCACGGACCGCTACAAGCTCGTGCACTACTACACACCTGATGTCGATGGCTGGGATCTGCTCGACCGCCAAAAGGACCCGCTCGAAGTGAAGAATTTTTACAGCGACCCCGCCTATGCCGATACCGTGAAGGAGCTCAAAACCGAGCTCACCCGCCTGCAAACCGAAGTTCATGAAACGATTCCTCCGCCCCGTTTCACCCACGGCAATGCGCCTTTTGAAGGTGAGCCGGTGCAGCCCAAGAAGGGCAAGGGTAAGGGAAAGAAAAAAGCCGAGTAATCACCGCCATGCGCCCCTTTCTCACACTTCTCCTATCCGTCGCATCGGTCCTATCCGTCCCATCTCAGAACCGCGCCGCAGAGAAACCCAACTTCCTCTTCATCCTCTGTGATGATCTTGGCACAGGAGATGTGCGCTGTCTCAATCCCGAAGGCAAAATTGCGACACCCAACATGGACCGCATCGCCCGTGAAGGCATGACATTCACGGATGCTCACACGCCTTCCAGTGTCTGTACTCCCACGCGCTACGGCACTCTGACGGGCCGCTACAACTGGCGCACGAAACTGCAAAACGGCGTGCTCGGCGGACTCAGTCCGCGCCTGATTGAACAGGGGCGCCTGACGGTGGCCTCCATGCTCAAGGCACAGGGCTACCACACGGCCGCCATCGGCAAATGGCACCTTGGCATGGACTGGGTCATCAAGGACGGGCAGACCGTCTCAGAACTCACCATTGAATCCCGTGAGCAGGCCTGGAGCGCTGACTTTACCCGGCCGATGAAGAACGGTCCAACCAGTGTTGGTTTCGACCGCTACTTCGGCATTGCCGCCTCGCTCGACATGGTGCCTTACGTCTTCATCGAGAACGATCACGTCACCGTTCAGCCCACTGAGGATCGCGAGCTGGAAATGGTGCAGGGTGAGCCAAAGAAATTTACCCGCAAAGGACCCGCTGCGCCCGGTTTCACCGGCTATGAAGTGCTGCCCACGTTTATCGACAAAACCGTCGCCTATCTCGGAGAGAAAGCGGCGGATGCAAAATCCGGCAAACCATTCTTTCTCTATCTGCCCCTGACCGCGCCGCATACGCCCATCCTGCCGAATCCCGAATGGCGCGGCAAAAGCGGACTCAATCAATATGGCGACTTTGTCATGGAAACCGACGCCAATATCGGCCGTGTCCTGAAGGCGCTCGATGACCATGGCCTAACCGAAAACACCGTCGTCATCATGACCAGTGACAACGGCTGCTCACCCAGTGCCGATTATCCGGCCCTGCTCGCCAAGGGTCACAATCCAAGCGGCAAGTACCGCGGTCACAAGGCCGACATCTACGAAGGCGGCCACCGTGTGCCATTTCTCGTGCGCTGGTCAGCCAGGGTCAAAGCCGGCCAGACATCCGCGCAACTCACCTGCCTTGCCGATTTCACCGCCACCGCCGCCGAGATTGTGGGCGCCAAACTGCCTGATGACGCTGCTGAAGACAGTTTCAGCTTCCTGCCCGCCCTGCTCGGCCGGACGGACAAGGCAATGCGTCAAAGCCTGGTTCATCACAGCATCGGCGGATTCTTCGCCATCCGCGAAGGCAGGTGGAAGCTCGCCCTCTGCCCCGGCAGCGGCGGTTGGAGCGAACCGCGCCCCGGCAAGGAGCCAGTTGGTTCACCGCCGGTGCAGCTTTTCGATCTCGACGCCGATCTCGGAGAGACCAAAAACATGCAGGCCGATCATCCTGAGATCGTTGCCAGCCTAACCAAGAAGCTGGAAACAATCATTGGCAGCGGCCGCAGCACGCCGGGTGAGAATCAAGCCAATGCCGTGCCGATTGATCTGTGGAAGAAGGGTGCCAAATCGAAGACCAGGGCGAAGAGGAAGTGAGCCCGCTTACTTTTCCAAACAAGCCACGGCCATCGCTGCGATGCCTTCTTCTCTTCCAACGAATCCCATTCGCTCATTGGTGGTGGCTTTGATGCCGACTTGATCGGGTTGGATGCCGAGGGCTGCGCCGATCTTCTCCTTCATCAGGGGCGCGTGCTTCATCACGCGCGGGGCTTCAGCGATGAGTGTGGAGTCGACATTCTGGATCAGGTAGCCTTTTTCAGCGGCGAGTGCGGCGCACTTTTCGAGAATGCGCAGGCTGCAGATGCCTTCAATGCTCGCATCATTCGGCGGGAAGTAATAGCCGATGTCTGGCAGGCCCATGGCACCGAGCAGGGCATCGGCGATGGCATGGCAGAGAACGTCGGCATCGGAATGCCCCTGAAGTCCCCGGGTATGGGCGATCTCCACGCCGCCCAGAATCAGGGGGCGGCCGTCTTCAAAGGGATGTACGTCATAGCCAATGCCAACTCGTGTCATGCCGTCATGTAGAGTGCGTTGCGGAATTTGCCACCGCGAACTCGAGCTTACCTGCCGCTGCCAAGCGTCCGCATCTGGGCACGGTACTCGCGCGGTGTGCTGCCGACCACTTCGCGGAACCGCCGGTTGAAGTTGGCCAGATTCCGGTAACCGCAGTCGAGGGCGATGTCGGTGATGTTTTGCTGGTCTTCACCGATCATGCGGCAGGCACGGCCGATGCGGACTTCGTTGATGTATTCGGGCACGGTTTTCCCGGTGCGTGAGCGGAAAAAGCGGCTGAAGGCTCCCTCGCTCAAATGCGCAAGCTTGGCGAGTTGGGCTCGGTCGATGTCGTCCATCAGGTGCTGGTTGATATGGTCGCAGACGCGCTGCATCCGGTCCTGATCCCCGGCATGCAGGGTTGGCTCGTAGCTTGCACTGGCCAGGGGGCGCAGATCTTTGGAGCGCGACAGAACGTCCAGAATGGCGAGCAACTCGACCACGCGGGTCAGTCCGTCGACCTCTGCAAGACGGCGCATCCGCTGGCTGATGTCGGTGCGTGCGGCTCCCCGCACTTCCAGTCCGCGCGCCGAGCGCCGCAGCATGCGCTGCACGGCCTCCATCTCCGGCAGTTGCAGGAAATCCTTGCCCAGGAAACCATCAGTGAAACGCACGATCACCGCATCCACCGAGGCTCCGACGCCCTCGTCCTGATGCCAGACATGCGGCAGGTTGGAGCCCAGCAAAACAAGATCGCCATCCGTCAGCGGTGAGATGTTGTCACCCACGACGCGGTGCCCGCGACTGCGGACTGCCAGAGTCATTTGATACTCGGGATGGAAATGCCAGCGCGTTCCATAGTCCGGGCCATGCACGACCTCGCAGTGGAAGGATTCCCAGTCGCGCCGGGGCACTTTTTCAAAGACAGGTTTCATAAACTGCTATTAAACCGCAAACAGCGTCCGGAACACAAAGGAAAACACTATTTTAGCGGCTCAAATCACCCTGGCAAATCACACGAAACCCGGCACGGTGAAGCACATTGGCAGCGATCTCGATATCGTCACAATGCAGGGCCAGCAGCGGATGCATTCCGGGGCGGACAAGCAGGGGATAACAGAATTCGATGTTGAGCTCTGCGGCCAGCAGCGTGGATAGGCACTCGGTGAGGCGGCGGCCTGACTCACTCAATTCCACGACCACGATGGGGCAGTCCGTGTATGGAATGCCTTTCTCGATAAAGAGCATCGCTGCGCCGTCCGGATCACTCAGGATGAGGCGCACGAGCGTCATTTCCGTGGTGTCCTGCATGGACAGACCGAGCACTTCGATGAAGTGGTCATGCAGCAGCTTGGTCAGCGCCATGAGCGAGCCGACACGGTTCTGGAGAAAGACCGAGAGCTGGCGGATGGCGGTGCCGTCCGGTGTCTTGGTGGGTGTTTCTTGAAGGGCGGAATTCTCCATGGCGTGCGGTGTGTTCTTTCCCTGTCAGTGAGGATGAAATGGAATTAACCCCCGGGACCGGTGGCGGAGCGTGACTCGTCAAACAAGGTCACGCGAAGGGGGATGCGTGCCACCACGGTGTCCTTGGAGGCCACCACCCAGGTGAAAAGACCGGCGCGCTCAAAGCGGATGCGCTGAAGATTGAGCACGATGTTGCGCGTAACAAAAGGGATGAAATTACCTGGAAAGGAAACCTCGATGGCCGGCTCCAGGGGCAGTGCCGGCATGATGTCCTTTCCTGCGGAATCGATGCAGCGGACGGTGAACTGGTAGCGGCCCGCGTCGGCAGGCTCAAAGATCATGCGCATCACCATCGCGCAGGCCGGATGCACCACGGGGAACTCGCGTGAGCAGAGCGTGTCAAAGGCACCCAGAATGCAGAGTTTCCCGTTATAGTCCGAGGCGGAGTCACAAAGTGTGGCGACTTGAATGGTCATGATTATCTCCTGAAGAGTTTCCGGAAGAAGCCGCCAAAGGTCCGCTGTTCCGGCTGCTGCGGTCTGGGTGGGGGAGGAATATTGGCCCGTTGCACCTCTTCAGGCAGATTGCCGGATGGATTGTTAGTCTCAGAATCTTCGAGGGAAAGCGCCTGCGGTACATCCTTCATGGCGGCTACCAGCGGATCGTCGGCAGGTGCGCCTTCGTAGTATTTGGTGAAGACCTCGTTCACGATCGGCGCGGCAAGACCACCACCGCTGACTTTTTCACCCGGCCGACCCTCATAAATGACGGAGAAGGCCAGGACCGGCTGACTGGCTGGGAGGAAACCGGTGAACCACGCGAGATTCTGCTCCTTGGCGATCCTCCACTGGGCCGTTCCCGTCTTGCCGGCGATCTGTGCCTGCTTGATCCCTGCCGCGTGACCGGTGCCGCCACTGCCGGAGACGACCGCCACCATGCCTTTGACGACTGAGTCGCGCGCGATGGGATTGAGATTCACCTGACGCCTCACCCTTGGTTCATAGGCATCCACGATCACTTCGCCAATGGTTTGCACCTGTTTCACCAGCCTCGGCTGGTACATTTTGTTGCCGTCCCCCAGCGCCGTCATGCATTGGCAGACCTGAAGGGGGGTCGCCAGCACCGCGCCCTGGCCGATGGCAATGTTGGCCAGTTCTCCGCTCAGGATTTTGTGATCGGCGTTGGTGGGCACATTGCCCTTGCCCTCAGCCTTGAGCGGGATGCCCGTGCGTTCTCCGAATCCCATGCGCGAGGCCATGCTTGTCACATAATCCGCACCGGTGGCCAGTGCTGCCTGATAGAACCAGGTGTTGCAGGAGCGCTTGATGGCCGTGACCACATTCATGTCTCCCTCATCGGCCTTCACGTTGTGATTGTGAAAGTAGCGGTCACCGATCAGCAGTGAGATGCCGCAGTAAAAAGAGGTGGTCGGCGTGACTCTGCCGCTTTCCAGCGCGCTGAGTGCCGTCACGATTTTGAAGGTCGAGGCCGGCGGATACTCACCGCGGAAGGCGCGCGCCAGCAGCGGCATTCTCGGGTCGCTGCTCAGTTCCTCCCAGCGTTTGCCGCGGATGCCAAAGACGAATTCATTGGGATTGAATGTCGGATTTGAGGCCAGTGCCAGGATATCGCCATTGCGCACATCCATGATCACCATGGCACCGCCGTTGCGTGCATTCTTTTTCAGCGCGTTCTCCGCATACTTTTGCAGGTTGTAGTCCAGTGTTGTCACCACCGTGCGGCCGGGAGTTGGACGCCGCAGTACCTCGTCGGAGAGCAGCTTGCCATCGGCATCAAAGAGCAGGTTGATCTCTCCGGGCGTGCCTTTCAAGACCGAGTCAAAGGTGATCTCCAGGCCATCACGGCCCTCGATCTCTTCAAACAGTGGATCACCATCCACAATCGGCCCTTCAGGCAGGCGGCGTGTTTTTCCCGTGTAGCCCAGGACGTGACAGGCGGTGTCCTCCTTGGGGTAGTAGCGGATGTAGGCGGGTTGCAGCAGGAGCGAGCCCTGATCCAGCAATGGGGCCAGTTTCTTTTGCTCCTCGAGTGAGAGTTCCACATTGATGCCTTCCTCGATGGAAAAAAGCAGCGGCAGCCAGCGCCGGTTTTGATAGTGGTTGATCAGCTTGTCATCCGGCAACCCCCATGTTTTACCGAGAGTTTTATTGGCCAGTGCAATTTTGTCCTTGGCAAAGTTCAGGATCATCCCTGGAGTCGCCTTGTCCATGAAGGGGAAATTCAGCGCCAGGTAGTGCACCACCCGGTTCTGGGCCAGGGCGACACCGTTGCGATCCACGATTTGTCCGCGTGGTGCCGGGATGCTCAGGCGCATGGTCCGCGCCTCCTTTTGCGTGCTCAGGGTCGCGGCCAGGTCCTTCTTTTTTGTCTCTTTGACCGGTTCAGTGGTGTCGATCACAGGCTCTGCCTTCGGCGCTTCCTGGGCAGAGGCCAGAACGCTTGCCAGAGAGATGAGAAGAAGGCTTCGCCAAAAGCGGTCAGACATGGTCGGATGAGGTGGGGGGAGTGCCCCGAGCGCGTCCAGGGGCAACGCTCGTAAGATGATGGCGACGGCTTTCCCCGTCAAGACGCAGGTCAGACGATACTGACAATGTCGATGCCGGCACAATGCTTCTCTGTCCGGGGCTGTTGTGAACAGAACTCGAAGTTCTGCTCCCGCAGCAAAGGCACACAATCAGGCAAAACTGGCCTGATATATCAACTCGCCAAAAAAGGCACCTCAATGAAGATGAGTCATTGGCACGGAATCAGCGTGACCACTCAATCTCTCTCCTCACGATCATGAGCAAAATCGACCCCTCCAAACCACTCGGCAAAAACATCCACCTTCTCCGCTGGGTGAAAAAAATGGCTGCACTCTGCAAACCTGACCGCATTCACTGGGTCGATGGATCCAAGGCTGAATACGACCGCCTCTGTGACGAGATGGTGGAGTCAGGCACACTCACACGGTTGAATCAAAAGCAGTGGCCGGGCTGCTTCTATTCGCGCTCTGATCCCAGTGATGTGGCGCGTGTTGAGGAGCGCACATTCATTTGCAGCAACTCCAAAGACGGAGCCGGCCCGACCAACAACTGGATGGAGCCTTTTGAGATGAAGCAGAAGCTGCGCGGCCTCTTCAACGGCTGCATGAAGGGTCGCACCATGTATGTGCTGGCCTTCAGCATGGGGCCCCTGAACTCGCCCATGTCGCAGATCGGCGTGCAACTCACCGACTCGCCTTATGTCGTGGTAAACATGCGCATCATGGCCCGCATCGGCAAAAAGGTGTTCCAGTTGATCGACACGACGAAAAAGCGCGTGGTGCCCTGCATGCACAGCGTTGGCGCGCCCCTGAGAAAAGGCCAAAAGGACGTGCCTTGGCCCTGCAACAAGGAGAAGTACATCGTGCACTTCCCCGAATCGCGCGAGATCTGGAGCTACGGTTCCGGTTATGGCGGCAATGCCCTGCTCGGAAAAAAATGCTTCGCACTGCGCATCGCCTCGGCCATGGCGCGTGATGAAGGCTGGATGGCCGAGCACATGCTTATCCTTGGCGTGGAAGATCCAAAGGGGCAGAAGACCTACGTTGCCGCCGCCTTCCCGAGCGCCTGTGGAAAAACCAATTTTGCCATGCTCATTCCACCGGATCATTTCGCCAAAAAGGGCTGGAAAGTCTGGACGGTGGGGGATGACATCGCCTGGATCAAACCCGGTGCGGATGGGCGTCTTCACGCCATCAATCCCGAGGCTGGCTTCTTCGGCGTGGCTCCCGGCACGAGTGACAAGACAAATCCGAACGCGATGGCTTCCCTGCGGAAGAACACGATCTTCACCAACGTCGCCCTCACGCCTGATGGCGGAGTGTGGTGGGAGGGCATGACGGATGAACCGCCCGCCAAGGCAACCGACTGGCAGGGCAATCAATGGACACCTGAAATTGCCAAGGAGAAGGGCACCAAGGCAGCACATCCGAATTCCCGCTTCACCGCGCCCGCCTCGCAGTGCCCCACCGTCGATCCTGATTGGGAAAAACCTGAGGGAGTCCCCATCAGTGCCATCATCTTTGGCGGCCGCCGCGCGACGACGATGCCGCTCGTTTATCAGGCTTTCAATTGGAGTGGCGGCGTGTACTCGGGTGCCACAATGGGCAGTGAAATGACCGCTGCCGCCGCAGGGACGATCGGCAAAGTGCGGCGCGACCCGATGGCCATGCTGCCTTTCTGCGGTTACAACATGGGCGACTACTTCCGCCACTGGATTTCCATGCAGCGCACGCTGTCCGAGACGCCACGTATCTTCCACGTGAACTGGTTCCGCAAAGATGCCGCAGGCAAGTTCCTCTGGCCCGGTTTCAGCGAAAACATGCGCGTGCTCAAATGGATCGTTGACCGCGCCAATGGTCACGGCATGTCAAAAGAAACGCCCATCGGCTGGGTGCCGCATTACAAGGACATCGACTGGACTGGTCTCGACTTTCCGGAGGCGAAGTTTGATGAGTTGCAGCATTTTGACCGCAGCGCGTGGCGCCAGGAGATCCTCTCGCATGAGGAGCTCTTCCTCGATCTGAAAAGTCATCTGCCCAAGGAGTTGATCTATGAGCGTGAATTGCTGATCTGCCGGATGTAGAAAATGCCTATCCAGGCAAAGGATTTGAACCCGTTTTCATGGATGTTCACGCTTTTGTCTGGGGGTATGTGTAAAAATAGTCAGACAAGTCATAGGGTGTTGTGGTATTGAATGCTTAAGTGGAATTCATGCCATGACCAAAAAGATCCGAGGCACTCAACATCGACATCTAAGAATTAGAGATTCACGGCGCGTAAAGGCCCGTGTTTCCCTGATCACAAATGTGACTATGGGTGGAGCATCCGCACTTACCCGGATGCGGTCGCTGCAGGTTTTTTTGACAATTGGTAAGGCTGCTACCTCTGGCGGGTTGGCCGTGTTTGGCATGCTGGAGCGGTCAGGCAGAGGTGTGGCCAAATTGCCTTGCCGCGCCTGGCGGATTCCAAAAGTGAGTAAAGTTTCTGGGCTCTTCAGTGCCTTGATAAATGCGGCAGGCCGGAGGCCTTTGATCGCGTTCGTGGAGCGGGCAATCATTCAAGATGCCTTATGAAACGAAAGGGCACCCCATCTGATACTGCCGAATTGCGCTCATGGGCGGAAGCTGTGTCCAATGCGGAAAAAACCTCATCAAAAGAGGGTTTGGTATCGATGGACCCCGAGGCCATCTGGCCCATGATCCATGAACTGCGCGTTCATCAAATCGAGCTGGAAATGCAGAATGATGAACTGCGCCGGGCGCAGGCGGAGCTTGATGTTTCGCGGGCTCGTTATCTTGATTTCTATGAACTCGCGCCGGTTGGCTATCTCACCATCGGTGTGCAAGGGTTGATCTTGCAGGCCAACCTTATTGCGGCGTCGCTCCTGGGGGTGGACATTTCCAAACTGCTTAACCAGCCGTTCTTCCGCTGCATTCTCAAAGAGGATCAGGGCATTTTTCACCAACTGAGTAAACAACTAGCCACGACCGGTAAGGCTCAATCCTGCGAATTGCGCTTGGTTAAGGACGGCGGCACGGTGTTCTGGGCGCAGTTGGGTTTTATCGCCGCAGAGAAAGATGGTTCGCCTGTGACCCGCGTCCTGTTCAGTGACATCACCACACGAAAGAACGCAGAGGAGGGGCTTCATAAGAGTGAGGAGCTCTTTCGCCTCATCGTGCAAAGCGCGGAAGAAGGCATTTGGAAAATCGATGCAGATTCCCTGACGGATTACATCAATCCGAAAATGGCGCAAATGATGGGTTACACGGTGAAGGAGATGCTCGGGCGCCCGATCGACGATTTCCTGGACGACGAGGGCCGTGCCATGCTGGGCAAGCTCATTGAGCGCCGAAAAGAGGGGATAGCGGAGCAGTTTGAATTCAAATACTTGCGCAAGGATGGCTCCGATTTATGGGCGCTTGTATCCACCAATCCCATCACCAATGCTGATGGCGCGTATGTCGGCGCGGTCGCGCTGCTTACTGACATCACCGCGCGCAGGGAGTCGGAGAAGGCTCTGCGTGAGAGCGAGGCGCTGCTGCGCTCGATCACCGACCATACCCAGGACAGCATTTTCGTGAAGGACCGGGAGTCGCGCACCATCTTCAAGAATCCAGCCGGATTGCGGTCGTGCGGGCTGACGTTGGAGCAGGTGCTCGGGCGCACTGATATGGAGTTTGATAAAGACCCGGTGCAGGCGGCGAAATTCATCGCTGATGATCAGCGCGTGATGGAGACGGGGCGGACGGAAACGCTGGAGGAGATACTCATCTCATCCAAGGGAGAGAAGCACGTGCTGCTGACAACGAAGGTGCCGCGTTTCGATGAGGAGGGGAAGATCATCGGCCTTGTCGGTGTGAGTCGCGACATCACCGAACACAAACGGGTTGAAGACGCCCTGAAGGCTTCGGCTGAATTTAGGGATCGCTTGATTCGCTCCATGCAGGACGGTTTTTCCGTGCTCGATGCGACCGGAGTTCAATTGGAGGTCAATCCGGCATTTTGCCGAATGACCGGCTTTTCCAAAGAGGAACTCGTCGGCAGATCCTCTCCATTTCCCTACTGGCCGCCGGAAGAGTACGAGAAGATAGGCGCGGCTTTCAGGGAAACTCTCAATGGTGACTTGGGTGATTTTGAATTGATATTCCTACGCAAAAACGGGGAGCGCTTCCCGGTCATTGTCAGCCCGTCTGTCATGAAGAATGTGGATGGCGAGACGCTCAATTATCTCGCACCGGTGAAAGACATCACGGTGCGCAAGCAGGCGGAAAAGGCACTGCATGAGAGCGAGGAGCGCTACAAACTGCTGGCTGATCACACGGACGATCTCGTGGGCCTTCATGACACCGGGGGGAATAGCCTTTACTTAAGCCCATCCTATTACCGGAAGACTGGCTGGACACCCGGAGATCTGCAGGATAGTGACTGGCGGTCACGGATCCATCCTGATGATCATGAAAGCATTGAACAAGCCCGCTTAGAGAATCTGGATGGCAAGGCAACCAGGATAGAGCATCGCAACCGTTGTAAAGACGGTTCCTGGCTCTGGTTTGAAACAAACAGCAAACCGCTTTTCGACAGCAACGGCAAAGTCTGGCGCCTGCTCTTCTGGTCTCACGACATCACCAAACGCAAACAAACGGAGGCAGCTCTAAGAAAGAGTGAGGACCGCTACGCCCGTGCGCTGCGCGGGACCAGCGAGGGACTTTGGGATTGGAACCTGCTGACGGGCGAAACCTACTTGTCCCCGCGCTGGAAGGAACTTCTCGGTTTCGCGGACAATGAATTGCCCGGAGATCGTGAAACCAGCTTCATTTCACGGACTCATCCCGACGATCTTGCGGCAGTCGAAATCGCGCGCCGGAATCATCTGGAACACGGTGTGCCTTATGACGTCGTAATGCGGCTGCGCTGCAAGAACGGCGATTACCGCTGGTTTCGTGCACGAGGGCAGGCGGAGCGAAATGCAGATGGCGAGCCTGTGTGCATGGCGGGAGCGCTGGCTGATATCACCGAGCACAAGAATGCCGAGGTGGCACTGCGGGAAAGTGAAGAAAAGTTCCGCTCCCTCTTCGAAAATGCGGGCGACGCTATTTTCCTGATGCGGGGTTCCCGGTTTATTGACTGCAACGTCCGCACTTTGGAGATGTTCGGCTGCAAGTGGCGCAATCAGATCGTGGGACGTGAGCCGCATGAATTTTCACCGCCATTTCAGCCAGATGGCCGGAACTCCAGCGAGCTTGCGATCGAAAAAATCAATGCCGCTCTGGCTGGCAAGCCGCAGTTCTTCGAGTGGACACACTCGAAGTTCGACGGCACGCCATTTCCTGCTGAAGTAAGCTTGAACATAGTGAAGCTGGGAGGCTCGGAACTGCTGCAGGCCATCGTCCGCGATATCACCGATCGCAAGCAGGCGCAGCAACTGCTGGCATGGGAAAAGGACGCCATGGAGCTGATCAGCAGTGATGCGTCCCTGCATGAGGTGATGCGCGAGTTAATGCTCGGCATGGAAAAGCAGATGCCTGGTGCCTTGTGCTCCGTCCTCTTGCTCGACGAGGACGGAATCCATCTGCGGAATGGTGCAGCTCCCAGCCTGCCGGAAGCTTTCAATCGCGCCATCGATGGCGCTCCCATCGGTCCGGTGGCAGGCTCATGTGGAACGGCTGCTTTCACCCGGCGTCAGGTCATCGTGACGGATATCGATACGGATCCACTCTGGGCCGATTACCGCGAACTGGCTATGGGGCATGGTTTGCGCGCCTGCTGGTCCACGCCGATCAGCGGTCATGAGGGGAAGATTCTAGGCACCTTCGCCATTTACTATCGCGAGCCGCGCAGCCCCCTGCTGAGGGAGTTGGAGCAGGTTGCACGGGCGGTCCACGTCACTCGCATCGCCATCGAGCGGAAGCAGTCTGAAGAGGCATTGTTTGAGAGCGAGGCACAGTTCCGAGCCATCTTTGAACAGGCCGCCGTGGGTGTGGCAATGATCGACAGCAATACTGGCCGGTTCCTCAAAGTGAACCAGCGGGCTTGTGAGATCGCCCGTCACACGCGGGAACAGATGCTGAATGAAACGTTCATGGAGGTCACTCATCCGGACGACTTGCAGGCGGATCTGGACCTCATGGAGAAACTCAGGGCTGGCCTGATCTCGACCTTCACCATGGAGAAGCGCTATCTTCACCCGGATGGAGAGATCACCTGGATCAATCTCACGGTCTCGCCCATGTGGCAGACGGGAGAAGTGCCGACCCGGCACATTGCCGTGGTGGAGGACATCACCCATCGAAAGCAGTCGGAACTGGAATTGGCGCACACTTCCGATCTGCTGCAGCGCACCGGTGCGGTGGCAAAAATTGGTGGTTGGGAGCTCGACTTGAAGACCCGTCAACTCGTCTGGTCTCTGGAGACTTGCCGCCTTTTCGATATCGATGATTCAGTGGCACCCTCTCTCGAAGAAGCCATTTCCTTTTATGATCCGGAGGCGCGACCGCGGATTCAGGAAGCAATGCAGGCAGCGTGTGATCAAGGCACGCCTTATGATTTGGAGTTGCGCGTGATTTCGGCCAAAGAGCGGCGTTTTTGGGCGCGTTCCCAGTGTGTCCCGGTGCTCGAAGGGGACAAGGTGGTCAAATTGATGGGCACCTTTCAGGACATCACTGAACGCAAGATTGCGGAGGCCAGCTACCGGCGGGAACTGGAGTTCAATCAGACACTGGCCAATCATACCTCCGTCATCATTTTGATGCTCGATGCCCAAGGCAACATCATGCACGTGAATGATGCCACGGTGAGAATCCTCGGCTACAGCCGGAAGGAACTGGTCAGACGCAAGCCCTGGGAAGTTCTTGTGAGTGCAGCAGAGAAGGCCGTGGCTGGCGTCTGGCTGCAGAAGATGATCAATGGCAAATCCAACCCGCCACGGGAGGTGACCCTGACGGGCAAGAAGGGCACGCAGCATATTGTTTCCATGTCCAGCGTCTCGACACGGCTGCCTGATGGCGCTCTTGACCGCATCATCGTGACCGGAACTGACCTTACGGAGCGCAACCAGCTTCAGCGGGAGATCCTGAAAATCTCCGAGCAGGAGCAGGCTCGTATCGGCCACAATCTCCACGACGGCATCGGTCAGACGATGACTGGTGCCGTCAGTCTCATGGAGTCTCTGGAAACTGAACTCAGCGGTGCCCAGCGAACGAGCGCGGAACGTATCCGGGAGATCCTTCAGGACGCACTTCAGGAAGTGCGCAGGATGTCTCATGGTTTGTCGCCGTCTGCCGTTAAAAACCGCGGCCTCGGCGGCGCACTGCAACTGCTCGCCGAGACCATCCGCATCAATCACCGCACTGCATGCACCTGTGAAGTGGACCCGGTAATTCAGATCAGGGACGCGGAGATGGAATCGCACATATTCCGCATTGCCCAGGAGGCTGCCAACAATGCCATCCGCCATGGTCACCCCAAAAAGGTCGCCATTTCACTCCGCCATCTTGGGACGGACGAATGTGTTTTGATGATCGAAAACGACGGCCTTGGGATCACCAAAAAGAAGGGCAAGACCAACAATGGGATCGGTCTGCAAGTCATGGACTATCGCGCCAACCTTATTGGAGGCACCCTGAAAGTTGTTTCAAAACCACGGCACGGCGTCAGTGTGAGCTGCCGCTTTCCCTGCGTGAAAGTGGAAGCGAAAAAAACGGGGAAAGCCGGCTCCTGATTCCTGCACGGCGCCCTGCGTGCTTGTCAGGCTCTGTGCTCGGTTGCCGTTGCCGGTGAATCATCCCGGTTTGAGCCTGCAAGCAGCGTCACAATCAGGATGAAGAAGCACATGACAACGGAGAAGAGAGGAAACTGCAAGGCTGCCGGCAGGCTGTAAACCAGGGCCAGAGCGGGAATCCAAACGAGCCAGTTCGTGACCAGCACGGTCGGGCAGGTGCGCGTCCAAAATTCCCGGTTGAGCGAGGCGCGCGTGCGCGACCAGGAAGCTCCGACTTCAATCCAGCGCAGCACGATGAGGTAGGTGGGCACGAACCACAGCGGACTGAAGACAAACTGATCGAGCGCCACCTTGGTGACGAGCGTGGCCGCATCGCTGCCGTGGCCAAACAGAAATCCCTGAAAGCGGTAGAACAGGTCAATCTCCATGCCGCGATAACCCCAGAACAGCATCAGAAGTCCGAGTCGTTTCCAGCGCCCGTTTGCAGGCAATTTGCCCATCATTGCCTGAATACAAAAGGGCATCACTGCAGCGGCAAAGACGGTGGAAGTTAGCGAAAAAGCATAGGACCAGCGCAGCTTGAACGCGCCGACAGCCTCCCACACTCCCGCCACCGCCGGCACTTGGTAGTAGCTCGTCACCAGAGCGATCACCAGAACGTTGAGCAGCAGGCAGGCCGTCCGGTTTTGTCGGAACACCACGGCGATCGTGGCGAAGATGCCGGGTGCTGGAGGGGATAATGCGGACATGAAACGTGATGCTCCATGTTCTTGAATCAATGTGAGCACAAAGGGATTCTTGCCTCACTCAAGAACTCTGCTGCCGCGCAGCCAGAAGCACGGCTTCAAAAGCCTCGGCCATTTTGGTGGTGCTGAACTCGCTGCGCACGCGTGCCATGCCATCAGTGATCAGGCTTTCTCGGAGCTGGTCATCGAGCAGGGTGCTCTCCAGCGCATCTGCCAGCGCCTTGACATCATCGGGCTCGCAGAGCACGCCACCCTGGCTGATCTCAATGAGTTCGGGGAAGGCTCCATGTCTGGGCTGCACCACGGGAACGCCGCTGGCGATGGCTTCGAGTATGTAAAGACCAAAGGCCTCGCCATACGTCGCGGGCACGGAAAAAACGGTCAGGTCCCGGAAGAATTTCACTTTGTCGCCAAAGCTCACATTCGGGTGCCACTCCACGCGCCGGTCACAGCCGGCCGCCTTGAGCTTGGCTTGCAACCCGGCCAGATACTTCTCGTCACCTGACGTTTTGGCACCGCCGATTTTGAGCTTCAGACGCGGCACGCTGCCGCGCTGGCAGAGTTCGATGAAGGCATCCACCAATGTGGTCAGGCCTTTGCCGTGAATCATGCGCGCGAAATAGCCGATGGTGGGCCAGTTTGGGTCCGGTTTGGCCGTGGAGAAGGGGGTGAGTTCAAGCCCGTTGTAGACGACCGAGATTTTTCCGGCGGGCAGACCGAGTCGTGCGCTCATGTTATCGGCGTAAAAGTGGCTGGCGGCGACGAAGTGCGTGACATGCCGGGCATTGGCGCGCATTTCGGCCCAGCATTGCTCCCGATATGGCTCCACCAGCGTGTCGAGAAAGGAGTCCTCCCCCTGAAGCGAGGCCACCACCGGGATGCCAAGATCGCGCTCGATCACCGGGCAGAGTCCAATGAGCAGGCCGTTGGAAAGCGAGATGACATCCGGCTTCACTTCCGTCTTGATCCATTCGAGCACGCGCTGCCATTCGGCCCACTGATTGCCACGCTCGCCTTCCAGGGCACCGAGCGCCATCCGGCCGAGATCCCGCGCACTGGTCATGCTCATGTAGCGTGCGGCGAAGCGCAGCAGGGCTGGACGATTCAACCAGTCATGCACAAAGCGCGGCATGTGGCGCAGCAGCGGCATTTTTTGCTGGAGATAAAGGGAGATGCCGCCTGCCTGCACTGGAATCTCAGGATTGGTCACCTCGCGGTCTGTGACGAGCGGTAGATAAAGAGGAGCCATCAGCGCATCATGCCCCCGTGAGCGCAGTGCCCGGATCAGGGCATGGTCACGCAGGCAGCTACCGCAGTGGAAGCTGCCCGTGCCGGGCGTCAGGTGAAGAATTCTCATGGGAGAGGACGGGGGCGACGACTAACGCATCTCTAACACTCCGGCAAGCCGATGTAGGATGATCCGGCATGCAGGTCCACCCAAATTATAGCCGGGCTTCTCCTGTTTCCTGTAAGCTTTAAATGAGGGACTGTTCAAGGGCTATGCTGCCGATAATGCTCCTGAAAGGCGCATCGTCTGCCTTTCGTTCACGGCTTGCTCATGCGTTTCATTCTTCTCCTGTTTCCAGTTGCTGCTTCGGCGGCTGTGAATTTTTCCGCCGACGTGTATCCCGTGCTCCAGCGGGCCTGCTTTGAGTGTCATGGTGCCGAGCATGGGAAAGGCGGGCAGCGTCTGCATTCGCGTGAGGTTTTCGCCAAGGCCGATCATCAGGAAATCCTGCGCCGCGTGGCCCTGCCGCGCAGCGACAAGGAAGCGATGCCCAAACGCGGCACTCTGCTTAGCCCGCAGGATATCCAAAACCTGCGCGAGTGGATCGCGGCGGGAGCCAGGTGGCCTGACAAGGTGCAGTCGGCAGCGCATTGGTCCTATGTGCCGCCTGTGCGCCCCTCACTACCGGATGTCAAAGACCGCGACTGGGCCAGGAATCCCGTGGATCGTTTCATTCTCGCACGTCTTGAGAAAGATGGACTGACGCACTCGCCCGAAGCCGACCCTGCTGTGCAGTACCGCCGGCTGTCGCTTGATCTCACGGGGCTGCCACCGCCCATCGCTGATGTGGATGCCTTTGTGAAAGCTTATTTCATCGATCCTGACAAGGCAGTGTCCTTGGCTGCTGACAAACTGATGGCCTCACGCGAGTTCGGTGTGCGCTGGGCACGGCCCTGGCTTGACCTGGCGCGCTATGCGGACTCACACGGCTTTCAGCGCGATGATCTGCGCGAGATTTGGGCCTTCCGCGACTGGGTGGTTGATGCGTTGAATGCGGACATGCCGTTTGACCAGTTCACCATCGAGCAGGTGGCTGGCGATCTCCTTCTGGAGAAGAGGATGAAGGATGAAGGTGGAAGGATGAAGGACAATCCCGGCTTCTTCGGCTCAGGTATTCATTCGGCATCTTTCGTCACTCAGACATCCAATGCCCTGCTCATCGCCACAGGTTTCCACCGTTGCACGCCGACCAATGTCGAGGCCGGTTCCGAGCCTGAAGAGACGCGCATCAATCAGGTCATCGACCGTGTGAACACCACGGGTGCCGTCTGGCTCGGCTCCACGCTTGAATGCGCGCAGTGCCATAACCACAAGTTTGATCCATTCACCCAGCGCGACTTTTACAGCCTGCTCGCCTATTTCAACAACACCGAGAAGGAGGCCGAGCGCACCAATCCGAAAACGCCCGGCAGCATCCAGTTTAAAGGCGTGCCGCTCGTGCTGGAAAGCGGTGCAGCGGGGGACATGAAGAAACAGCAGGATCTCACGCAGAAGGTCGCCGCTCTCGAGTTCAAGGTCGGCGAGTCGGATGACAAGCGTGAAATCGTGCGCCTGAAGAAGCAGATGCAGGCGCTCCAAAAGCAGCTCGCCGCCATCCAGGTGCCAACCACCGAGATCATGCGCGAGCTGCCCGAGCCGCGCATGAGCGCCATTTTCAAGCGTGGCGTCTACACCGATCCGACTGATCCTGTAACCGCCGCCACGCCCGCCTTCTTTGGGGAGAAAACCAGCGGCCCGCCAAACCGGCTGACGCTTGCTAAATGGTTGGTTAGTCGAGGCAACACCCTCGTCGCGCGTGTCACTGTGAATCGCTGGTGGGCGGAACTTTTCGGGCGCGGCATTGTCAGCACCGTGGAGGACTTTGGCATCAAAGGCTCGCCACCGACGCATCCCGGATTGCTCGACTGGCTTGCGGTGGAGTTCGTGGAGCAGGGCTGGAGCATGAAGCATCTGTTGAAGCTGATCGTCACGTCACGCGCTTACCGGCAGAGTTCCATCATGACTGCCGGGGCTGCGGGCTCGCTGAGCGATCCTGAAAACACCTTCCTCTGGCGCGGTCCGCGCCAGCGCCTTGATGCCGAGGCGATCCGTGACAATGCACTCGCCATCTCCGGATTGATTAATCTCAAGCAGGGCGGCACACCCATCCGCCCGCCGCAGCCGGATGGCCTTTGGGCCAAGGTGGGTGGCCAGCAATACAAATACGAAGTCAGCCCGGGTGCCGAACAGTATCGCCGCGGATTGTATGTCGTCCTCAAGCGCGGAGCGCCCTACCCGAGTTTTGTCAATTTCGATGCGAGTGCACGCATGGCCTGCGTGGTGAAGCGCAGCCGCTCGAACACTCCCTTGCAGGCCCTGACACTGCTCAATGATCCCGTCTACGTCGAGGCTGCCCAGGCCTTTGCCAAACGAATCACCACCGAGTCCGCAGACACAAGTGTCGATGGCCGTCTCCGCCATGCGCTGCGTCTCGCCCTCGCCCGTGAGCCGCGTGCGCAGGAGATGAGCGTGCTGCGTCAGCTTCACGCCAGCCAGTCTTCCTTAAAAGATGAGGCCTCCGCCTGGACTGCCATCGCAACCGCTCTCCTGAATCTCGACGAGACGATCACCAAGGGCTGAGACCGGGCAGGAAAACTGGCAAACGGCTATGACAGTTCCGCAACGGCAGCATCGAGACTGGCGATGTCTTTGATGGAGATCACTTTGGCTCCCTTGTCGATCTTGCCAAAAAGACCGGCAAGGGTGGCATCGGGACCGAGTTCAATGAAAAGTTCGTGACCTTGCGCTCTGAGTTCCTGCATTGACTCAACCCAGCGGACGCTGCCGGTGACCTGAGCGGTCAGCGTGGCGCGGATATCTTCAGGAGTTTTGACGCTGCGCGCCTCAACGTTGCAGATGACCGGCAGGGTGGGCTCGCAGATGGTTGAGGAGGCAAGCACGGCGGCGAGCTTTTCCTGGGCACTCTTCATGAGTCGGCTGTGATAGGCTCCGGCGACGGGCAGCGGGATGGCGCGTTTGATGCCTTTATTCTTGGCATTGGCAGCAGCTGCCTTAATGCCTTCGACACTGCCGCTGAGAACAATTTGGCCGGGGGCATTGAGATTGGCGACATCGATCCCGCATTCGGCGGCGAGTTCCCGGATGGCAGCTTCTTCCCCTCCGAGCATGGCGATCATGGCTCCCTGCGTTTGCTGGCAGGCTTCTTCCATGAAACTGCCGCGATTGAAGACGAGATTCAGTCCGGTGGCAAAATCAAATGACCCCGCCGCGGCGTGGGCGGTGAACTCACCGAGTGACAGACCGGCAGTGGCGGCAATCTGAAGGTTGGGCAAGCGGGCTTTGAGCACTTCAAGCAGGGCAAGCCCGTGGGTGTACAGAGCAGGCTGGCAGCGGCTAGTCCGGGTGAGCTCCTCCATGGGGCCATCAAACATGATCCGGCTCAGTGAATAACCAAGTGTGGCGTCAGCCTGATCGAGCATGGAGCGAACAGCCGGGTAGGCCTCGGCTAGATCTTTTCCCATGCCGACTTTTTGAGCACCCTGACCGGCGAAGAGGAGAACAACTGATTTTGACATGGGAAAAAAATGGGGAGGAGTGGTTGGTTGGAAGCGATTGGGGCCGGCAGAATCAGATCGAAAACTGCACACCCCTTACTGAGCATCTGGCAATTAGTGATGCAAGCCCAGCAAGCCGCGAATCTCCGGCACGGCGCGCTGGGCCGCTGCCGAGAGCAGTTCATCAGCACGCGCCATGGCCTCGCTCAATGGCATTCCGGCTGGTTTGATGGCATACGACAGATCGAAGTGGGCCCGGAGAGCTGGGGAGTCTTCTATGGAGCCTGCGAAAGCGACGGTTTTCTTGCCCAGACTGCGTGCCATCATGGCTACGCCGACGGGGCCTTTGCCGTGGAGCGTTTGCGCATCCAACCGGCCTTCTCCCGTGATCACCAGATCTGCTTGGGCCATGCGCTGTTTCAGACCGGTCCGGTCAGCCACGAGATCAAACCCGCCGGTCAAGCGCGCTCCACAAAAAACCATGAGCCCGTAACCCAGTCCGCCAGCCGCGCCTGAGCCGGCCAGGTCGCGCGGATCGGTGCCGAGATCGCGCGACACGATATCGGCCAGATGAGTCAGCCGGTTTTCAAAGAAATCGAAGTCGGTGACTCCTTTCTGTGGACCATAGATTCGCGTTGCACCTTTCGGGCCGAGCAGGGGATTGTCCACGTCGCAGGCGACAAGGATATCAGGCATGGTGTGGGCTGGGCCTTCAATTCGATGGAGCCTGTGCAGATCATCCACCACTGCACGAATCGGTTTACCTGATTCATCGAGAAGTTGATATCCAAGCGCAGCAGCCATGCCAAGCCCTCCGTCATTCGTGGCACTGCCGCCGATTCCGATGCTGAGGTGCTGCGCACCACGCTGGATGGCATTTTGTATCATCAAGCCGGTGCCAAAGCTGCTGGCGACTTGTGGCTGCAGAGGCAATTCGTTGACCAAAATCAATCCACTTGCCGCGCTCATCTCCATCACGGCTTCAGCCTGCCGGGCCATCCATCCATAGCTCGCGGTAATGGGGCGGCTTTGGGCATCCAGCGTTTGGGTTTCCACCCAGGTGCCACCCAGCGCCGTAATCATCGCCTCCGTTGTGCCTTCTCCGCCATCAGCGATAGGACACAGATCGATCTCGATCCCGGCAATGTCCCGGGTAAGCACACACTGCAAAATCTGCGCCACCTGTGAGGAAGTGAGAGAGCCTTTGTATTTGTCACTGGTGATGAGGATTCGCATTGCTGGAGGTTACCCCGCTCATCTTGTGCGGCAAGCACATGGGGCTATCTGCGAATTAATCAACAGTTGGCATCCATCGCTTCCAACTCGGACTGAGTTAAAGGTAGTTACAGAATACATACTTAAGTATTAGATACATACGAGTTTACATAATAACTACGTAACTACATATTACATACGTAATAAAAAACGCGACACATCCTGCGAACGAACTGAATATCGCTATTGACATTTCACGACCTTTCTCAGAATATCGTTCTTAGTTATTTTTAATTATAAAAAATAACATCACCCAATAAAAAAATGAAAACCAACATCGCTACCAACCGTTCTCGCCGCTCAGGCTTCACCCTGATTGAAATTAGTTTGGTCATTGCCCTTCTTCTGGGCCTTATCGCTGTGGCCTTCATCGGCATCGGCAGCTACCGCAAAGGTTCTGACAAGGCTAAATGCAAGATGCAGCTTGCGGCTGTCCAAAAAGCCATTCGTGGTCATGCGAACATGTCGAATTTGGCGTCTGGAGCAGATCTTTTGGAAGCCACCGTTTTTGGTGCCGGTAAGCTTATGGAAACCAAACCTGTCTGCCCTTCTGGAACAGCCTATGTCGCTCTGGCAGTGGTTCCTCCTGTAGGCACTGCTTATGTTAGTTGCGCCTACATTGGAGATGGAGCTGACTACACGCACGTGCTGGATGCGATTGCTACGACAGACTGGTAAAGTTTGAGGTGTCTATGATCGAATTTGACTGCTACATAGTGAAATTGTGATCCCTATAGTTGACCCGACCACTCTGACGAAGGCTGACGCTTATAAACAAGCCAAGCTAATCTTCGCCACGAGTGGTAGGGCTTCTCTTGATCCAAATTGGTTCGAGCTTCCTGAAAATCTTCAGCATCAGTGGCATCTATGGTTCGACGGAGGCTCTGAAGTCCACTCCGCAACCTATTCCCAGCGCGAAAATCTTTGGCGTGAAGGGCCCGCGTTAACACTTCCTGCCCTGACGACGGGTGAAAACGTTGAAGAAGTTTTCTCCTCCTTGTTGTTATCGAATTTTTTCGGCGAAAAGCCGAAGGCCATCGGGGTTGTTTTCCACGTAGCCGATGAGTTCGCGCAAGCCGAACTGGCAGAGTTCACCGCAGGTCTGAGTGTCGCTGAAGACATTCAAATGATGCGGTTCAACCTGACTGACGAGCCGATTGAGTTTCTGGCAGACAAAAAGATTTCTGAGGAACTGACTTCTTGGCGGTTGTTGTACATGTATGGAGCGATGGCTGGGCAGGTTCGTTATGTCGCAGTCAGTCAGTCACGATATCGTGAGGCATTTTCAAAAAAGCTGCTCATCGCTGGCGAATCTCACCGCATTCCCGTTAGAATAGCGATCACTGCGGCCCCGCTTGAGGCTTTGGCCGCCATGCCATTGATCGGATTGCCTCAGGACGAGGGATATTTACTAGTCATGCCCTACTTGAAGTTCACGGTGGTTTTTGCACTGAACTCAGTTGGGGAACTGGTCAGCATGCGCAGCCTGCCGCACAAAGTTGAAATTCCAGTGCCTTCAGGCTTTGGCGATATCCTCTGGAACATGGCGATTCGGGCAGAGATCATGTCTGCCAATGACCCCCTTGTGGTTCTTGCGGCCAAGAGTCCAATCGAATTGCAAGACATCATGCGCGAATTATACACGTATTCGGCCAGACACCACCCACTGCGCCTGCAAGGAATAGATTTGTCGAGTCATCCAACGATGAAGGCGGTGACCCACCATCATTTGGAGTTTTTAATTTATAATAGGAGCGAAATACAACGCGCTCGCCAAGAAGCACCGGCCTTGGCCAACACGAGGACATTTTCCAATCTTTGGGATTGGATGGCCAAGCAAAGTTTTTTCAATATTGGCAAATTAGACGCCCAATACCCGACTCTGGCTGATTTGCGCCTCATGCATCTCTCGGTGTGGGTGAATCGATTATTGGTTTGCTCACTGTTTCTAGCCTTTGGCTATGGCGGCTATTCAGTCTTCACAACGATGAATCACCCTTCCTGGGGTTTAACACCGTATGAGATCAAAATTTCAGAAGATCGGAATTCTCAACTCCTGCGTGAAAGTCAGGAAATAGCGCGCACGAATCTATTGATGTTACCCCGCTCACGAGGCTGGGTTAATTTGGAGTTTTTGTTCCAGCTCTTTCCTGAAGATTCCGGCGTGAGGCTGGACGAATACAGTTATTCAATGGCCTCGGATGCGCCAATCAAGACTGCCATCAAGGCTCCAGTTCCGACCAACGGAGCCATCGGGGCAGTGGTTGGTATGTCTAGAATCTGGAAGATCAAGGGCATGATCAAGTCCAAGGGTTTGGAATTGCTGAGCAACTTAAATAGCCAGCGGGGCCTGCGGGCATTTTTTGAAAAGGTTGAAAAAGTGACCGGGGATTCCAGTTATCAGCCGGATCCTTCCCGGTTGCTCTCTATCATCCTGACGCAGGCACGCAACACCCGCTACAATTCCCAATCAACGGCTTCGGAAATCCTGCGTGATCCGGCCGTCACTTATCCGTTTACTTTCGAG
>CAJCCF010000301.1 GCA_903960845.1 uncultured Verrucomicrobiota bacterium | reverse complement strand
GACAAAGGGCATGACAAAGTAGGCGGTGCCATTGGCTTCAAAACTGCGCAGAACTTTCACAATGCCTGGATGATCTAGAGAGGCGAGCGTGGAAGCTTCTTTGCGGAAGCTCTCCAGGGAATATTGGAAATTGTCCGCATCTTCAACCTCCATGTGGCGGGTGCGCACGGTGAGGGCGTGCGTGTCCCGCCAGCAGAATTGTGCGGGCAGGTTTTCCTTGATGACCACCTTGCGCCCCAGACTGCTGTCCTTTGCCAGATAGGTGATGCCGAAACCACCGACGCCCAAGACCCGCTCGATGACGAACTCCTCCAACTGGGTGCCAGCTGGCAAGGCCTGTCCATGCGAAGGTGGGTGTTGTGAATTTTTATTAGTCATGAAAGTCCATGCCTTAATGTTGATATAGCATGCATGGTTAAGTGCAATCCTGAAACATCAGGGACACCTGCAGAAACCGCTTCATTTTGCAGTTCGAGCATTGAGTTTCACGATGGTAAGCACGGCAAAAATGATGCTCAATTTCACCAGCCACCACACATCCAGGAAAAACGTCCCCGCCAACTTGCCAAATACGTCATGATAGTAGTGGCCTAGGTTTGCCTGCAGAACCTGAGGCGCGCTGCCAGCCCCGGATATCGGTCCGTCGATGTGGATGGTTTTCTGCAGGATGTTTAGTCCCTCAGTTCCCCATCTGGAAATGGTGCAATAGCTGAGCACTTCCACGATCCAATTAGAGATTCGGGATATGGATCCAGCCAGCATGATCTGAGGGATCAGCACCAGCGGAACGAGCGTCATCACTTTCTCCAAATTGTTTAGGGAGGAGCTGACGAACAGTCCCATCATCGTCGAGGCAATGCAGACCATGGATAGCCAGATGAATCCCCCCGCAGGACTTGTCCAATGCGGATCAGTTCCGCGGAACTGGTAGCCCAGCGTAATCACGGCCATGAGAAGCCCGGACTGAATGACTGCAAAGATGCCCAGCACAAAGACCTTGGAGCCCAAGTAGGTGTGCAAATGTAGATTGAACATCCGCTCCCGTTTGAAGATGGCCTGCTCTCCCACGATGGCCCGGGAGGCATTGTTAGTTCCCAGCCAAATCGCACTGATGACCACCAGGAAGGGGACGGCCGGCGTGATGTCGGCAAAGATCAGGCAGATCAGCGCAGCGATCAACGGGGCTTGGCCAATCATCATCATCGTGTTTACGCGATCATTGGTCTTGATGGCAACGTAGCGCCGGGACAACCAGTAAAACTGACGCCAAGCCGCAGCCTTGGTCGATTGCAGTTTCATCCCACTGTGAGCCTCAGAGGGCGATGGTTGCTCCTTGGAGCGGACGTATTTGGCGACCCATGTGTTCAATTCCGCGCCGACCAAGCGCGCATACACCTCGGTCGTGCGCTCGACGCCAAACCAGGAGAGATATTCAGCTGTGGCACCTGAATAAACGACATGCCCGCCTTCTCCCATGAAGATCACTTTCTCCATGAACTCGAGGTCTTCCGGCTTGTGGGTCACCATGACGATCGTCGTGCCCTGCTTTGTCAGATCCTCCAGGATGGAAAGGAACTCCTCCACGGCCTGTGGATCCAGCGGCGACGTCGGCTCATCGAGAAAGAGAATCAGCGGACTCGAAAGCAACTCAACCGCGATGCACACCCGCTTGCGCTGCCCGCCGCTGATCTGACTGATCAGGTGCCGCTGAATGTGAGAGATGCGTAGATCCTTCATCACCTCCGAGACCTTGGTGTTGATAGCGGCGGAATCGAGGTGTTCCAGGCGAAGCCGCGCCGCGTAGTAGATGGCCTCCTGCACCGTCAGTTCCTGATGCACGATGTCATCCTGCGGCACGTAGCCGATCACTGTCCGCAGGTATTCATAGCCTGCGATCAGATCCACCCCAAAGATTTCCACTGAACCCTGTGTCAGCGGCACGTCGCCGTTGAGAACCTTCAGCAGGGTGGATTTGCCACAGCCAGATGGCCCCATGATCGCCGTCATCGAGCCGGTTTGAATCTCAATGTCCGTGGGATGCAGCCCGCGCTTACCACCTCGATAGTCAAGGGTGGCTCCGCGCGTGCGCACAGCCGTCTGCTTACTGAGATCCACCGGTGCAGAAGTCAGCCCGAGAACGTGCCTGCCCATGAAAATCGGGGTGTCTGATGCCAGCTTCGTTGGCTGCTGGATGCGGCGACCGTTGACAAAGGTGCCGTTGGCCGAGCCCATGTCCTTGATCATGAGACCGCCAACCCGGCCCTTGTAGATCGTGGCATGCTGACGGCTGACCATCGGATCATCCAGCGCTAGATCACACTCACGTCCGCGTCCGATCACTATTTGGTCCTGCACCTTGAGAAGGTCTGCTAGCTTGGCCGTGCTGGTGGCCACCCGGCTCGTCGAACCCGACGGAATGGTGAAGTCCGCCTGCATCTCGATGACCATCCGCACTTCGCCTCCGAGGCAAATGCGGGAGCCAGCATGAATCTTGTGCCACTCGTTTGGCTTCAGTTCCACTGATCCGTCAAAAGTGCCATTGCTGGAGCCAGTATCACAAATCACCACATCGCCGCCACCGTCCATCGCGATCGCAAGATGGTTGCGCGACACCACATCAACCCCCAACCGGATGTCGGCCGATGACTTTAGGTTGCCGACTGTTTTCGTCTGCCCCGCCGTCAGTTCCAGTTCAGCGCTAGCGATCTGTTGATCGCCCTCAAAAAATGTGGCTCTCAGTCGCTTCGTGGAATGCTGCATGATGGGGTTGATAGGGTGAATGGAAATTTAGAAGCGTCCATCTCGCGATAGGTAAGGCCGTGTGACAACTTTTGGATCCAAATTCGAAAAGCGCTCGCAATCATATTGGGAAGGTAAGGATAGCCTAGGGCGTTGAGTACTTTGGCGAGCAGGTCTTGGATTTCCGCTTCGGTGAACGGAGTGCCTTGCGATGCTCGCTGCCGGATCACTTCATCGAGAGCGCTGCCCTCGACGAAAGGCATGACGAAGTAGGCGGTGCCATGCGCTTGGAAGCT
>CAJCCF010000300.1 GCA_903960845.1 uncultured Verrucomicrobiota bacterium | reverse complement strand
GCGGCCATCCAGTTTCAGGCCGACATCCACCCAGATCGAGCGCTGACCTTCGGCACGCCCGTTGCCCTGACGCACGCTGTTCATCACGCCGCCTTCCATGCCTGGCTTCCACGGCATGCGCAGAAAGAGTCCGCCGTAGGGCTGCTTGGCCATGGTCAAGTCCACGAGCCCTTCACCCTTCCATTCAAGCTCCAGGAAGTAACGGCCATCGTTATCGCGCATCGTCCAGACCTGTGTCTCGTTCATCACGGGCTTGCCCTCGGCACCGAGCAGTTGATAAACCGTCGTCCACTTCACCACCTCGCCTTTCGGCACGAGCACCGCGCTCGAAACCTTGCGCCAGAAGCCCGCACCCGGATTGTGAAAATAGTCGCGCCCATTCACCTGCTTCAGCCCCCAATAGAGCCCAGTCTGATGCTTGTGATGCCCTGGGCTATACTCCGTCAGCAATCCCTTGCCATCTGGTGCGACAATCGGATGAAGATAAGGCCGAAAATCCGGCCGCGCATTCTGCGTGAGGATTGCCTCCTTGTCATTCTCGCGATAGACCGAGATCGTGTTCCTCGCATTATCCTGACGCAACGTGAGCACCGTATTATGAGCCGAGGCCACCGTGCAGGCGAGCAGGCAAAGAGTGAGGAAGGAGAAGAAATGGCGGTATTTCATGCAGATAGTAAAACGCCTTTCCTTTCGAAAATACATGGCCTAGATCTGCCAAAAGTTGTTATCATCCTGCCATGTCTCCCAAGTCCATCCAGAGCGCCTTTTTTGCCAGCATGTCCGATCCGCAGGCATTCCGGCTCATGTTCGATCAGCAGCCCAACGTGTTCTTCTTTGTGAAGGATCGCGAGAGCCGCCTCATCGCCGCCAGCGAGCCGATGTGGACCCGCCTGGGCCTCGAAGGTGAAGCCGATGTCATTGGCCGACTCGACGAAGACTTCTACCCAGAGCAAGCCGCCAAGGCCTACCGAGCCGATGACGCGCTCGTCTTCCGCACGGGCAAACCGTTGATCAATCGCCTCGAAGTCTGGTATGACGAGCAGCGCACCCTGAGTTGGTTCCTCACCACCAAGGTCCCGCTGCGAGGCAAGAACGGCAAAATCATCGGCCTCATGGGCCTCACCCGCCGTGATGAAGGCCGCAGCCGACATCAGCCCAGCAGTGAGGTCACTCTCATCGTCAGCCACATCCAAAAGAACACCAGCCGCATCCTCAGCACCGCCGAACTCGCCCGCGAATGCGGCCTCTCCGAGCGCACCCTGTATCGCAAGATCCACCAAGCCCTCGGTGTCACGCCCTATGAACTCATGCTCCGCATCCGCATCGAGTCCGCCGCCGAAGCCCTCATCCAAACCACCGACAAAGTCATCGAAATCGCCCAAGCCCACGCCTTCTGCGACCAAAGCGCCTTCACCCAACACTTTCGCAAACGCATCGGCCTAACGCCGAAGCAGTTTCGCATGAGGCATCAGGGGTAACAGGGGCCGTCAGCGCTCCGGCCTTCATTCCCGAATCGTTGTTCTCAGTTGATCGGGCAGTAGTTGGTTGGGCTCAGAGTCCGGTGGTTCACTGATCACCGGGCAGTTGAAGCCGCCTTTGATCCTGCCGATGGATTCCCGGCTGATGCCATGCTCACGAGCCAGGGTGGACGTTGCTCAAACCCATCGCTTGCCGGAGTGCCTGCAAACGTTCCATTTGTGATCGGAACCTATGATCACTCACCCGCGAGGTGAACCGCCTTAGCAGCCAAGGCTGGGGCGATCCACATGTCGCGTTTCTCCAGAGCGGCGATGGCGGCGCTCAGGGATGGCAGCAGGCCCGCTTGTTTGGCTTGAAGCAGGATGCCAAGCGTGCCTGTCACTTGTAGGCCAAGGGTTTGGGCGATCCGCCGAGCTTTGAGGTCGTCGAGGATGACGGCATCGTGCGCTTCATCCATCGCGGTCTGGATGACCGCAGCCTCGCCCATGTCGATCTGCGCTGAGAGCAGGGGATGGACGGCCACACGATGGGAGCGATGGTGGATGCCTGGAAGGGATTGGATTTCCTGACATCTCGCATCTTTGGCATGACCGGCGGCGAGTTCCTGGCCGACTTCCCAGGGGACGATGACTTCCCCAATCAATCCTGCCAGCGAACCCAGGCCTCCAGGCAAAACGGCGTGAAGATGAATCGCGGGGCTAGTGTTGATGACGGTCATGCAGGGTGCGGGCGACGTTCAGGTCATTCTCCAACTCGTCCTCACTCGTCTGCAAGGCAGAGACGCCCCAACGACCGAGTTCATAAAGGAAATGCACTCGGGGCATGTCGGCGAGATCGGCGGCTTGGCCGGAACTGAGTCTGCCTGTGTCAAAGAGCTTCACCGCCATGGCCATGCGTGCTTCGCGCGCAAACTCGCCTTCGGAAACGTGTAGGGAACCGAGAAGCGATTCGGGGTATGGGATGCTCAGAGTCTTCATGGTTGGAGTGTATGGCACCCGAAAGACGGAGGCAAGGGGCGGCTTTCAGCTCTAGACCACGGTTGAAATCATGCCATACGCCCGCTACGATTGCCCCATGAGCACCATCACAGCGATCTTTGAACCGAGTGCCGATGGCACCCTGCACTTGCCGTTGCCTGCGGCGTGGCGCACTTTGCCGATTCGCGTGAAGGCGGAACTGGAGCCAGTGAGTCAGGCGATGAAAACTCAGGACAACGCGGGATTGAAAGGCTTTGGCTGTCTGCGCGGGAAGATCACGATGGCGGCGGATTTCGATGAGCCATTGGAAGACTTCAAAGACTACATGTGATGCGCCTGCTCATCGACACCCATGCGCTGATTTGGTTCTGTGATGGCAATCCTGCCCTGAGCAGCGCAGCCCGGACGGCGATGGAGGACGAGAGCAATGAGCGGTTCATCAGCCATGCGGTGCCCTGGGAGATGGCCATCAAGGTGTCTCTGGGCAAACTGAGCCTCCAGACCGAATACGACGTGATCTTTCCCGGTGTGTGCGATGCGAATGGCTTCCAGATGCTGACGCCAACGGTGGAGCATTACCGGGGCTTGATAGCGCTGCCGCGACACCATGGCGACCCGTTTGACCGGCTCATGATCTGCCAAGCCCAGTGCGAGGGGTTGACCCTGGTGAGCTGTGATGCCCAGTTTCAAGCCTAGGGCGTGCCAATGCTGTGGTGAAGTGGGTGGTGTCGTGGGTGGTCGATACCTTGGCAGCGGCAAATCATCCATGATCGGCAGATGAAGCCTCATTTGCTCCAGCCGATGGAATCCCGGCTGATGCCACGCTCACGAGCCAGGGTGGACGTTGCTCGAAGCACTTGGCCTCATTCAGCGGTGGGCTTGCCTTACGCGAGGACCTCTCGAAGCGGCCCGGTGCCGGCATCGAACTTCGCCGCCATCTTGTCGCTCAGGTTGAAGCGGTCGCACGGCAAGCCGGAGACATTCAGCAGCGTCGAGTAGAGCGCATTGATCGGACGTTTGCCATCAAGCTGGGTGAAGCAGCCGGTTTTGAAAATGCCACCGCAGTTGCCGAGCAACATCACCGGCCAGGTCGCGCCAGCGGTGTGTTGTTTGTCGGCGTTGTTGGAGGTGTAAACGATGAGCGTGTTGTCCATCATCGTGCCGCTGCCTTCGGGCACGCTTTCCAGCTGCTCCATCAGCTTCACGAGCATGCGGCTGTTGTATTGGCGGAT
>CAJCCF010000299.1 GCA_903960845.1 uncultured Verrucomicrobiota bacterium | reverse complement strand
TCGCCCTGCAAGGCGGCACGCGGCACGCTGACCACGTTGCTGCGCTTGCTCATCACGATGCTGAACTCCGCCCGCATGTCGGCGCGGAGCTGCCCGCCGGTGTTTGGCAGGCGAAAGATGGCATCAATGGTGCCGCTGGCCTTGTCCGCGCTGGTGCCAAAACGCAGCAGCTCGCCGTCAAACTTCTCATTCGGCAGCGCGGCCACCTTGATGTGCGCCACCGTGCCCGGCTTCATGCGTCCGGCCTGGTGCTCTGGCACACGGGCCACGGCATAGACTTCGCTGAGGTCGGTGATTTCCAGCATGGCCTTTTCAGGATCAATCGGATCGCCGAGACGCGCATCCACATGGGTGACGAGGCCCGCCAGCGGGGCTTTGAGAGAAATCACGGGTGGTGGATCACCGGGCTGACGGCTTTCCACCTTCGCGACTTCATCGCCCAGCTTCACGGTTTCTCCAGGCGACACTTTCAACTCAATGATGCGGCCTGGAATGCGGCTGCTGACAGCGGCGATTTTGCTGGGAATGGCCTCGATGCGGCCCAGCGAGAAGATGGTGGCCTCGAAGTCGGTTTCCTCGACCTCGACGGTTTCGATGCGGAGGTTTTTCACGCCGGTTTCATCCAGCACGACGGTGTTGGCCGCGCGTTTGGCGTCTTCGGCGGCATGGGAGAGGCCGGAGCAGGCCAGGAGCAGAAAGAGAGGGACAAGGGATCGTTTCATGTTCAATCGGGGAATGGGTTAGCGGCGTGTGGATGTGGGTGTGACGGGCTTTGGCGCAGGCGTTGCGGCGGGCACACTGGCGGGTGCGTGTTTCCCGATGGCGGTCTCGTAGCGGATGCGGGCGAGGTGAAAGTCACGCACGGCATCCAGCGCGGCGGCTTCCAGTTGCAGGCGTTGCTCGCGGGCGCGGAGGATGGTGAGGAGATCGGTCTGGCCGCTCTCGTAGGCTTTCTCCAGCTTGCCGGTCTGCTCGATCACGAGCGGCAGCAGCTTGTCGCGGGTCTCGTGGGCGAGATCATAGCTGGTTTGCATGTCTTTCCGCGCATTCTCCGCATCACTGCGGATTTGCTTGGCGAGCGCCGCCTGCTCCAGGCGCACCCGCTCTGCGGCGGCGGTTTTCTCGGCGATCAACCCCTCGTTCTTGTTCCAGAACGGCAGTGGAAGCGAGATGCGGAAACCGATCACGCCATTGGTTCGTCGATCATCGCCCGAGGCATTTTGATACTCTGGCCCGGCGAAGATGCCAGCGCTCACGTCCTGCCACTTATTGGCTTTGGCGAGGCTGATGTCGGTTTGAGAAGCGATGACCTTGGCCTCTGCGAGCTGATAGTCGGCCCGCATCATCCAGCTAGCACCTTTGCCGGGCACGCCCATCTCTGGGAGGGCACCGGAGATCGACAGCGATTCATCGGGATCAAGGTTCAGCATGGGCTTGAGGGTGCCCAACAAGCTGCGGCTCTCGCCTTCGAGCTTGCGGGCTTCCACGATGAGGCGCTGTGCGTCCACTTGGGCCTGTGCGGCATCCAGCGCGGAGAGTTCGCCTGCTTTAGCCCGGCCTTGCACAAACTCGGAGAGCTTCGTCGCCAGCGCCGTCTGTTGCTGGCGCAAACCACGTTGCTGCTCGATGGCGAGAATCTGCACCGCCAAGGTCTGCGCATCAGAAATCAAACGTCGCTCGGCATCCCTCACCTCCAGCTCTGCTGCGGTGACGAGCTGCGTGGTGAGCTGCTTCTCCAGCCGCAAGCGCCTGGTGATGGGGAACGATTGATCGAGCGAAACCATGACCTCGCCTGGCGAGAGGAATGTTTCATTGCGCGAATCCAAGCCGACCGTGGGATTTGAGAGCCGTCCGGCACCAAGCTGGCGACCGCGAGCCTCCTCCACGGCCAGTCGGGCGGCTTTCAAAGTGGGGTGAGCTGCGCGGACACGCGGCCCGATGTCAGAAAGGGAAAGTGTGAGGGCTGGGGCAGATGAAACAGCCGTCGCGAACAGTGAGAAAGTCAGAGAGATGGAGCGAAGCATGGGAAGGGTGGTGGGTTGAGGTTTGCAGGCGTGGACATGCCAGGCCAGGAATTGCAAAAGGGTCGCCAGTGCGCCTCAGCCGTCATTCGTGGACGGCGGCGCTGGGGGCCTGCCTCAAACCAAAATCACCATGCAACGTGCCACCTGCACAGCGGCAGATGGCGGACTCTCTCCCCCGGTGTCCAGGGGCATCTTTAATCGGTCGTTCTCAGCGAGAGTCTGAATCAGCTCCCAAGGATATACGGGAGCTTCGGCAATCAGCACTGCGACGAAGGCAGGCACAAAAGCGAGCGTCTGGTTCGCCGTAGAAGATTGAAGATCGACAGCCAAGGGCTGGTGGTGCTCTTTCTCTCCCTTGCCATCGCACTCGTTGTCGGGGGAGTCCTCGCAGGGAACCTCATGCTCGTGACCGTCATCCTGCACTCGATGGCAATGCTCAGCCTTCGTTTCGAGAGATGAGTCCCCATGGTCACAGATGTAACCGCGCTGCATCCCAAACACCTGCGCGCACGCCACGACCAAAACGGCCAGCGTGGTGAGGATGCGTTTGCGGAGAAAGGTCATGAACGGCTTTAAGATGATCCGATGGAGGCATTATTCAATTTTAATTTGAAGTTCCTGATCCCAGAGCTTGGAATCAGGAGCTTTCGAGCGGGTGAATCACTCGTCGCAGGTGCAGGCGTATTCGGGGTTGCCGCACTCTTTGCAGGTGTAGAGGAGGAGCTTGATGCGGAAGTTCCTGGTCTTTGCCTCGGGGGTGGATTTGGCCTGGACGACGACTTGGTAGCCTTCGCCTTCGGGGAGCTTGGTGGTGGAGACGAGTTTGCCGTCTTTGACCTCGAAGGCGATCTTGGTCTTGCCACTGGGGGCTTCGGCGGTGGCGGTGATGACCTCCGTGGTGGCGGCTTGGGGCTTCATGGCGGGGTCATAGACGGCGATGCTGATGGTGCGGTCTTTCTCGACGAAGAACTCGGCTTGTTTGCTACCGAGATCGAGGAGGAGGCCTTTGCGGGGACCGGCTTTGACTTTGGCATCCGCAAAGGCGGACGTGGTGGCGAGGGCGGCGATGATGAGGAGGTTTAGCAGTGTTTTCATGGTGTGTTTGTTAGCTTGGGTTTGGTTTCTTGGTTTTCCGCTCAATCCAGTCGTAGAGCACAGGCACGACGAGCAGGGTGAGGAAAGTGGAGGTGATGATGCCGCCGATGACAACGGTGGCGATGGGGCGCTGCACTTCGGCTCCTGCTCCGGTGGCGATGGCCATGGGGACGAAGCCAAGACTGGCGACGAGGGCGGTCATGAGCTTGGGGCGCAGGCGGGTGAGGGTGCCTTCGACGACCGCTTCGCGCACTTCGCGGCCTTCGCTGCGGAGTTGATTGATGTAGCTGATGAGCATGATTCCATTCAAGACGGCGATACCGCTCAAAGCGATGAAGCCGACCGCCGCGCTGATGGTGAAGGGCATGCCGCGCAGATGCAGGGCGAAGATGCCGCCAGTGACGGCGAGCGGCACACACATGAAGATAAGCGTGGCCTGTTTGAATGATCCGAAGCTGAGGAAGATGAGCACGAAGATCAACGCGAGGGCGAGCGGCACGACGATCATGAGGCGGGCCTTGGCTTCTTGCAGGTTCTTGAACTGGCCGCCGAACTCGAAGTAGTAGCCGTCGGGAAACTTCACTTTGTCATGGATGGCCTGAGTCGCCTCCTGCACGAAGCCTTCGGTGTCGCGGCCTCGCACGTTGATAAGGATGCTGACGCGGCGCTGCGCATCTTCACGGGCGATCTGCACGGGCTGGGGGACGAGGACGATTTTGGCGACTTGGCCGAGGGCCAACATGCCGCCGTCTTCGGTGCGTAAGGCGAGGCGCTTGATGCCTTCGAGGTCGCTGCGGCGGTCTTCGCCGAGGCGGACGACGATGGGGCTGCGTCTGTTGCCTTCGATGACGAGGCCGACCTCGGTGCCTGCGAGGGCTGTTTCGATGAGGCGATTCAATTCATCGGCGTGGACGTTGAATTTGCGCATGGCCTCGCTGTCGGGCTTGATTTCGATCATGGGGGTC
>CAJCCF010000298.1 GCA_903960845.1 uncultured Verrucomicrobiota bacterium | reverse complement strand
TTGCGAAGCACTACGGCATCCCCGGCATCGAAGGCATGGCCATGCGCAAAGTCACACTGCCAGCCGACAGTCATCGTGGCGGACTGCTCACCATGGGCAGCGTGCTCAAAGTTACCGCCAACGGCACCACGACATCACCCATCATTCGCGGCTCCTGGGTGCTGGAGCGCATCCTCGGCACGCCACCGCCGAAGCCGCCTGCCGATGTCGAAGCCATCGAGCCAGACATCCGCGGAGCCACCACGATCCGTGAGCAACTCGCCAAGCATCGCAACGTCGAAAGCTGTGCCACCTGCCATCGCAAGATCGATCCACCCGGCTTCGCGCTCGAAAGCTTTGACGTCATCGGCGGCTGGCGTGACCACTACCGCGCCCTCACCAACGGCGGCGAAAAGGATGCCTCAGGCCGTCGCGTGAGACGCGGACCTGCCGTCGATCCCAGCGACGCACTGCTCGACGGACGCCGTTTCCGCGACATCGACGACTACAAGAAGCTCATCCTCGAAGACAAAGACCAACTCGCCCGCAACCTCACCGAAAAACTCCTCACCTACGGCACCGGCGCAGCCCCCACACACGCCGACAAGCCCCAGATCGAATCCATCGTCAGCAACCTCCGCAACAAGAGTTACGGTTTGAAATCGTTGATCCACGAAGTCGTGCAGAGTGCCCTGTTTCAAAGTAAGTAATCCACACATTCCATGCAGCGCGTCATCTCCATCTCACTGCTCATTGGCATACCCCATTTGCTATTAGGCGGAGAGTCGTCGTTGACCACTACTTATCAGCCGCTGGACGGTCTCAGGTCTGGCGCGATCATCATTACACAGGTTGCCTGCCATGACTGGTATTCGCATAGCGGTCAGCCCACAGCCATTAGCCTGATATCAGCACCGAATGTCCCGCCAACGAATAATCCAAAGGAAGCTACTGAGAACCTAAACTTGGCTTCAGCCTGTGGTTTCCGATTTGGCTGTGGTGACATCGATGCGACTCGTGAGTTGACGTTTGATGCTACTGACTTTGAGATCCCAAAAAGATTCGATCATCCACGTGAGCAAATTGTTCGTGCCTGTCTTGAGTGCCTGAGACGTTGTCTTCCTGAGAAGCTGCTCAATACACCAGTGATGCTGAAGGCATCCGAATCCGAAAAGGAGTGGTTGTCGAAAATTGTCAGTGAATTTAACACGCACGACCGCAGAAAAGTCTTTTTTATACCTCCGTCATAATGCGGGATTTCTTAAACAAGACTCAAGGCAATCCAGAACCCATCATGAACATCCATCGCCGCCATTTCATTCGCTCCACGGGCATCTCGCTTGCCTTGCCATGGCTCGACATCTTTGCGGATGACTCCAGGCGTGCTTCAATCGCCCAGCAGCCGCCGCGTCGCATGATCTGCGTCTGTGCGCCGCTCGGATTGCATCCAGACAATTTCTTTCCGACGCAATCCGGCAAAGATTACGCGCTCTCGCCTTACCTCGACATCCTCAAGGACTTTCGCGATGAGTTCACGGTCATCTCAGGTCTGGCTCATGCTGGCATGGGTTCCAGCTTTGCCCATCAGGCCTCAGCCAGCTTCCTCACGGGCGCGCCGGGTGCCGGGAGACCTGGCTTTCGCAATGCGATCTCGCTCGATCAGTTCGCCGCTGATCACATCGGCACGCAGACACGTTTTCCCAGTCTAGCGCTGTCCGGTGAAGGCTCTGGCGGCCTGTCGTGGACTCGCACCGGGGCATTGATCGCCGCCGACAATTCGCCTTCCCGAGTTTTTGCCCGCTTGTTCCTTGAAGGCCAATCGGACGATGTTCAGAACCAACTGAACCGACTCGAAGATGGGCGCAGCATACTCGATGACGTCAGCGCTCAAGCAAAGTCGCTGCGCACCAATCTCGGCAGTGAAGATCGCGACAAGCTCGACGAATACCTCACCAGCGTCCGCGAACTGGAGCAGCGCATGGTCAACGATGAAAGCTGGGCCAAAAAACCGAAGCCCAAGGTCAATGTCGAGCCACCGAAAGACATCCCCAACGCCGCAGACCTCATCGGTCGCACTCGACTGCTCTTTGATCTCAGCCATCTCGCGCTGCAAACCGACTCCACGCGACTGATCACCATCATGCTCGCCGGTTCCACCTTTGCGCCGCCGATCAAGGGGGTGTCACTCGGCCATCACGACCTCTCGCATCACGGGAAAGACCCGGGCAAGCTCGCGCAGCTCAAGATTGTCGAAGAGGAAACCATGAGGACCGTGCGCGACCTGCTGTCCAAGCTCAAGCAATCGCAAGAAGGTGATTCCAATCTGCTCGACCGCACCACCGTCTTCCTCGGTAGCAATCTTGGCGATGGCAGCAGCCACTCCACCAAGAACCTCCCCGTGCTCCTCGCTGGCGGCGGATTCCAGCACGGCCAGCATCTGCCCTTCGATGCCAACAACCCGCCGCCCCTGTGCAATCTCTACGTCAACATGCTCCAACGCCTCGGCATCGAGACCGACAAGTTCGGCACAAGCACCGGGACGCTGACGGGATTAGAAATGAGGCGCGCATGAAATGCAGGATCTTCGCATGGATCGCAGTGTCAGTGCTCGGCGTTGTGCTGGCTCAGACGCCGAGTCTCGTGCCTCCCCCCAAGGCCATCAAAAACCTCCATCCGCCCGGCGAGGTGGACAGGCCGGAGATGGTGAAATTCATCGTGGCTGATCCAGCCTCGCTGCCCGGCATCGTGGTCGATGAAACCGCCGCCAGTCTGGTGGGTGAATGGCAGTATTCGACACACACGCCGCCTTATGCCGGGCTGGGTTATCTGCATGACATGAAGGCTGGCAAAGGAACCAAGTCCGTGACCTTCACGCCGACTCTGCC
>CAJCCF010000297.1 GCA_903960845.1 uncultured Verrucomicrobiota bacterium | reverse complement strand
TTGCGCACATCCATCGTTTCCGCAAGCCAGGGCAGTGGATTGGTGATGCCAGGATTCAGGGCCGGCAGACCGCAACCGGCCAGGCGGCGGTCTGCGATGTAGTCCGTGTATTGCTCGAACTCACTGGCGCTCAAGCCCACCGCATTCACGGGCAGGCAGTCACGGATGAACTCTTTTTCCAACTCCACCGCCTCGCGCATGATACCCACCAATTCATCACGGAACTCGGGGGTCCAGATTTCTGGATTCTCCTCAATCAGGTCCATGAAGAGGTTGCGCAGCAGTTCGATGTGATTGCTCTCGTCGCGCAACGTGTAGCGGAACATCTGGCCGATGCCTGGGAACTTGTTTTGCCGGTAAAGGCTGAGGATCATGCCGAAAAGGCCGTAGAACTGCGTGCCCTCCATGCATTGACCGAACATGAAGATGTTCTTCGCCAGCAACTGCTTGTTCTCGAATTGTGTCAGATCCAGATCACGGCGGAGCACGTGGGAAACACGCGTCACGAATTCGTTCTTCTTCACGATCGTCGGGATTTGCTCGAACATCGCCTCACACTCATGCGGATTGATACCGAGTGAAGAAATCATGTACAGTAGGCTGTCTGCGTGAATGTTTTCCTCATGCGCATGGCGGCCCAGCACCAGTTTCAATTCCGGAGCGGTGACCAGCTCGCGGATGACGTGCTGGATGTTATCACCCACAATACCCTCGGCCGCGCTGAAGTAGCCGATGCCCATCATGATGATCCAACGCTCGTTCTGGGTGATTTCATTGGAGCGCCACTGCTCCACATCCTTCTGCATTTGAATGTCTTCGGGCTCCCAATGGTTGGCCTTCATGACGCGATACAGCTCATAAGCCCATTGATATTTGAGCGGCAGCAGATTGAAGGTCATGCTTTTGCGGCCGTTGATGACTTTCTTTGCGGCGAAGGCTTCTTCGGCTTTGTCGTTATCGAGAATGAACTCGCGATTACCAATCTTGTAGGTCTTATCCATGAGGTGTCTGTGAGCGGTTGAAGGGGGCTGGAATGATGAATTTTGCGAAACGGGAATAAAAAGGCAGGCAACACTATAAATACTAGATATTGCGCGTGCCGGGAACGATCATGCACAAGATGTTGTGTGCGGACAAGATTTTTCTACCCAGCCGTAGCGGTCAAAAGTGTTTCTCGACGCAATCACAAGCGTTCCACGCTGATAATATTTTTTTAGCGTCAAAAGGAGCCGACTGATCCCTAATTTTGATCAACTTTGAGGTTGAAAGCGGAAAGTCGCTGAAAACCAAGCATTTGTGAATAACTCAGGCTCCACGCCCCCGATTGGCCATCAAAATGGCGAAAATCGGGCACTTATTCACAAAAATGCCCAAATTCAGCGAATTCCCGATTATTTCGGAAATTCAGATTTTGGATGATTTTCCTCCTCGTTCCGCTCCAACTTCCTAACCAAAAATCTAGCGACAAACCAGAGAACAGCGGGTAGCACGGCACTCAAGGCAATCGCGGCGCTGGAGCTTGTGTTTCCGAGAGCTCCAATGGCTGCAAAAGCAAAGCCAACGGGTAACGAACCACAAGCGAGGGCAAAGATAAACACACGCTTGGGCATCCGCACCAAACCGGCGAGACAGGCCACGGCTTCAGGAAGAACCGGCATCCAGCGTGACACGGCCACAAGCCAGCCGCCATGAATGGCAAACAATTCCTCCCCCTTGAGCAAACCATCCTCACCCGCGATCCAGCGGGCAGCCGGACGACCTAACCAACTGCACATGAGATAGGCCACGATGCCTGATAGGAAGGATCCGGCTGCGGCGATCAGTCCACCAACCAACCAGCCATACATGAGGCCGAGAGCGGACATGACAATGGTGCTGGGCACCGGCAGCACGATGTCAGCAACCATCAGCAACACTCCGGCAAGCCAGGCCCAGTCGCCGTAGGCAGCCATCCAGGCGCGCGAGCCATCAAGGCTGAGTGCGGCATCGAACCGCTCCCCCCAGATCATGAAGGGAATGATGATTCCCGCGAGCAGCAAAAGCGTGAGCAGAATGAGGGAGCGGGACATGGAGGTGATTGGATGGGCTGGACAATGCGGCGGGTTTGGCATCGGCAGGATGCCCCGGCACCTTGCCACAAAACAGGGCCTGTCATCACCAGAATCTTGGCGCGGTCAGGCGACAAACAAGGCGGGCCAGCCACAACAAAAAGATGAGTTCAGGCATCCCGGACAGCCTCGAATTGATTTCTTTTTTGGCGGCCAACCATAATCGACGCTAGCGCTCCAGTTTGATTGGTATATAGCGACGTCTAGATAGGACACTCAAATGGCACAACTTGTTTCGACCCGGAATCCTCTGCACTCCACCCGGCCGCTCACGGTCGGGGTGATCCCGGATTCAGCCACGCTTGAGGTATGGACAGGCATGAGCCCCGATGAACGGGAGGCCACCTGCGATCTGATTGAGTTGCGTCTCGACACGCTGAAAATGCCCGCTGCCGATTTGCGGCAGGCTTTGACCGGCAACAGCCTGCCCATTTTGCTCACCGCCAGGCATCCGGCCGAAGGTGGTCAGGGCAGCGAGGACGCCGCCGGACGCATGGCACTCATCGAGCCGATGCTCGATCTTGCCGCACTGGTGGACATTGAGTTGCGCAGCGCCATGGAAATGAAACCCATCGTCGACAAGGCCCATGCGCGCAGCATTCAGGTCATCGGCTCCTTCCACGATTTCCAGGCCACGCCGGGTGATGAGGTCCTGCGCGGAGCCATCAGCTTTGCCCAGCCTGCCGGCCTTGATGGCGTGAAGCTGGCCACCTTCATCAACACTCCCGCCGATCTCACCCGACTGATTCAGATCACGTCAGAAGCACACCGGCTCCGCCTTTCCTGCATGGGCATGGGGCCGTGGGGCCGCATCTCACGTCTGGTGCTTGCCAAGTGCGGCAGCCTGCTGAACTACGGCTACATCGGAAAATCAAATGCTCCAGGCCAGTGGCCCGCCGCCCGCCTGAAAGAACTCCTCGCTGAACTGTGACATGAAGTCTTCCGTGAACTCTTTTCGAAATTTCTCGCTCGCCCTTCTGTCCATGGCGGTGCTGACCGGCTGTGACGATCCCCAACGGGAGGCCAAGCTCAAATGGCGCGAAGAGGAAGTGAATGTCAAAGAGGCTGACGTGCAGCGGCGTGAGGCCACCATCGCCAAGGAAAAACAAATTCTCGAAGGCACACGGCTCGACCTGCTGGCCAAGCAAAACAGTGTGGCACTCCTGCAAAAGCAGCTTGCTGAAGAAGTCGAAAAAACCAAGAGTGCACGCCGCGAGATCGAGATCAAGCAACTGCGCGGCCCCATTCCCCAGATCAGTGCCGACCGCGTCATTGTCGTCGATGCCGCAGCGGATGAGGTGCTCTTTGAAAAAAATCCCGACAAGCGCGGCGCCATTGCCAGCACCACCAAGCTGCTCACCGCGCTGCTTGTCGTGGAAGCCGGGGATCTGGATAAAACCATCACCGTGGAACAGAGCGACACCCAGTGCGCTCCCGTTCGCCTGGGCCTCAAGACAGGCGAGCAGTACACGCGCCGGCAACTCCTCACAGCGGTGCTCGTGAAAAGCTCCAATGACATCGCCCAGGTGCTTGCCCGGGACAATGCCGGCAGCGTCGAAGCCTTCGCCGCCAAGATGAATGCCAAGTGCAAGGAACTCGGTTTACAAAACAGCCACTACGTGAATCCCCACGGCCTGCCTTCAAGGGACGGCGACGAGCCCTACAGCACCGCGCGCGATCTAAGCGTCATCGCACGCACCTGTGACAAGCTGCCTGACATCCGGGAAATCGTGAAACTCCGGAGCTACACCTTCAAATGGCCATCCGGCAAAGTCACCGAACTCGCCAACACCAACCGCGTTCTGCGTAGTAGCAGCTACTGTGATGGCATGAAGACCGGGTACACCGATGCCGCCGGTTACTGCCTTGTCGCCAGTGGTGAGCGCAATGGCCGCAGGCGTATCGTCGTCGTCCTCAATGACACCGAAGGCGGCGTGTGGAAGGATGCCCAGGCCCTGCTCGAATGGGCGCTGAAAGCCTAACGGGCTGACCCATGCTCCATATCGTCCTCTACCAGCCGGAAATCCCGCACAACACCGGTGCCGTGGGCCGCTTATGCCTCGCCACTGGAGCACGGCTGAATTTGATCAAGCCCCTGGGGTTCAGCCTGGAGGACAAGTACCTCAAACGCAGTGGCCTCGATTATTGGGCCGAGGTGGATGTGCATGTCTGGGACTCCTGGGAACAAATGCGTGATCAGGCCTGCAAGGCGGCGCGCTTCATGTTCATCGAGTGTCAGGGCAAGGGCACCTACTGGGAAGCCGATCTGCACAGTGATGCAGAGCTCTATCTCGTCTATGGACCCGAAACGAGCGGCATCCCGCCAGCCATCATGGCTCACTACCCTGGTCAGACCTGGAAGATCCCGATGCAGGGAACCCGAAGTTTAAACCTCTCCACTGCAGTCGCCATCGTGCTTTATGAGGCAGTACGCCAGAGAGCGCTCACCACACCAGGCTCGTGACCGGCACACGCGTTTCATTGAGTTGCGATTTTACGATCTGCCCGTCCTTCAAATAGAGGACCCGGTCAGCCATGCCGGCCATGTCGGCATTGTGCGTGATGATCACCGTCAGGGTGCCAAGCTCACGGTTGATGCGCTCCACGGCTTCCAGAACCGTGATGCCAGTGCTCACATCCAGGGCACCGGTGGGTTCATCACAAAGCAGCACTTCGGGTTTCTTGGCGATGGCACGGGCAATGGCCACGCGCTGCTGCTCTCCGCCACTGAGCTGACTTGGGAAGTGATCCATGCGATGCTCCAGACCCACCATCGCCAGAGCCTCTTCAGGTTTCATGGGATCACACGAGATGTCGGTGATCAGCGCCACATTCTCCCTGGCGGTGAGACTGGGGATGAGATTGTAAAACTGAAAAACAAAACCCACACAGTTCCGGCGAAACATCGTCAGCGTGCGCTCATCACCCTCCGTGAGATCCCACCCTTTGTAGCGGAGCTGACCGCTCGTAGGCACATCCAGGCCCCCTAGAATGTTCAGCAGCGTGGACTTGCCACTGCCGGACGCACCCAGCAGCACCACGAGCTCACTGGCGCGAAACTCAATGTCCACACCATTCAGGGCCACCACATCCAGCTCGCCGGTGTGGTAAACTTTTCTCAGGCCACGTCCCTCAAAGATGGGCAAGGACGAATGCCGGTTATCGAACGTCGAATGACGAAGTTCAGAAGGCGGCGTCATTCGATGTGGTGAGCATTTTCTTCAGCCTCAATGGCATCCGCAGCCTTCGCCGCAGCCGCCCTGGCCAAAGACTTCCTCAGCCGTGGGCACGCTGCCCTTTTCCAGCGTCTTGGAAACAAAAGTATTCACCCGCGTGGCCACTTCCTGCAGCACATCCTGCGCGGCGACAAAGGCCTGAATGCCCTCATGCGCATCGGCCTGATCCTGCATGTCCTGAAATTTGCTGATCTCATCAGGCGCCAGCTTCTGACCGCTGCGATGACGCTGCTCAAGCGTGCGGCCGAGATTCATCACATCGCGGTATAGCGCCACGGCAGGTTCATCAGAAAGGAAGGCTTCCGCCTTGGTACGGGCGCTTTGCACGTCGGCATCCGCAGCGATGGCGGCGCAGAGGGCTTCGATATGGGAGACAATGGCAGGAGCGAGGGCAGCAGTCATGGGCGGCGATGCTATCTCAAGAATGGAAAAAGTCGAACCTTCTAGCGCAAAGATCTTGCTTCTTTTACCGGAAACCGGGGCCAGGTCTCACCGGCCTCAGCTCAAACCTCCCACCCGGGCCTGCCTGTCCGCGGCGCTGAAATGAGGCGGACAGGCCTGCTCATGCCAAGACTCCTTTCACGACGTTTCCGGCAATGCCGGTCAGGCGCATGTCGAGCCCCTGGACACGATAGGTGAGCTTCCGGTGATCAAAACCGAGCAGGTGCAGCAGCGTCGCGTTGAGGTCATTCACATGCACGGGATCCATCGCCACATTGAATCCGAGCTCGTCAGTCTCACCATGAACATGACCACGCTTCACACCACCGCCGGCGAGCCAGAACGAGAAACAGCGGTTGTGATGGTCCCGCCCATCGTTGCCGCCCTGAACCATCGGCGTGCGGCCAAACTCGCCGCCCCAGACAACGAGGGTGTCATCCAGCAGGCCGCGCTGCTTCAGATCCTTCACGAGTGCGGCGCTGGCCTGATCGGTGTCTTTGGAGTTTTTTTCGACCCCTTTCGTTAGGCCGTTGT
>CAJCCF010000296.1 GCA_903960845.1 uncultured Verrucomicrobiota bacterium | reverse complement strand
TGCGCGGATTGAAGAGAAAAAGTCTCCAGAGGTCAAGCCTTGGGGTTGTGCTGGATAGGCTATGTCTCTTTATGCTGCAAATCATGGGCGAATGCGTGAACCATGAGAAGGCTGACATCATGCCTGGCATCTTTCTTTTGGCATCTTTCCTCTTTATGGGGGCCATAACCTCGTGTGAGAGGCACCGGGGGCCGGGTGGAGCCGAAGGGGCACGTTCCTTTGCTTTTTAGATGGCGGGTTTGAGGGGCGGTTTTCACCACTTCCCTGGGTACAAAGGCGCAAAACCGCTTTTTTGACCCTGCCGCGTTCTCGGCAGCGCTAAACGAGGCCCGTTTGGGACTGCCGAATTGTCGGCAGGAGTGAACGCGGTCCCGCCTGGGGCTGCCGAGTTGTCGGCAGAGGTAAACGCGGCCCGTCTGGGGCTGCCGAGTCCTCGGCAGGGCTAAACGAGTCTCGTCTGGGGCTGCCGAGTCGTCGGCTGGGCTACACGCGGTCCCGTCTGGGGCTGCCGAGTTTCGCGGCAGCGTCCTGGAGTGCGCTGGCCCTCCAGCGCTTTTCGGGACGCCCCCGACCCGTGAAAAGCTCCAGAGGACTGGAGCACTCCAAGACGCCACATCGCCTGCCCCCGCTGCCATTTTTCCTGCCAAAAGGGCGGCTTGGCACGCGGTCTTTACCGGAAAGACGGCACTCGAAGGGGCTGGGATCGCACCCCAAGGGGCTGGGATCGCACCCGAAATCGCGAAGAGGTGCCATCCAGGCGGCAAAGGATGCAATCCAAGCGGCAAGGATAGCACCCGATGCGACTGGGAATGCACCCGAAGCGGCAAAGTGTGCACCCGAAGGGGCTTGGCAGTGCAATCCGAGCGACAAAGGGTGCCGCCGAAGCGGCTTCGACCGCACCCGAAGCGGCAAGGATTGTATCCCAAGTCGGTCATTTTTGATAAAAAAGGCAGAAAAGTGGGCGCGTCCTCGCCTAACAACCTGGTGTTTTAAAATTAGAATTGACCCACGGGTCTAATCTATAATAAAACCAATTTCGTGGCCAAATGGGATCAAGCTCCAGTTCTAAATTGGGACTCTCAAAAGAAATGGGACGCCGTGAGGCCGATTCACCAACCTACGAAAATGGTCAAACTACGCACCTCACTGACTTCTCTAAAATTTGAAGTCCAAATCGCTAAGATGGAGGCCGTGAATGCCGGTCTCACTACCCACGCAGCGACGTTTACGCCGCTGGCCGTCCCACTGGCCACTTACACGGCCAAGGTGGCGGAGATCACGGCCAATGCGGCTGCCATCCAGGCCAATGATGATCTGGCCCTGTCTCTGCGGCTGACGCGGGACACACTGCTGGGAGAGGGGCGGCTGATGTATGAGCAGAACGCCGGCAGCGTGGCTGGGCTATCTGGGGGTGATGCCGCCACGGCCGTGCTCAGCGGCTATGAACTCTTCGCCGCACCGGTGCCCGCCGGACCGCTGACGCAGGTGCTGAACCTGTCTGCCACCACGGGGGATGAGGCGGGTGAGGCGGATCTGCAACACAATCCGGTGCCCGGTGCCGTGGCCTACGAGACGCAGTGCAGCCCGAATGGCACCACCGGCTGGGCTTATATCTCGACCGTGGGGGTGAGTAAGCAGACCATCACCGGCCAGACCAGCATGACGATGTGCTGGCTCCGCGTGCGGGCGATCCGTGGCACGGAGCACGGCCCCTGGAGTGATCCCGCCACGGTGCTGATCCCCTGATCATAGCGCTGAATGACTGGGCCGGGGGGCGATTCTCCCGGCCCTTTTTCATGCTTCAAGACTCACCCTCCAACTCTCTTTCTCTATGTTTGATCCCAATCTCCCCGCGACCGGCACGGACATGGTCTCTGCCGAAATGAGATCCCAATTCAATGGCCTCAAAGCCCTGATCGACGCGATCGTCACCGTCACCGCCGCACAGATCGACGGCGTGACCACCCTGCTGCCCGGAGAGGCGGCGAGCGTGGGCCTGAGCGTGATCGGCAACACCCTGCACTTCACGTTTGGCATCCCGCGTGGGGACGTAGGCGTGCAAGGGCAGAATGGCAGTGATGGAGCCGGGGGACCGCAGGGACCGCCCTTTGCCAATGCGGTGGTGGATGCGGTGACCACACTCAACCCCGGTGACCCCGCGACGGTGAGCGTGAGCTTTGACGGAACGAATGTGCATTTCAGTTACGGCATCCCCAGAGGCAACAACGGAACCAATGGCACGGATGGCGGCGTCGGCCCGCCCGGCCCGCCCTTTGCTCAGGCCGTGATCGATAGCGTGACGACACTGCCATCTGGAACGCCTGCCACGGTGGGCGTGAGCTTCGATGGAACGAACGTGCGCTTCACCTTCGGCATCCCCAGGGGAGACACGGGCAGCGACGGCACGCAGGGTGTGCAAGGCCCGCCCGGTGAGATCACTCAAGCCCAACTCAACAGCGCCATCAACGGCACGAGTGCGAACACCAACGGCGTGAGCACGCTGGACACGGGCTTTGCCGATCCTGACATGGAAGCGCTGCGGCAGAAGATGAATGAGATGATCCTGAATGGGCGGCGGTGAGATGTGGACGATGCTGCCAATGAGGTTCAGCCTTGCGCCACTGCCCCTGCGGTTTACAAAGCAGGCATGCCTGCCCCAAGCATCGACATTCACCACATCGCCAAGCTCTCACGCCTTGCCCTCACGGCGGAGGAGGCGGTGAAGTATCAGGATCAGCTCAATCGAATCCTCGGACACATTGACCAGCTCAGCAGCCACACGCTGGAGGCGGAGCCAAGCGCCCATGCCTTGCCAGTCTTTGATGTGATGCGCGCTGACATTGCGCGCCCGGGCTTCACTCAGGAGGAAGCGCTGTCGAATGCGCCGCGCCGCGCCATGGACCAGTTCCAGATCCCCAAGGTGATCGAGTGATCTCTCTGGTTTCGTCATTCGTTATTCTGATTTCGTCATTTCCATTTCATGTCCCTCGCCACTTCCACCATCAC
>CAJCCF010000295.1 GCA_903960845.1 uncultured Verrucomicrobiota bacterium | reverse complement strand
GAGACGCCGGCACCTGACGAGGACCCGCCAGGAATCCGAGCAAGCTTGGGATCCGTTGGATTCACCGGAGTGCCGTAATGAGGATTAATCCCGATCCCAGAAAACGCGAATTCGGTCATATTCGTCTTGCCAATGATGGCGGAACCCGCCGTGCGTAACCGTGCAATCACCGGCGCATCGTGAGTTTGTACTGGCTCTCCCTTACACACCACCGAGCCTGCCATAGTGGTCTCGCCCGCGACACCATACAAGTCTTTAATCGAGACCGGCAAGCCCGCCAGCGCAGATTGCTCGACGCCAGCGGCCTGCGCGGCATCGGCATATCGCGCCGCGGCTAAGGCTGCCTCTGGATAAAGCTTGGTGAACACGCTCTTAGCACTTGCCTGGGCAGCACCTTCAAGCGCACGCGTAACAAGCGCCTCGCGGGTGATTTCCCGACGGGCGAGCTTACGATTAAGTTCGTGGATGGTTTCAGTGATTTGCGTCATGGGGTGTCTTTGAGATTCGGATGAATTAACCCCCACAATGTAAGGAACTGGCGCGAACCGGTCAAGCGGAGGGCTGCACGCCCGACGGGCTTCCTGCTACGATTAGGCCAAAGCAATGCCATTTTCTATCAAAAACCTCTAAGAGACTTCCAGATCATGTCAAACAATAAACCTGCTCAACTTCACGCACGACTCAAACAGCCTGGCCTGGTCACCGCACCCGGCGTCTTCGATATGGTGTCTTTACGCCTTGCCGACAGTTTCGGCTTTGACGCTCTGTACATGACGGGCTTCGGTGCGGTGGCATCGCATATGGGTCTGCCTGATGCAGGGTTGGCCACGTACAGCGACATGGTGGGACGCGTAGGTTCCATGGCAAAAATGGCGCGTACGCCTCTCGTAGCAGACGGCGACACCGGCTACGGCGGTCTATTGAATGTGCGACACACGGTACAAGGCTATGAATTAGCAGGCGCGTCGGCCATCCAGCTTGAAGACCAAGAGTTTCCAAAAAAATGTGGGCACACTCCAGGACGTCGTGTCATTCCCATGGACGATATGGTCAAAAAAATCCGCGTCGCGGCTGAGTCGCGTCAATCAAAAGATTTTTTGATTATTGCGCGCACGGATGCACGCACAACACTCGGGCTTGACGAAGCATTAAGAAGAGCCGAGGCCTACGCCAAAGCCGGTGCGGACATTCTGTTTGTCGAATCGCCAGAAAGCGAAGAAGAAATGCGAACGATTGGACGCACGTTTCATCAGCCATTGCTGGCAAATATGGTTGAAAAAGGACGTACACCCGTGCTGAGCAAGGCCGATCTTGAAGCGTTGAACTTCAAACTCGCTATTTTCCCTGTGACCGCCCTGCTCGCGGGCGTCCAGGCGATGACCCAGGTCTACAAACACTTCAAGAGCACGGGCTCGTCTGTGGGCGGAAAGACGGATCTGTACGACTTTACAGACCTGACAAAACTCATGGGTTTTGAAGAAGTGTGGGATTTCGACAAAAAGCATGCAGACTGACTAAAATTAACCCACCTGCATTGCTAAGGATGCAGTGTTTAATCTTCTAGGACAAGGAAAATGAAACCTTCACGTCGCCAGTTCATCATTTATTCATCGGCCAGTTTGGCCGGACTCGGTTTAAGCGCACAAGCGCAAGCACAAGCCATGCTCGGCGAAGCAGAGCCGGCCGCAGCCGGTCTTGGCTACAAGGAAGCTGCAACGGCAGTCGACAAAGCAAAGTTTCCAAAATATGCTGATGGACAGCTCTGCTCAAACTGCCAGTTGTATGTTGCGAAAGGACCTAATAATGGCACCTGTGCAATCTTCCCAGGCAAACTGGTCGCAGGCCCTGGCTGGTGTAACGCTTGGGTTAAAAAAGCCTAACTCACTGGAGAAAACATTGAACAAGCACCTCACAGTACTTGGGCTTTGTTTTGGTATCGCCGGCATCGCGCCGGCGATGGCACAACAGGCCCCCAAAGCATCGATCACGACAGAACAGTATGTCGCCTACTGCAACAACAAGAGCGACATCGCCGCTCAAAACTTTTGTCATGGTTTTGGTCAGGGGGTCTACGAAACATATGTCGTGAGTCGTCATCCAAAAAACGCACCGCACTTTGTCTGTTTAGAACCCACCGGCGCATCACGACAACAACATATTGACGGATTTATGAAGTGGGCTGCCAGCAACGCGCGCTATAACCAGTTGTCAGCCGCTGACACCATCTTGCGTTATCTGGGCGAAACGTATCCCTGCAAGCGCGGCTAAGCCACTTGGCTCACGCTCTGCTTAGACCGTCAATCCACGCTTTGGAGTACTCATCATGAATAAAACTCTCCTTGCTTTGCCAGTATGCGCAGCTTTGCTGTTAACTGGCTGTTCCGGCATGAACACCACTCAACAACGCACGCTCTCCGGAGGTGCAATCGGTGCGGCCGCAGGCACAGGCATCGCCCTCATCGCTGACGGCAATCCCGTTTGGGGTCTCATCGGTGGCGCTGCAGTAGGCGCCTTAGGCGGTTATCTCTACGACAAGCACGAAGCAAACAAGTCGCAATAAGGCGCGACGCCAACACCCCTTGCCGCATGACGATAAAAAGCCTCGGGTTTTCCGAGGCTTTTTATGTTCTGTGCTCCGATTATTTAGCGCTTCTTGGGAGGTGCTTGCGTTTTCCAACGACGGTGGACCCACCACCACTGCTCAGG
>CAJCCF010000294.1 GCA_903960845.1 uncultured Verrucomicrobiota bacterium | reverse complement strand
CAAATCGGTGATCGTGGCGTGGGTGGAGTTGCCAAGCCTGTGGGATCGGTCATCAGCACGCTTCCGACACTTGCCGGTGTGCGCACCAATGAAAACGAAGTCTTCCGCTTCACGGTGGAGGGTAATGAGCAGCTCAATGTGACCATGGAGAAGCAATATGCCGCCGCCGGCCGCCTGACACTTAACCAGGGTGTTCTCAATATTAGTTATACTCCGGCGCCCGCCAGCCCGGATGGGGGTGGATTCTGGACCACGACCGCCATCTCAAGAATTGCCGGTGCGGATTCCACCAGCAGTTTTGCCGTGAATGGTAACACCACGTTTCATGGCTTCACCATCGCTGGCGGCAGCAACACCTTCCTCTTCCTCGGCCAGCCTGGTAAAGACGGCATTTCCGGTCAGAACTTCAACATGGCGAGCTGGAATGTGGCGGCCGGCAACAACACCTGGATCGGCGGTGTCAATGAAACCGGCAGCGTGACCTTCGGCACGGGTGCCGGCTCGCTCGTTCTGGCCAAGGCCGTGCGTCTCTATGGCATGAGCGGTGGCACGGTGAACATGAACGTTCGCCTGGGCGGCAACGTGCTCACTCAGAAAATCGGTCGCGGCACGGTCACGCTTCAAAACACGAATGCAGGCACCACCGCCAGCGACACTGGCTCTTTCGAACTTGGTGGTGGCACGATGATCATTGATCACAGTGGTCAGAATGCCGCACGTTTTGGCAATGCCGGAAACTTCACTTTCCGTGGCGGCAGTCTGATTTCCAAAGGCAGGACAGACGCCCTCTTCGCGGCCAGCTACAGCAGTGAAACCGGCGCAGTCCGCACTGTTGGATTCACTTCCGGGGGCAGTGAAATCGCGGCTGAAACCACGGCTGCACAAAACCTGACGATCACCATTGGCAACACCAACGCCACCAATGGAGTTCTCAATCGCGCCGTGGGGGCCACCGCGAACCTGGTGGAGAACCAGTCGGCAGGCGGCGTCTCCTCTCTGATCCTTCCGTTTGGCCAGTCAACAGCTCTTGCCCGCTCGCAGGTGATCCCATGGGCGACCTACAGCAGTCAGCGCCGCCTGGCCTCGGATTTCGCTGTTCTCAATACCACCTATGGCGCTGAATCCTATTCACGCGCTCCTGCGGAGTTCCAGAATAGCGTGGCGCTTTGGGCACCCGGGGCCAATCAGAACGTCTCTGAAAATGGCGGCATTGGTTTCTTTGGAACTCTGGCGAATCCATCCGGAGGGATGGCATTCAACACCATGAGATTTGACACGGCAGCAGACAGTCTGGTGAATCTCGGCGGCCAAATCCTGTCGCTCATGGGCGGCAATCTTGCGGGAGCCATGCTGGTTTCTTCAAACACCGGCGCCTCAAACAAGACCATTGCCAATGGCAGTATTGGTATTTTTGATTCATCGACCAGACCGGATTACAACATCACCGTGGTCGGCACCACCACCAGCGGCAGCCGAAACCTCACCAGCGTGACGCCTGTCGCCGGCCTTTCCATCGGCATGACAGTTACAGGCGCGGGCATCCCTGCCGGCAGCGCCATTGCAGCCATCAGCGGCAGCACGGTGACGCTAACCAACAATGCCACGGCCAGTGGAACCGGCGTCAATCTTGTCACCAACCAGCTTGTCGGGCTCACCGATGGCGACAATGTCGCTGCGCCTGCCAACCTGACGATCAGCAGCATGCCGCTGACCGCTGGTCTTCTGCCTGGGATGAATGTGCGCGGGATGCAAAGTGTGACCGCTGTGAAGGTGACGACCCCGGGCAGCGCCTACACTTCGGTTCCGACGGTCGCAATCACGGGTGGAGGTGGCACGGGTGCCACAGGAACGGCGCTTCTGGGCGTAAGCCAGGCAAGCTTCACCATCGACGGAGGTACCACGGTTTACTCAGCGGCACCAAGCGTGGAAATCACCGGTGGTGGAGGTGCCGGTGCCACTGCCACAGCAGTGCTTACCGCCGGTGTTGTTTCAGGCGTCACCATCACCACGCCAGGGACTGGATTCACCTCGGCACCGTCGATTGCCTTCACGGGCGGTGTCGTCACAACTCCCGGCACTGACCCGACAGGCACCGGCAATGCCGCCAACTTTGTCGTGTCTGCCGTGACCGTGACCGCTGCTGGCAGCGCCTACTCCACTGAGCCTGCCATCGCCTTCACCGGCGGTGGTGGCACGGGAACTGTCGCCAAGGTGATCGTGCCCTTCGTCGTGATTCCCGCAGGCACCTACATCACGGCAGTGACGCCATCATCCATCACACTTTCACTCAAACCGACCATCAGTTCAGATGCCGGCGTCAAGATGCCGCTCATTGTCGGATCGCCGGAACTCGTTGTTCATCACTATGGTCAGGGCAATCTAAACATTGATGTGCCCGTCACCGGCACCGGCAGCGTGACGATTGCCGGACCTTCAACCACCAACCCAAGCGAATTTAACACCACGGGAACCGTGCGCTTCAATGCCAGCAACACCTACACCGGGCGCACTTACCTGAATGGCAGTGTCCTGGAGATAGGTTCCACATCGGCGCTCGGCGCTGAGCCATTCGCCGTGGATAACACTCAGGTCACGATGAATGGAGGCACGCTGCGCTGGACTGGCGGCGTTTCATCCCTCGGTAATCGTGGTATCACGCTTCAGGGCAGTGGCGGTGTCATTGAGGTCTCGAATCCGGATGGCAATCTGCTCATCGGCACGGGCATGACTGGAACACAGGCGCGAATTGTCTCGGAGGACGTCTTCCGTGGTGATCTGGTGAAGACCGGCCCGGGCACACTGACCTTCCAAGGCACAGGCACGGGACATAATGGCGGGTTCCAGGGTTTGCTGGACGTGCGTCAGGGAACCCTGGCTGTCATGGTGGATGTGGGTGATGCCAATGCAGGCACGCTTTCCGTGTTTGGCACCAACCGTTCATGGGAGGATGGCACCATCTTCCGCCAGGGCACCAACCTGCAGGCCTTCCTGGGTGCTGCCAATAATGCAGGCGTTGACTGGAACATTGACGAGTTCATGACTTTTGAAGGTGGAAACACCTTCACCTACACCGGCCTGATCGACATCAACGCCAACAACAATAGTTCCCTCGATACTCAGCTCAATCTCGGCAACCGCCGCCCGCTGAACCTGAACGGGATCACCAACCTCGCAGGTAACACCACCTTTGATATCGGGTTTGCCAGTAATCTCCGCTTCGCTTTGAACGCAGGCTACGTCACCGGCTCCGGAGACATCATTAAGGATGGCCAGGGTCAGATGGAGTTCCGCGGTAACATTCCTGACTGGAAGGGGAACCTGGTGATCAAGCAGGGGACCGTTTATGCCATCAGTGCGGCAGACATGCTGGGCAGCGGATATGGTTCAGGCAAGACCATCACCCTGGGAGATGCTGAGCGCCAGGGGATAGCCCAGTTGCTCATTAATAATCCGGATGGTGTCCAGAACTGGCTCTTCGACGTGAAGCACGACATCAACGTCGTTTACAACCCCACTCAGACGAAACGTCTGGGCATCGACAACATCGCCAATGGCAACCGGGTTTCCTACGATGGCAACATCACCCTGAACGACAACTTGATACTCCTCATCCAGGACGGCGGTATCTCCAGTGGTGGTGAGCAGGCGATCCTGAACTTCAACGGTAAATTCAGGGATGGTCTCACCACCGGCGGCAACCTTGTCATTCAGGGCACCGAAAACGGCGGGGCCAACGACAACGTCAATGGTCGCATGACTGGTTATGCCGTTTTCAATGGCGATAACAGCGCCTGGACGGGAGATGTCCAACTCAGCGTCAATCTCAGCTACGATCAGGACAAAACCACGGTGCTGCGTCTTGGCAACAATCTCGCGCTGACGGCGGCCAATGACGTGGTGATGAACTACAACTCCGTCCTCCAGGCAGGCGGTCAGACCGTAACGATCGGTTCCCTGAGCACCTTGGGCGGCAACGGTTCCTTCAACGGTGATGCCGGCACCATGTCTGCCAGCACCAATGGCAGCACTGAAATCATCGAAAATGCCGCTTCCACCGCAGGTATACTGACCATCGCCCAAACCACGCCGGTGTCCTTTGAAGCGGCCTGGGATGCCAAGTTCCGCGATGGCGTGATCAACAGCCAGTTCTTCAATGTGGGCACGAACACCCATCTGCCATCCGCCGCGCTGAGCGTGGTGAAATCCGGTGCAGGTTGGAGTGTGATGACTCTCGACAACGATTACACCGGCGCCACCACGGTTGCGCAAGGTGTCCTGCAAATCGGTCGCGATGGTGTGGGTGACACAGGTGCCAACAATGCGCTCGGAGTCACGGTCAACAGTGGAGCCACCGTGGCCGGCACGGGCTGGGCGCAGGGTGGTCTAACCGTTCAATCCGGCGGCAATGTCTCGCCCGGTGACGCGGGCGGCAATGCACTCGGCACCCTCAATGTGAATGGAGCGGCACTCTTTGCCGTGGGTTCTGCAGCTCTGCTTCAAGTACGCATGCCAACGTATAACAATCCAGGTGCCGTGGATGCGGCTGACGATAATTACGTCGCCTGGCGCAGCGGCATCTCCACCGATGCCTTCTCCAATGCACTCAAAGATCTCGTCACCACTTCGCAGCATGACATGATCAATGCCAGTGATGCCAGTGGTGTAGGCACCATCAGCATTGCTCTCGGCACGCAGATCACGCTGGCCAACGACGGTTATACGCCCAAGGCTGGTGACGTTTTCCATCTGTTCAAGGCGGGCACGCTTCTCAGCTCCATCAATACTGGCGCGGCCATCCGCACCGGGACAGAGGTGGGTACGGATCTGAACCTGTTTGAACTCGGCGGCATTCTCCGCTGGGACACCACGCTGCTGAACACGCTCGGTGTTCTTCTCGTGGTGACGGCTGAAGGTCCCGTGGTTGGCGGGTTTGCTCCCTCCATCTCGGCACCACCTGCCCGCAGTCCGGCTTCCGGCATTCTTGCGCCCGGCACCGAATTCACGCTGACCGGCAAAGCAGATTCGCTTTCGCCCAAGGAGATCACCATGCAGTGGCTGCTGAATGACGTGCCTCTGTCTCCCTCCCTGATTGTGTCGGAAACTCGGACACCCGCGAATGGAATCCCCGTGGGCAGTGCAGGAGTCACCTCAACGATCACATTGGTGGCCAGCACGGACACCAAAGGCACCTACAAGTTCGTGGCCAGCAATACGGGTGGTCAGGCCTTCAGCGCCGGAGTTCTGGTGGATGTGAATGACATGCCGCTCATTCCTGCAGGTGATTTCACCGTGGGTGGAACGGGAGGTCAGCCAACCTCGCGTCTCGTGAATCCGAGTCTGCCAGGTATTCCAATTTCCACCACCTTCAGTTCGAGAGTGACAGGTCCTGGACCCTACACCGCCCGCTGGTACAAGGTCGTTGGTGGCGTCGAAACACTGCTCTTCACCGAGACGGGCAGCGCCAATGCACAGAACAAGTTCACCAGCAACTTCACCATTGTTGAAGTCGCGGAAGCGGATCAAGGAGACTACATCTGCCGCTTCACCAATCCCGGCGGTTCAGTCACCAGCAACACGGCAACGCTGACCGTGCGTGATGCGGTGTCCAATGTGGTAGCCACCCGCACACGCAATCCGGATCCGACGTATCTGGGTGAAACCATCATTTTCAGTGTCACAGCTCAAGGTGAGGCTGCCCTGCGCTATCAATGGTTCAAGAATGGCACCGCCCTGGCGGGTAAAACTGCCGCGACACTCAGCGTGACCAACAGCGCCATTCTGGCGGTTCCGGACACTTATTTTGTGAAGGTTACCAATCCCGTCAATGATCCGGATTTGGTGAGCTTCACCAATGCAGTCCAAAGCAATCTGGTCACCCTGCCAGTTCTTGATTCGAAGCCGGTGATTGACATTAACAGCACCGTCATGCCGCACCGGACCATGCTTGCGGGTCAATCTCTTTCCATGTCAGTCACCGCAAGCGGGCGGCCGGATCTGCGCTATCAATGGAAGCGCAATGCGGTCAACGTGGTCGGTGCCACCGGCTCAACCTTCACCGTCAATCCAGTTACTCTGGCATTGGGTGGCACCTACACTTGTGAAATCTCAAATCTCACCACAACCAAACCCGTGGCAGGCCCTGCCGAGATTGTCGTAGTGGATAGCAGCACCACCATCGTTCCCGTTAAAGTGGGTACCGCATCCATCACCCTCACCGCCAATGTCGGGCGCGGTTCGAAGACGAGTGTCCGCTACAAGTGGTTCAAGCGTGTGATCACGCCGGTGATGGATGGTGATCCTCTGATTACCGATACGGCAATATCGACGACTGACCTGCGCTACACCGGTGAGGAGTCCACAGGCACCGTCACAAGCACACTGAAGATCGCCAACGCGGTCATCGGAGATGATGGCCTCTATGTCTGCAAAGTGACCGGCACCGACGGTCTCGAGGTCGCCGGCTGCTTGCAGGACGTGCGTGTTTATGATGCCGTGCCGATCAATCAAACGGCAACGGCTCTCAAGGATGGCATTGTTGGCGGTTATTACACCGAGCGGATCGTTGTTGATCCCGCGCGTAACCGGTCGCCAGTTTCCTTCGCTGTTGTGGGGACTCTGCCACCCGGACTGACATTGGACAAGATCACCGGCATTATTAGTGGTCGTCCAACGACCGCCAAAACCTACACCTTCTCGACAACAGCTACCAACATGATGGGAACAAGTGTGGAGAAGATCACCTCCACCATTGTCATCAAGCCTCTCCCTCTTGGACTCGCTGGAAACTATGCCGGTCCGATTAGCCGCGATGCAGCTTTGAATGGCAACCTGGGTGGCCGTTTTGAAATGACCGTGACGGCCATGGGAGTCGTCAGTGGCAAGGTGACCCTCGGAATCTCGACTGCACGAAGCTTCGCAGGGGCAGCATTGGAGATCGATGCGATGACGGGTGCCGTGCAGACCAACACGATCAGAATTCCAGCAACGGCAACATTGCCGGCACTGACTTTGGTCTTCAAAATGACCATCACCCCCGCTGCCCTGCCTCTGCCACCCGCCACCGTTCTGGCTGACGCCACGATCAGCGATGGCACCAACACCGCCACCTTCAAAGGCTGGCGCAATAACTGGGGTGCCGCAGTGGTCAGTGGTGTGTCCGCCAAAGCAGATGCCTATGCCGGCGACTACACTTTTGGCATGATGCTCCCCGGCGGCTCGGCGCTCATTGGTGATACGCAGGTACCACAGGGTGCCGGTTACGGTATCTTCAAGGTCATCAGCGCCGGCACATTCACCCTCTCTGGCCGCACGGCTGATGGCGAAACACTGACAGGCTCCTACGGGATCGGGCCTAACGGCGAGTTCTTCATCTTCCAGACTCTCTATACCACGCCGATCAAGGGATCGATCCTCGGTGAACTGCAGATCGAGGTTGCCGCCTTGAACGAGAACAATGACATCTTTGGTAACATCACGCACGTGCGGCCTCCAAACAGTGCTGCTCCGACCGTGGCCCGCACTTACCGCTCCGGATTCGGCACCACGCTGACTGCTGCCGGAGTCACGCCGACCACGGTGACGCAGCCGGTTCCGTTTGTCGCCGTCGGTGGTCGCTACATCGCGCCACCAGCCACCGGCACGGTGTTCATGGGGCTGACCGCCACGACTGATCCGACGAGAAACGCTGAACTGATCTTCAGCGAGGATGGTGTGCTGCCTGTCCGAGGTGCCGCTTTCCCGGCTGCTTACACACAGGATGTCGTTGCTTCGCGCAATCCAAACATCCCGGTGACCATTGGTCTCAAAAGCGTTGTGAAAACACCGCTTGCCAAATCTGCCAGCAACCCAGCCAGCACGACACTGATACCAGTGCTCACTAGCGGGGCATTCTCCGGCGGTTTCACACTCAGCGACAGCATCCCGCGTCCGCCGCTGGCGGCAGTGGTGATTCCCCGCGTCGTGGCCTATCAGGGCGCCGTCATCCGGGAGCGCACGAGCGCCACGGGAGCTCCGCGTGTTGTTGAGACATACGGCGTTGGTTATTTCCTCATCGACCAACTGCCGCCAAATGGCACGACAGCTGCCAACAGCATGCCGAAGCTCTCGGGCAGCGTCATTCTGGAAAAGGCTCCAACCCCCTGATGGATCCGGTCATGCGCCCGGGAGCCTGAAGGAAATTCAAGTTCCGGCGTCTTGCTGGTTGTCAGGGTTCAACAGACTCGCTAGTCTGCTGCAACGCAGACGTGGGGTCTGCGCCAACAACTCTCAGCAACGCATGTTTTCCCTCCCGGTGGTCAAGGTCGGTTCAGTCTCAGTGGATGGCACGGAGCCGTTGTTCATACTCGGACCCTGTGTCATCGAAAGTGAAGACTTTATCTGGGACGTGGCCGAGCGCCTCGGGGCCATCGCCAACAGTCTGCGTTTGAAATGGATTTTTAAAGCTTCCTACGACAAGGCCAATCGCAGCGCCGGCAGTTCCTACCGCGGCATTGGTGTGAAGGAAGGTTGCAAGTTGCTGGAGAAAATCGGCCGGAAGCTCGGCGTTCCTGTGACCACGGATGTCCACTCGCCCGAGGAGACCAAAATCGCGGCCGAACACATCGACCTGCTCCAGATCCCCGCCTTCCTTTGCCGCCAGACGGACCTCATCCTCACCGCAGGCGGGACCGGACGCGCGGTGAATGTCAAAAAAGGCCAGTTCATGGCTCCCTGGGATGTGAAAAACATCGCTGAAAAACTCGTCAGCACCGGCTGTCAGAACTTCGTCTTCACTGAGCGCGGCACCACCTTTGGTTACCAAAACCTCGTCGCTGACATGCGTTCCCTCTACTGGATGCGCGAGCTGGGCTACCGCGTCATCTTTGACGCCACCCATTCGGTGCAGCGTCCGGGCGGGCTGGGCACCACGACCGGGGGAGACGGCAAGCTCGCACCCGTGCTTGCCCGCGCCGCCGTGGCTGCCGGATGTGACGGCGTTTTCATGGAGACTCACCCGAACCCGGCCAAAGCCTTTTCCGACGGTCCCAATCAAGTGCCGCTCTCCGAAATTGCCCAGGTCATCAGCCAGCTCAGAAAAATTCACGCCATCGTGCAGGAGGATCTTTGAAATGAGAGATCGTTTCCCTAACCACCTATCGATCATAGCCTGGACGGCCTTCATTCTGCTTGCCACGGTTGGCATTCTAATCGCGCAGACAGGCGCCCCGCAGGAAGGCATGAGCGCCTTTGGCAAAATGGTGCCCTCCGGCTTTGTGAACCGGGATGTCATTGTTCCCTCCTTCAATGCTGAAGGCCGTAAAACTTCTGAATTGCGTGCGGAAACACTCACCCGAATCGATGATGACCGTCTTCAGATCGGCAGGATCAGCATTGAAATCTACGCTGCCGCGCCCGCGCAAAACATCCGGGTAGATCTCATCCGGGCCGTTTATCACATGAAGGATGAAATGCTGCGCAGCGGGGAGCGCAGCGTGGTGAAACGCTCGGATTTCGAAACATCAGGGGACTCCATGGTCTTCGATTCTCACGCTTCCGTCGGCTCCATGAAGGGACGTGTCCGCACATTGATCTTTGACACCAGCTCTCTGTCTGGCAAATCAGGGAAGTGACCCACCTGCAACAACTGACATGAGAACCCTTTCACTGATACTGCTCACCCATCTGGGAATGATCATGTCCGTTCAGGGGCAGGGCGCCAGCCGCCTGAGCACACCTTCATCCGACCAAAAGAAGCAATTGCAGAAGGTGGCCGAAAAACTGAAGGAAGCACAGGCCAGTGGCGAACTTGATCGCGCCAAGGGCACCGCCGAAGACCTCCTGCTAAAACTGCCGGCAGGAATCAAGGATGCAGCCAAAGCGGCTGCTCAGTCGCCTGAGGGCAAAGCCGAGGCCATCGAAAGCATGAAGGCGGCCGCCCAGTCGATCATACCCCAGGCGCAAAGTTTGCTCAGCAAGCCCGAAGGGGCGGCGGCAGCCATCGCACCTGCGCCGGCAACGCCGCCAGTCATCCGGGATCAACCACCACAAGGGCCCAAACCAATGGCACTCGCCCCCATCGGCGGCGGTGGCACTGCGACCAATCCGAAAAATGCCACACCCACGGTCATCATTGAGGCTGACAGTTCGGTGTTTGATCTGAAAGCCGCCATTTTCATCTACTCCGGCCATGTCCGTGCACGTCATCCTGATTTCTACATTGAGTGTGAGGAGCTCGAAGTTCATATGGCGAAGCAGGAAGAGTCGAAGGCTGGCCGGCAGGTCGCGCCAAAGTCCGCCAGTGATTCGATACTCAGTGACGACAAGAAGAAGGAGGACGCCCCTCCCATCTCAAAGGCCATCGCCCGCGGACCCATGGTAACCATCGAAAAGCGCAGTGAGCAGGGAGATGTCCAGCAGGGCAAGTGCCGCCGCCTCGACTACAATGGCGCCAGTGGAGAAATCACCTTGAGTGACTACCCTCAAGTGCAGCGTGGAAATGTGCTCCACATCGCCACCCAACCGGACACGACCATGGTGTTTGAAAAAAACGGCAAACTGCGCACCAATGGCCGTCCGCGCACCGTCATCCTCAGTGACGCAGCATCAGGAGCGCAGCCGCCCGCAGCCAATCCTAAAGCCCCGTAAACAGCATGGCTGAGGCGCATCCCATACATACCGACACTCAGGATTTGTCCCCCCAGCATTGGGAGGAGAACCCATCCGCTGAAGAGGCGGCAGGCTTCACCGGCCAGCCGGAAGGGGGGGCAGCATCCCGCTCGCGCTTGATGTACACCGAGGGTTTGAAGAAAGTTTATGACGGGCGTGCTGTCGTGAATGGTGTGGATATTGAAGTGAAAGAGGGAGAGATTGTCGGTCTTCTTGGGCCCAATGGGGCAGGGAAGACCACCACCTTTTACATGATCGTCGGGCTTGTCCGGCCGAATGGCGGCAAGGTGTTTTTCGACGGTAAAGACGCCACGGATGAGCCCATGTTCAAGCGTGCCCGCCTTGGCATGGGTTATTTGCCGCAGGAGGAGTCCATCTTTCGCAGGCTCAGTGTCCGCGATAACATCCTCGCGGTCATGGAAACGCAGCCATACAGCAAGGAAGAGCGTGAGGAACAGTGCCAGCAGTTGATGGAGAAATTTGGCATCGACCATGTGGCGGACAATCTTGCCCTCACTCTTTCCGGAGGCGAGAAACGCCGTCTCACCATCGCCCGCAGCCTCGTCACCGAGCCTAAATTGCTCATGCTTGATGAACCTTTCAGCGGAGTGGACCCAATCGCTGTCAGTGAAATCCAAGACATTATTCGTATGTTGCGCGGTGCCGGTCTCGCCATCCTGATCACCGATCACAATGTACGCGAAACACTCAACATTGTGGACCGCGCCTACCTCATCTACGAAGGCCAGGTGAGACGCCATGGATCGAAGGATGTTCTTGTCAACGATCCGGAAGCTCGCCGCTTGTATTTGGGCGAGGACTTCACCATGTAGCCCAACCCTTTCCCCCAACCAATCACCCCAAACCCAGGAGGACAAACACCATGCAAAAGCACAACGTTAACCTACCAATCGTCGTCACTGGACGACATGTTGAAGTCACTGAAGCCATTCGCGATTACGCGCATAAAAAGATCGAGGGTCTGCATCTTGATTATCCGCGCATCATTGAGGCCAAGGTCGTCCTTGATGTGGAGCACAATCGCCAGATCGCTGAAATCATCCTCTTCTGCGCCAATCACATCGTCATCGAAGTGAAAAGCACAACGGAAGACATCTACGCATCGATTGACGAGTCCATCTCCAAAATCGCCCGCCGGATGCGGAAGTTCAAAACACGCCTGCTCAAGAGCCATCGCCCGCGCAAAGAAGGCAGCATCCGTTTTCTGGAGCAGCAAGTCTTTCATGCCGATGATCTTCACAGTGAAGAAGAGCACCTCGAGGCAGCGTACATCCACAAGGAAGCCTACAAGGTGCGTCCGCTTTATCCTGATGAAGCCATCCTGGACCTCGAGATGAGCGCCAGCCCATTCGTCGTCTTCCACAACCAGACGACTCACAAACTGGCCATCATGTTCCGCCGCAAAGATGGCGAATATGGCCTCATCGAGCCGGAAGACAAAGCCGCCTGATTTGAAACCACGAAGTGGGTGCCACCTTCCGGGTGCACCCACTTTGTTTTCCACTCTTCGGTTGATGGCGCCAGCCAATGATCAACAAGCTGCCAGCGCCTATTCCTCCCGGGCCTGTTCTCCTGGCCATTTCAGGCGGTCGTGATTCGGTCGCTTTGCTCCATTGGCTTGTTTCCTGCGGGTGCCGGGAATTGATTCTCTGCCATCTTAACCATTGCCTGCGTGGTCGCGCTTCGGGGCAGGACGCTGTCTTTGTTCGTCGGTTGGCTGCGCGCTATGGCTTGAGGTGTGAGATCGCCAGGATGGATGCTGCGGCGCATGCCAAAAAGCACCAGATGTCCGTGGAGACGGCAGGTCGTGAATTGCGGCATGCCTTCCTGTTTGAGATGGCGCGCAAACATCGTGCCGGGTCCGCCTGCATGGCTCATCATGCGGATGATCAGGCTGAGACAATCCTGGCCAACTTGTGCCGCGGTGCCTCACTCCGTGGAGTGGGCGGCATGACCAAGACCTCCACCCTTTCTGCCGGCCGGCGGCGTCTTGTCATTCATCGTCCGTTGCTTGAATGGCGGCGGGCAGACATTGATGCCTACATTCACGAGCACGGGCTTTCCTATCGTGAGGATTCCAGCAACACCTCGCTGGAGTACCGCCGCAACCGCTTGCGGCATGAGGTGCTGCCGCTGCTCAATGACGTTTTTGGTCGTGATGTTGCCCCCGTCATTGCCCGCTTCGGCCGCCATGCTCAAACCGACGACTCGGCTCTTTCGCAGATGGCCATGGAACAGTCTCAGTCGATGATTGATTCCACCGGCAGCCTGATCATCACTCCAAAGCTGCACCTTGAGCATTCCGCCATCCTTTCGCGAATCATCCGTTCGTGGCTTGTGCACACGCTTAAACTGGGCGCCATCGACTCGGATGTCATCGAAAACATTCTGTCCATGCTGCGTCCGGGTGGTCCGGCCAAAATCAATCTTCCCGGAGACCGCCATCTGCGCCGCAAGGCCAGACGCTTGTGGGTGGAGTGAGGAGGCTGAATCAGCCGGGCTTTCATGAACAGTTTTCTGGTGATGTTTCGGTGTCCCGGCTAATCTTCCACCGGTTCCCGCGTTTAGATGTGGCGCCCCCCCTATTTCTATGAAATCTCTCCCCTTCCTGCTCGCAATCCTTGGCACCGCCACGGCTGCGGACTTCAAGAAAGACATCCAGCCTATTTTCGAAAAAAACTGTTACGAATGCCACAGTGAAAAGACAGGCAAGAAAAAGGCAGGTTACGTTTTCGACGACCTCGAGACGCTGAAGCTCGACATCAATCCCAAGGGAGCCATCGTCCCCGGCAGCCCCGCGGAAAGTCACCTGTTTATCGTCATTTCCGATGCCAATCACGAGGCGCACATGCCGCCCAAAGAAAGTCTCACCGACAGCCAGATTGAAAAAGTGCGTGAGTGGATCACGGAAGGGGCAAGCCTGGTCAAGGATGCTCCAAAACTCAAGCCGGTGGCCGGCTTGGCAAAGAAGGATCTGCCCCCCATCATGACCTGGACGAACTTTGAGGGCAAAAAAATCAAGGCGGGTTTTGTCCGACTCAACGGTGACAGCGTCATCCTGCGGATGCCCGCCAATGCACAAGAGATCGCCTATCCGATGAACAAGTTGGACGCCGCCAGCCAGCAGCAGGCACGCGACAGCGCCCAGTGATTGATCGGCAGGTTCGATCGGAACCTAGAAATCCAGGAAAATCTCGGCACGCCGGTTTTTTGAGCGCCCCTGTGGATCATCGCTGCCGTCAGCCTTTTGGTTCGGACTGAGCGGCTGAGCCTTGCCGAGTGCTGTCGTGATGACCTGCGTCTCCGGGACACCGAGACCGACGAGTTGCTGCTTCACGGTCTCTGCGCGGGCCCGCGAGAGCTGCATGTTGTAGTCGTCCGTGCCCTTGTCGTCGGTGTAGCCGGCGATGTTGAGCTTTTTGTTTGGGTCGGATCTCAGCAGGCCTGCAACGATGACGAGCTGTTTCTGGGCGCGCGGATGCAGCGTGGCCTGATCGTATTCAAAATAGAGCGCCAGCGATTCGCCACCCTTGGGATTCTTCACGATCGGCGTGTAGGGCACACCCATCTTTGATGCCGAGGCTGCGAATGAACTGAGAATGTCAGAGAGATTCAGCCCCACCACACGCCATGGCTGATCGGTGCCGCTGCGCTGCAATTCCAGTCCGAACTCGGTGGACTGCTGCAGGATCTGGGACTGCACCTGGGCGATCACCCAGGACACCTCGGGATTGGCAACCGTGATGATGAGAGGCTTTGTCGGCTTGAACTCGTATTGCCCTTCCTCAAAGACAATGCAGAGTCCGGCGAGCCGCTCTGCGGGCACGCGCTTTTCATCCACATACTTTTTAGCCTCGACAAAATCGTGCCTGAGCAGCGCGTGCACAAAGTCGCTTCCGAACGTCAGGGCATCCACGCCTTGAGACACCGTGAACAGGGATTTGGTCATCGGCGCAGCAGGCGCGGGAGTCGCTGTCTGAGGCCGCCCCGAATCTGCGGCAGGCGCTGGCCTTTTGCCGGCTGCTGGAGCCGCCGCCACCGGCGTGGAGACTTTCGCAGGGATGGCTGCGGCGAGTTCTTTCGGCAGCTCCAGGCGTGTGATTTTCCAGCCCATGCGTTCATCCCGTTCCAAATCGAGTTGGAGACGGATCGGGGTCTGCTGCCCGGGCAGGGTGAAGGGAATGGCCACGCGTGTTTTATTTTCCACCATGCCCAGCAGTTCCACCTGATCTTCACTGCCGAGCTTGGCGCCCAGATCCTTCATCATTTTTTCAAAAATCTTGGCTGCCTCGGCCGCCTGTGTCGGATCTGAGGCTGCCGCCATGCCTCCCACCCGTGAGAAGTCGCCTGCGGCCAGGCTGCGAACCATCTCTTTCCCGAGATCCAAGGGCCGGGCGAAGCCGAAGTTTGGTGCCGGTGCAGTCGCAGTCGGGACGGGAGTGACGGGTGCGGACTTGGCCGTCGCTGCAGGAGTCTGCGCAGGAGTTGCCGGCGGGCTCGGTGGTTTGGTTGCCTTTGCTTGAGCTGGTACCGCTTCATTGGCCTTCTTTTCCATGGCCGGCTTGGTAAAAAAGAAAAACACAGCGGCACTGATGACCAGGGCAAGCAGCACGATCATGACAGGCGCAACACGGCCGGAGATGAACAGACGGGAACGCTGGCGGGAAGAAGAAAGTGAGAGGATCATGAATCGTTGGCCCAAGGCAACAGCAATTGCAGTGCCATGGATGATGCCATGCTTTCCCCCCTGCTATCAAGGTGGTTTTTACTGCGCAAGTTGCGCGCCATTGGCTCAGACCACCTGCTCAATCATGCCCTCCCGGCTCGTCCAGGCCGTGCTCAGGTGGATCTCATGGCCCTGGTGTTGGTAGCTGGCCAGCAGCCACGTGCTGGCTGAATGACGCTCGACGATGATACTTTCTCCTGCGCTGAGCGCCTCCTGCCACTCGATGGCCGTCTGGTCGTCGCTGAGTATCCGCCCATTACCGGATTGGTCCCGGGGGTACAACTCAAAGACGTGTCCTTGCCCATGACGGCGCACAAGCTCAGCCCAGGAAGCCATTTCAAGTTCCGGAATGACGGCCCCCGGTGGCAGGGGCGTGGCATCCATTAGCCAGGCGCTCGGAAGCAGATTCAGCAGGTGATCGAAATGGCTGGCGCGCAGGTCATTCATCCAGGCGTTGCGCAGTGCAGGCAGCCTGAGCAGGGCGGTCCAGACGGGATCATTCAGCCAGGCAAGTGATGATGCGGCGATCTGCCAGCCATGAATGGATTCACCAAGCAGAACAGTGAAGGCTCCGGTCGGCATCTCTGGCCCGCTGACCGGCATCCATCTGCGCAGGAAAGTGCTGAGCTCCGGTGTCAGTCGATCCCGGTTAAGCCGCCCAACCAAATTTGATGAGGCGGCGCTCCAGAGTGTGAGCTCATGGCCAAGCGGGTTCAGATGCTTGAGCACGGCGCGCGGGAGTTCCGCGCGGCCCGCATGACCGGGCGTTGCGTCTGGGTCACGGAGGCTGGGTAGAAAGGCTGGAGGCCAGGCTGCGCTCATGCCATCCACTGGCTCAGTCATGGTGTCCGATCAAGCTCTGAAGACGCGATCCACGTCTTGAAAAACCAGCGCGCGCAAAAGCCACCGCATTTATGCCGGAGATTGCTGCTGATCTTTCGTGAGGGTATTTTTTTTCAATCTTGCCTGCTCAGTTGGTTCTTTGTATGCTTGTGCCAGTTAATTGCAGCGCGTTCGCAGACCTGCATTGTTCTTTGAAATCCTTTTGCGATGCCACGAATGGGTGTTCTGGCACCGCCCACTTTCCTGCAGTGTTCGTTTATCAAGCTGTCAGTGGCCCGGCCCGTTTTTATGACCCCGGCGGCTTGTGACCTGGGATGTCTTGTCATGCCTTCACTGGAAGACAGCGCCCTTGTTCACGGGCCCCCACCTCGTCGCCCTTGGGATACGAGGCCCTCAGCTCGGACGGCACAGGCGGGAACTCAAAGCGCTCCGGATTTTTTGTCCGGGGCGCTTTCTTTCTTTTTTGTTTGTTATGCCAGGAATTTTAACCACCCAGCAATGTTCGCAGAAATTCACCGTCGGAGTAGTTGGCGTTCTGTCCCTGCCGCACAACGACAAGGCCGCGTGAGGGGATGGCATACAGGCGCTGATAGCCGCTGCCGATACAGGCAATCAGGTCGGCAGGCGCTTTTTTACAGATGCACACGCGGCTCCATGATTGTTTGTTCCAGACCAGATTGAGCTGGTTTTCGATATCAATCTCACGCGGGCTGATCCTGCCGGCGGCGCGGTTGTTCCAGAAGCCAAAGCTGTATGAGGCATTGGCTGCGGAGCCTTCAAGCATGGCGTGGAAAGAGTCCGGCTTCAGCACGGGAGCGCCTTTTCTCAGCAGCAATTCACCGATTCTTGCCCACTGCCCGACAGTCATCAGGAAACCTGCGTCCATGAGTGGATTGCCCATAGCATCCGGAAGATAGCGCTGAGGGCCGAGCCCGAGCGGGCTCAGAACACGCCGCTCCAAATAGTGGGTCGGTGTTTCCTTTTGCTTGCGGAGTTTCCGCTTCAACAATTCATGGAAGACTTGAAGCTGGCTAGGCCCATAAATGAAGGACTTGCCGGGTGCGGCCAGCAACGGGCGCTGAATCGCCATTTGGTTGCGATCCTTCAGGCCATCTTCGTGGAGGATTTGACAGCGCTCCAGGCCACCGGTGAAATCGAGGAGATGCTCCACGGTGATTTTGGCTTTCCTGTCGTCGGCGCGCCATTCATGGATCGTGCCGGCCACTTTTTCATTGAGTGAAATCAAGCCATCCTCCACGGCGGCCATGGCGGCGAATCCCCAAAAGCCTTTGGTGCCGCTGTAGATGCGCCGCGCCTGGCTGCGCTTGGCACCGTTGGCATAACTTTCATGCAGCACCTGTCCGTGCTGCTGAATGAGCAGGGCGTAGCCGCGGCGCTCGGAGGAGTAACGTGCGGCGGCTGCAATCGCGCGTGAGTTCAGCAGCGATGCCCCGGATTGACTCGCCCATGCCGGCAGCCCCAGACTGGCTCCACTAAGTCCCAGCCATGCCAGCAGATGACGGCGGGAAGTGAGTTTTGTGATGTGACCGCGCATGTCCTTTTCGGCATCATCGCACATGAGTTTGAGCATTTCGGGGCTGAGCCAGTCGGCACCAAAGGCCATCACGGTCTCCCCCACCATGACATCGGCTGAAACGACACGCACAGGGAGCTGCCTGCCATATTTGGCGGCGATCTTTTCCAGGATGTGATCGGCGCTGCTGCCCGAATCTGCGTAGATGATTTGAAGCCCCTCTTTTTCACGCACCTCCGTCATTTGCGCCTGGGTGCCATCAAAGACGACCACGACCTGTCCGCCCTTCATGTCCTGATAATGTCGCAGTCGCTGCAGCAAATCGGCGCGCGCCACATGCCGCTTGCCGGCCATGACCTGATGACGTCGCAACTCCGGCCACGCGTGCATGACGCTGTGACCATCCACAAGCAGATAGGAAAGCGGGGCGGGCATCCCGCACATAGACACAGGATTGGCCCTTCATCAATCAGATGGACGGAGGCGTTCTTGCTGGTACTATCCGCGCCATGCGCCGCCTTCTGCCCATACTTCTCACCACTCTCCTCAGCTCCCATCTTTCTGCCCAGGAGGAAAAAAAGGACCCAAAGGACAGCAAGGGTGCCGCAGTCAAAGCGGATGATAAAAAAGAAGAGAAGAAGGATGAGAAGAAGGACGAAAAGGCAGATAAAAAATCGGAGACCGAGCACAGCATCACCCTCGGCGGACAGAAGATCGATTACACCGCCACGGCTGGCACACTCGCACTCAAGGATGCCGAGGGTAAAACAACCGCTGACATCTTTTACATCGCCTACACGAAAAAGGGCGTCACAGATGCCGGCGCACGACCCCTGACTTTTTCCTTCAACGGCGGTCCCGGCTCCTCCTCCGTGTGGATGCACATGGGCCTGCTGGGGCCGAAGCGCGTGAAGCTCCGTGATGATGGTTTCGCCGTGCCGCCGCCCTATCAACTCGTCGAAAATGAATCCTGCCTGCTTGATGAAACCGATCTCGTGTTCATCGATCCCGTGAGCACCGGCCTGAGCCGGGCGGCGAAGCCTGAGGATGCCAAGAACTTTCACGGCCTGAATGAAGATGCCAGGAGCATCGGCGAGTTCATCCGCCTGTACGTCACCAAACATTCGCGCTGGCCGTCGCCTAAATTCCTGATCGGGGAAAGCTACGGCACCACGCGCGCCGCGGCGCTGAGTGGTGAGTTGCTGGAAACGCATCGCATGAACCTCAACGGCATCATGCTCGTCTCCACCGTACTCAATTTCCAAACCATCTGGGGTGGAGACGGCAATGATCTTCCGCATGTGCTCTACCTTCCAAGTTTTGCCGCCACCGCCTGGTATCACAAAAAACTCCCCGCTGATCTGCAGCAGAAGACTTTGCCTGAGGTGCTCGCCGAAGCGGAAAAATTTGCCAGTGGTGAATACAACCGTGCGCTGCTCTTCGGTGCCGCCCTGCCCGCTCCGCAGCGTGCTCCGATCGTGAAGCAGATGGCCCGTCTCACCGGCTTGTCAGAAGCTTTTGTCGATGCCGCAAACCTCCGCGTTTCACTCGGCCGTTTCAATGCCGAGTTGCTGCGTGACCAACGTCTCGTCGTGGGCCGCTTTGACAGCCGCTACACCAGCACCGTGCGTGATCCGCTCGGTAACAACGCCGAGCGCGATCCAAGCGCTGATGCCATCTTCAGCGCCTTTGCCTCCACCTTTCACCACTACCTGCGCAATGACCTCAAGTTCGAGGATGACCGCCCCTACAACATTCTGGCCAGTGTCGGTAAATGGAATTGGAGCGCTGAAAATCACTTTGCCGATGTCTCCGAGACACTGGCCGAGAGCATGACCACGAATCCCTTTCTTAAAGTGCACGTCTCCAGCGGTTACTTCGACATGGCCACCCCCTACTTCGCCAGTCGCTACACCTTCAATCATCTCGTCATGCATCCCGATCTAACCAAAAACATCACGCACGACGACTACACGGCCGGTCACATGATGTATCTCAACCAGCCCGACCTGAAAAAGCAGAAGACCGACCTGGCAAAGTTCATTCGCGCTGCAGCCGTGCAGAAGTAGGCCGTCACAAAAGCACCACCAGTGGGTGCTTTCGCACGGGCGCAGGGCAGGGGAGTTCACGTTAGAGGGATGTCACATTCTCCGTACCCTCCTCATGCGCTCACTCCATTACTTCCTGGCGGCCTTCTCCGCCGCCTCTGTCTTGTCTGCCCAGCCAGTCACGCAGAAAGTCGATCTGCTTCAGGTCATCAAATCCGGTGCTGTGGAGCATCACGTGAATCCGAAGATGGATTTTCACGATGACCCCAAGGACATCTGGACCTTTGCGGCCGACGGCACCTTTCACATCAGCGGGCGCGGCTACGGTTATGTCGCCACGAAGGATAAGTTCCGTGACTACCACCTCGTGCTCGAATTCAAATGGGGCACCAAAACCTGGGGCAAGCGTGAACACTCGGCGATGGACAACGGCATCCTCCTCCATGCCTACGGCCCGCACGGGGCCTACAGCGACACCTGGATGGCCAGCATCGAAGCCCAACTGATCGAAGGCGGCATCGGCGACATTCTTGTCCTTTCGCCAAAGCTTGCCGATGGCACCGAACTGACCACTTCGCTCTCATCCGAGTTCGCGCTTGATCGTGACAAGGAGAAAATCTGGAAGAAGGGGGAACCCCGCCAGACCGTGACCAAAGGACGCATCAACTGGCGCAATCGCGATGTCGATTGGGCCGATAAAAAAGGCTTCCGCGGTCGCGACGATGTCGAGTCGCCGTCCGGTGAGTGGAACCGTCTCGAAGTCATCGCCAAGGGTGACACGCTGCAATACTTTGTTAACGGAGCACTCATCAACGAGGCTTTTGATTGCAAACCCAGCGAAGGCAAGCTTCTCCTCCAGACCGAGGGTGCGGAGATGCTCGTCCGCCGTTACGAGCTTTATCCACTCGGCACTTTCAAGGAGAAGTGGAGCGCCATTCAGGCCAGCGGCGGCAGCGACATCGGCGCGGTGCGCGATGGTCAGGACAAACCGCTCTCACCGGAGGAGTCCATGAAGCGCATCCAGCTCGATGGAAACTACGAAGTGCAACTGGTCGCCGCTGAGCCGCTTGTGCTTGATCCAGTCGAGGCCACCTGGGATGTGCAGGGCCGGATGTATGTCGCCGACATGCGTGACTACCCGCTCGGTCCGCCAAAACCCGGTGATCCCTGGCTCTCACGCATCCAGTTGCTCACGGATGAAAATGGGGACGGACGCATGGACAAGGCTGTCACTTTTGCCGATCACATGGACAACGTGCAGGGACTCCTCCCATACAATGGCGGACTGATCGCCACCACCCGCTCGCAGGTTCTTTTTCTGAAGGACACCAATGGCGACGGCAAGGCTGATGAAATCAAACCGCTCATCAACGGCTTCAATCCCAAGCACGCTCAACTCCAGGTCAGTGCTCCGCGCTGGGGGATCGACGGTTGCGTCCACTTCAACAACGGCCTTGATGCACGCGAGATCTATCCGGCCGACAAGCCAGCTGACATCGTCAACATCCCCGGCAGCAATTTCAAATGGGATCCCCGCACCGGCAAGGTCACGCCCACCGGTGGCAAAGGTCAGTATGGCGGCGCATTCGACGATTGGGGCCACCATTTCTACTGCTCGAACCGCAACCCCCTCATGTTCACCGTCATGCCTTACGAGGCCATGCTGCGCAATCCACATGCCGGCATCACACAGGTGCATGAGGACATCGCCACGCCCGGTGCTGAGACCCGCGTTTATCCGCTGCAAATCACCCACACCACCGCGGATGCCCACGCCGGCACCAACACCGCCTGCTCCGGCCTCGGCGTGTATCGCGGTCAGCTCATGCCCGAACTGCGCAACAACGTCTTTGTTCCCGATCCCACCGGCCAGCTTGTCACGCGCTACAAAGTCGAGCCGAACGGAGCGAGCCTGAAAGCAACACGCACCGGCGACCGAACGGAGTTCTTCCGCAGTTCCGACGAATGGTGCCGCCCCGTCAATTTCACCACCGGTCCCGACGGCGCCATCTACATCTGCGACATCTACCGCCGCTGGATCGACCACGCCCGTTTCTTCCCCGAAGAGTTTGTTAAAACACATGACATGAGGCAGGGCGAAAACCATGGTCGCATCTGGCGTGTGGTGCCGAAGGGCACGAAGAAGTTGATCACCAAAACGCCGGGCAGATACCACGCCATTCCTGAATTCGGATGGGGGAAAGTGCCCGCCGAGCATCCCGACCGCGCCCTCTTCCTGAAAGTGCCTGGCATCACCGATGCCAAAGAACTCGCACAGATTCTAACCAAACATGCCGATGATTCATGGATGTCGAAAATGGTCGCCTCAGTCGCCAGCAAAAAGATGGGGCACATCCTCAGTCTTCTCGGCGAAAGTTTCTTCAGCACCTTCTCCGAAGACCGCAGCAACACCGTGCGCAGCTTCGCCGCGGGCGCACTTGCTGATGCTGAGGCAGCCGATGTGAAGGCTGCGCTCTCCCTCCTGCAAAAACAACCCGGCCAGCTCCTCTGGTGGAAGCCGGCCTTGCTCCAAGGCCTGGCCCGACTGCCGAAAGGTCACGAAGACGCCGCCAGGGAAATCGCTGCGTTGCAGTCGAAGATCGACGCCATCATCGCCGACTCGAAAGCGCCACTCGATCAGCGCCTCGCCGTGCTGCCGCTGCTTTCCTCACGGAAATGGGCTGCCGTCGAGCCGGTGATGAAAAACCTGCTCACCAGCAACCAACCTGCCGAACTCACCACCGCCGCTGTGGCCTTGCTGAAGAAATTCGCCGCCACCAGCACCTCGCCGCTCATTTACGAACTGCTGCCGAAAGCCGGTCCTGCGCTGAAACGAGACCTCGTGACCATCCTCACCAGCAACGGCACCACCGCGCTCGAACTCTTCAAGCGCATGGAGAAGGGCGAGTTCCCCACCGCCTGGGTCGATGTCGAGAAACGCTGGAGCTATCAGCGCGGCAAAGGTGAGATGGCCGAACTCGCGAAGAAACTCTTTGGCGAAGCCAGCAGCGACCGCGCCGCTGTCGTCAAAAAATACATGGCTGCCACCACCATGCACGGCGACTCCAAAAAGGGGCAGCAGGTATTCTCCACCATCTGCATCACCTGCCACAAGCACGGCACGATGGGTGTCGATGTCGGTCCGCCGCTCTCCGACGTGAAAGTGAAGCCGCCGGAAGGATTGCTCTCCGACATCCTTGATCCCAACCGCATGTTCGAAGCCCGGTGGAGCGCCTATCAGATTGATACCAAAGATGGGCGCAGTCTCAGTGGCCTCATTCAGGCAGAAACAGCTGACACCGTTGTCCTCGCCATGATGGGCGGAACCAAGGAAACCCTTCAGCGCAGTGCCATCAAGGACATGAAATCCCTCGACCGCACCCTCATGCCTGTCGGCCTCGAAGCCGCCATCACGAAGGAGCAGATGGCCGACCTGCTGGCGTTTTTGCTCGGAAAGTAATTCCTGTTCACATCCCTGCTGGCGGATTTTTTATGCATGACTAGAGTGGGAGGCACGTTGCTCTTATTGTCATGTCCACCCCCCTGGAAGTCCCCCCACCAGCCAACGAAAAAAAGGTCGAGCAGACCGAAGCTGGAAACTATTTCGTTTCGAATTACCCGCCGTTTTCCTTTTGGAAACCGGATCAGGTGCCCGTCGTCGAGGCCGTGCTTCAAACGCCCGCTCCCGCCGACACTCCGCTGGGCGTGTATTTTCACATCCCTTTCTGCCGGAAGCGCTGCCACTTCTGTTACTTCAAGGTCTACACGGATAAGAACGCGAGTGAGATCAAGGCCTACATCGACGCGGGCATGCGCGAGATGGAGAGCTTTGCCAGGCAGCCTTACCTGGCGGGTCGTAAGGCGCATTTCGTCTATTTTGGCGGTGGGACTCCGAGCTATTTGAGTGTGCCTCAGCTCAAGGATCTGACGAGCCGGATGAAGGATCTCGTGAGCTGGGATGGCGCGGCAGAGGTCGCCTTTGAAGCCGAGCCGGGAACGCTGAATGAGACAAAGCTCACCGGCATCCGCGAAGTCGGTGTCACGCGCCTGAGCCTTGGGGTGGAGAACTTTGACGATCACATCCTGGAAACCAACGGACGCGCGCACCGCAGCGGCGAGATTGACAAGGCTTACCATTTCGCCCGCACGCTCGGTTTTGAGCACATCAATATCGACCTCATCTCCGGCATGATGAATGAGACCGAGGCGAACTGGAAAGACACCGTGGCCAAGGGCATCGCCCTCGGTCCTGACGCGGTCACGATCTATCAGATGGAGGTGCCCTACAACACCACCATGTATCAGCAGAT
>CAJCCF010000293.1 GCA_903960845.1 uncultured Verrucomicrobiota bacterium | reverse complement strand
CGAGGATGATGTTCTCGCGCGGCAGCCCCACACTTTCAGCCATGACGAGCTTCTGCTTAAAGAAGTGCTCAAGCGTGTCCATGATGCTCTCATATTTCACATGCGTGTGCGGCACTTTCGGTACACCCACGCTGTGCATGATCAGCAGGCTCGCGTTGTGCTCGGCACAGAGCTTCGCATTGAACGCATCCGGCAATCCGCTGATGTCATTGATGATGTCCCCGCCTTCCGGCAGGACTGCGGCGATGACATCGCTGCGCCAGGTGTTGATCGAAAGCAGCGGTGAATTGTGATGCGCCCTCAGCTCCGGCCACTTCGCCAGGAACGGCATCAGCCGGTCGATCTCCTCGCTCACACTGATCGCCTCCCGGTTTGTCCGCGCGCTCTCCGCGCCGATGTCGATGATGTCCGCGCCATCCCGAAGCTGCTGCTCCGCCTGCGCCAGCGCCGCCGTCGGGTCCAGCGTGCCATCGCCACAAAACGAATCGTCATTGATGTTCACGATCCCCATCACCAAAGGGCGGCGCGGGAACTCGATGCGGTGCTGGCGTGCTTTCCAAATCATGTGCAGTGCCATTTAGAGCGCGTGCTCACACTGTCCAGCCTGTGCGTGGCTATTTGCGTGGACTTTGTCTGCCCCGCGAGCTTTATGAGAGTAACGATCTATGTCTTCAGAAGCACTGCGCCCATCATCTTCGACTTCGTCTGGCCAGTGGCAGGCTCCGAGCGTCGAGGAGTTGCAGTCTCAGATGCCGCAGTATGAGGTGCTGGAGTTGATCGGTCGTGGCGGCATGGGAGCGGTTTATCGGGCGCGACAGAAGTCGCTGAAGCGGCTGGTGGCGATCAAGGTTTTGCCGGTGGATGCGGCGGATGATGAGCTAAAATTCGCGGAGCGTTTCAAGAACGAAGCCTTTGCGATGGCGCGGCTGAGTCACACTGGAATCGTCAATGTGCATGATGCGGGGGAGACGGCGGGCGGGTTACTTTACTTTGTGATGGAGCATGTCGAGGGGCAGGATCTGGCGCATGAGATCGCGGATCGTGCACCGCTGCCGCAGGCTGAGGTGCGGCTCATCGCCATGCAGGTCTGTGAGGCACTTGGCTATCTGCATGGCAACGGTGTGATCCACCGTGACATCAAACCAGCAAACATTCTGCTCGATGCGCAAGGCAAGGCGAAGGTGGCGGATTTTGGACTCGCGCGGTTGGATGAACCTTTGGCGTCGGGCTTGCTGACGCGCACCGGCACGTCACTGGGCACGGCGGACTTCATGGCGCCCGAGTGTCGGCGCGCGGCTGCGTCGGTGGATCATCGGGCGGACTTGTTTTCACTGGGTGTCGCGATTTATCAGATGCTCACGGGCGAGCTGCCGCATGGGATGTTTAAGCTGCCATCTCAGTTGCTGCCGGAGATTGACGAGCGTTTTGACGCCATCATCTGCAAGGCGCTGGAGCCGAAGCCGGAGGATCGCTACCAGAGTGCGAACGAGATGCGCGATGATCTGGAGGTGATCTCTGGCACGGCAAAGACCGATGTCGTCGAGACGCAGAACAAGACAGCCGGACTGCCACCACCACGGAGAAGCGTGGCAAGGCTTGCGATGGCGTTCGGCGCGGCTGTAGCTTTGGGAGCGAGCCTGCTGCTGGTGATGAGGAAGACTGAGCCGGCGGCAGCCGGCGGCGGCAGGGTGACCTCCACGCCGGAGTCAGCCACGAAGGACGCGCCTTTTGTGAACAGCCTCGGTATGAAATTCCTACCCGTGCCGATCACGGGCGGGACGACTGGCAAGCAGCGCGTGCTCTTCAGTGTCTGGGAGACGCGGGTTCAGGATTATGAAGAGTTTGTGAAGGATGCCAAACGCGAGTGGCGCGGCCCCACACAGCCTCCGCATCCGAGCTTTCGCTGGCCGCAGGTGGTCGGCACTGAGCCGGCCGTTTATGTCTCGTGGCTCGATGCAAAGGCATTCGCCGAGTGGCTGACTCAGAAGGACCGCGCTGTCAGACTCATCGGTGAGGATCTGGCCTACCGGCTGCCGATGGACCACGAGTGGAGCTGCGCGGTGGGGTTGGGTGAGAAAGAAGACCCGGCCATGCCACCACGGCAAAAAGGCGATTTACTCCCGAACGTCTTCGCGTGGGGGACAGCCTGGCCGCCGCCGCGTGGAGCGGGAAATCTGGCCGACCAAAAGGCCCGGGCTGAGGGTGTCTATTCGCACCTCCCCCTCGGGCAGGAGTTCATCGATGGCTATGATGACGGTCATGCCTTCATCGCCCCCGTGGGCAGCTTTCAGCCCAATCGGCTCGGCCTCCATGATCTGGCGGGCAACGTGGAAGAATACGTCGAGGACCGGTCCACGACGGCGAAGAATGAACGCGTCCTCCGTGGTGCGCACTGGGGTGCAGCCTCGCCTAACTTCATCAAAGCGTCTTTCCGCAATGCCTGCCCGGAAACGGGCACGAATCACCTGGTGGGTTTCCGCGTGGTGCTGGCCCCAGCCATGCCGCCCACCAAGGCGGCTGCCGTGTCAGCGATCGACAGTAGCGAAGCCCTCTTCGACGGACTCACTTTCTCAGGATGGAAGACCAACAACGGTGCTGCGCCCGAGTCGAGTTGGCGGGTGGAGGCTGATGCGCTGACGAGTTCCACGAGGACGACGATGCGGACGGTTGCGGAGTTTGGTGATTGTGAACTCTATTTCGAATGGCGCGTCGGAGCAGGTGGTAATGGAGGCGTGTTTTATCATGTGCTCGGCGATCCCCTGGCTGCACCGGAACTGCAAGTGTGTGATCCGGCCAATGCAGGGAGAACACCCTCGGGTGGCCTCTTCGGTGTGGTGCAGCCGCTGAGCGATGCTTCCAAGCCGCTCGGAGAATGGAACACGGGACGTCTCGTCGTCAGAGGCTCACTCCGCGAACACTGGATCAACGGGCAAAAAGTCTGCGCCTACGATGCCGCCTCTGCTGACTTCCGCGCGAAGCTGGCGGCATCCACCTTTGCCGGAAAGCCGCAGTTTGGTGTCGGTAGCCGTGGCGCGCTGGCTCTGCAAAACAACGGCGGAGAAGTGGCCTACCGCAACCTGCGCATCCAGCGGCTCAATGAGAAGCCGGTGAGTGAGTCTATGCACGAGGCTCCCACCTTGCAATGGCAGCGCGTCGATTTGTCTGCCATCAAAGGCTTGAAGCCAGATGGCGGACGCTATCGGTGCACCAGCTATGTCTTGCTGGAAGACGTGATCGGGCACCCAGTCAAAAACATCGCGGTAAAGGTGACAGCGGCTCCAGCGCCGGGGAATTTTCCACTGCACATCATGCTGCGCACCGCTCCAGGAGGGAAGCGTTATCAGGGGGTCATTCAGACCAAGACGATTCATGGTGGCATCGGGTATTGGGAGGCATCACGCGCCATTCCAGAGGAGTTGCAAGGCTCAACGGCGAGTCCCGTGCCTGTTGATGGCCAAACGAGTCACGAATTTGAGTTCCGCGCCATCGAAGAGAACCTCACCCTGCGGCAAGATGGCATCGTGGTGGCCACCGCGACAGACGCGCGACTCAAGGAGGGCGGAATCGCCGTTCAGATCGGTGAAGGCGGCGTTCTCTCCAGCATCGAATACGCCATTCTCGATGGCCTCTCCGACGGGACGCAGCCCGGCATGATTAATGAGAAGCCTGCGGCAAAAACAGCGCCGGAAGCGGCATGGACCGACTGGCTGGGGCCGAGGCTAGCCATGGGCGAATTTAAAAGCGACGGCTACGCTAGAGACGGGGATGGCGTCACGACCAACCTCTTGATGAAAGGCACGAACATCATTCCTGATGGTGTGAAGGATGGTGCGGCGCGTGTGACCGGCCTCTTGCGCGGAGCTGGGATACAAATCACCGCGCGGGATCGAAAGACCGGCTCAGCGCGCGAGCTGTATGTGGCCGAAGACACGGGCGACTCATTCTACATCGGCCGCATGATGCCCGACCACACCGTGGTGAATCTCGTCGAGAAAAAGTACCCGACAGGCATCACCCGTGATGGCGAGCACACGCTGGAGTTTCGTTGTGTGGGCAGCACGCTCACCGCAACCTTGAATGGCACCTTCACCATCACCACGGAGGACTCCACTTTGACCCAAGGGCCGTGGGCCGTCGTCTTGAAACGTGGAGCCGTGATGAATAAGGTGGAGGTCCAAGTGCTCTCGAGGGAGTGAGTGCGGCACGTAGGCCGAGTGTGTGCTGCGCGTGACGTGTCTTTTCGCCAAAGGACTTGGTCGCAGCACCGCTCGGCTGTTTGAAGCGCGTTCGGCCATTCCGCATCGCACACAGACGAGCGGGCTACGCCACTCTCGTCCTACGAATGCAAGACGCCTCACACGCCCATCACGGCCAGGAGGTATTGCAGTTCCTCGCGGCGCTCGTCTTCGCCCTCCACAGTCTGGGCGATGTGGTCTTCGATCAGCGTGGCGTGGCGCTTTCTCATGCGGGACACTTGCTGGCGGATGGCTCCTTCTTTCATGCTCATGAGCACGGCGATGACGGAATACGTGGCCGGTGCGGTGGTGCGATACGGCAGGTAATTATGGATGGCTTCAAACAGCGGCAAGTTGTTACCGGTGATGAACTCATCACGAAGCACAGCGACAGCTTGATTGATCACTCGCTCGGCCCAGGCACGATCAAAGAGCGCCTCGGCGTCGGCCAGCGCCGCTGGTTCGAGGGCGTAATGTTGCTCGGCGGTCAGTTCGTCCCATGAGAGCGTGTCCTTCCTGCTACCTCCGCGTTTCTCAGCGTGATCGTGGCGGATCTGTTTGCTGATCATGCGCTTGAGCATCGTCAGCATGAAGCTGCGCAGCCGACCCTTTTCCTCCTGAGCCGCACGGATGGCATCGTGCACCACCAGGTTCTGGAAAAACGTCTGCGCCATGTCCTCCGCATCCTCTGGAGCAAACCCAGACCTGCGCGCGAAGGCGTAAATCGGATACCAATACTGGCGGCAAATCTCCTCCAGCGCCTTTGCGGCATCCTCAGCGCTACCCTTCTGCACACGCTGGATCAGCGACCAACTGGTCGTCGGGAAGGCGGGGTTCTTGCCTGCAGGCGGGAGACTCATTGGAGGGGATAGCCGAATTCTCGTCACAATCATCTTCGGTCCGGTATTGGAAAGAGGACATCTCACTTTTTTCCAACATGAAACCATGTACAAGTTCCTTCTTCCGTCACGTCACACCTATCGTTTTGATGGGACTTGGTCTTTTATCGCTGAGTCAGGCCAGAGCTGGAGCGGTCAGCCTGCAAAGGGGCACGGCAACCAATTCACAAGCCGGCGGAACCCCGACCAGTGCCATCAATGGCACGACCACCGGCAATGATGCCTGGGGGATTACTCGATCTGATTTGAGCACCAACGCTGAGACCGCCGTGTTTGAAACGGCGACTGATGTTGGATTCTTCGGTGGCACCACGCTGACTTTCACACTTTGGCAAAATAACGCCTCACTCAATCATACCATCGGGCGGTTTCGACTTTCCGTGACGACGGATAATCGCAGCACCTTCGCCGACGGCTTTAACTTTGACGGGGACGTGACTGCCAATTGGACTGTTCTCGATCCTTCCAGCTTCATCTCTGCCAATGGGGCGACTCTCACCAAACAGGGTGATCTCTCCATCCTCGCCAGCGGCACCAATCCAGCGACGGATACATACACCATCACGGCACGGACATCCCTCACTGGCATCACCGGTATTCGTCTCGAAGTGATGGAAGACTCCTCTTTACCCACCGATGGCCCCGGTCGTGCCGCACCAAGCGGCAACTTTAAGCTCACCGAAATCGAGCTGGCAGCAGAGTCCAGCGCGGTTCCGCTAATCGCTGGTCTGATGGCTTGGTGGCCAGGAGAAGATGCCGTGGGCGAAATTGTAGGCGGCACCCATGTCACGGTGGCGAGTGGCAGCCAGACTTATACGCAGGGCAAGGTCGGTCGGGCCTTCAGCTTCAACGGTATCGACCAAAGTGTGAACACCACGGCTTCAACCGACGTGCTCAATCAAGTGCCGCTCACTATCGAAGGCTGGGTGAAGCCTGAGGCCCATGCGACAGGCAGCATCAGTGATCCGCTGCCGACGAATGTGATCTCCAATGACCGCGTCAACTTCGGTGGCCACGGATTTGGCGTTCATATCTATCCCAACGGCTCGAAGCTGAACATTGGCGTGCAAGGCGTGGAGGCGGATTTCCGAGACATTCCAGGCGTGACCTTTGTGCCGAATGAGTGGGTCCATGTCGCGGTCGTTTACACGACAGGCCAAGCGAAGACCTATGTGAACGGACAACTGAGCGACACCTTCACCTACACTCAAGCCGCCATGGAAGGCAATCATGTGGTGCGAATCGGTCGGCATAACGATGACGCAGGTTTTGGTACGCGGCGTTTCTTCAAAGGTGCCATCGACGAACTCAGTCTGTATAACCGCGCTCTCACGCTAGCTGAGATCAGCGCCATCCATTTCGCAGCAGCCAGCGGCAAGACGCGCTTTGATGCCGGGCTCCAGTTCTCTCTGTTGTTTCCACAGACGGCAAACCGCACGTGGACCTACGGCTGGCTGCCCTCCGGGGCCATCAACACGGCAAATTTCACGCTGCATGATCGGCTCACATCTGGGGGCTCTTTCTTTGGCATGGAGATTGATCGCTGGCACACTCTTAGTGGCTCCGCCACCGCCCATAATCACACTGACAACAGTGTGATCTCAGTTTACGCCCACGAGATCCACCACGCTCCAAAGCAGATCGTCATGGAGCCTTCCACCACCGGTAATGGGCACCAAAGTGTCGTGCGCTGGAAGTCTCCAAAGACTGGACGCTATGCGATCTCGGGCACATTTACGGACATTGATACAGAGGCGACTCTCTCCAAAGCGGTGAGTGTTTACCACAACAACGTCGAACTTTTCACCGGCACCGTCAGTGGCTTCCTCGGTAATGGAGCATCCAGCACTCAGACACGCGAGCTCACGGTCGGTGACACGGTTGATTTCATTGTGGGTGAAGGAGCGGACGGCTTCGATTCAGATTCCACCGGCCTGGTCGCCAGCGTCGTGGAGTTGGCAGCGCCAATCGCGCCAGGAACCATTGCCTTCAGCAGCGCTGCCATCACGGTCAACGAAAAAATCGGCCTCGCAAACCTCACCCTTCTGCGTACAAACGGCAGCAGTGGAGCTGTCAGTGTACTCGTGAACTCCGCAGCTGGCACAGCTACGGCGAGCGATTTCGGTGTTCTGTCCAATGCTTTGGTCACCTTTGCTGATGGCGAAACCTCAAAGGTCTTATCCGTCGCCATCACTGCCGACGCCGTGAGTGATAGTGGTGAAAACTTCTCCCTAACTTTAAGCAGTCCTGCCGGTGGAGCGACCCTGGGCACGCTAGCCACCAGCTCGGTGACCATTCTGGAGACGCCTGACACCACACCGCCCACACTCGACATCCCATTCGTTTGGGCACAAAAAGTCGGTGCCTCTCACGCCTTCCACCTGCTGCTCGACCCCAGGGACAATGTCGGAATTCAGAAGATTCAGGTGCGCAGTAAAATCAACAGCACGGCGAACCTTCTCGACTCCACTCCATGGGTGGACAAGCCCTGGCAGAATGGTGATCCCCTCGTGGTCACTTTCACCTGCACCTCGATTGTCATTGAGGTGCGCGCGCTCGATGCCGCTGGCAATGCCTCCCCACTCCAGCGCCGGACTTTTGCTGCGCCGATCCCCATCGGCACGGCCCCCAGTCTCTCCGCCAAGATCATCGCCAAATCACCACTCTCCGGTGACGAGATCGACTGCCGAGGCTTGTTCGGTGCCGACTTTGATGGCGATGGAAAAGACGACATCCTGCAACTCGACCGCATCACCGGCGTGGTCAAAGTGCGCCGCCAAAACTCTGATGGCACCTTTTCCTCCAATGGCTTCAATGTGGCCGCAGATAGCATTCAAGACAGCGCCATCGGTGACTTGGATGATGATGGCAGACCCGACCTTGTCATCGTCATCGATGATGCCCTGGCGGTGTATCACAATGACGGCTTAAACGGCAGCAACGTCCTGCAATTTTCCCTCATGAGTGTCGATGCCCTTCAGCTCACGGGGCTGTCCACGATTGCGCATGTGACGGTGGGAGATGTGACGGGCGATGACCTGCCTGAAATCGTCGTAACTGGTATGGGCGAGTCCAGTCCGGCGGTCCCTGTGGCCATGCTCGCGGTGCTGGTGAACAAACCAGACTCACTGCTGCTGACAGCGACTGAAGCCACCGCCTACCCGACATCCAGTGCAGGCCCTGTGAAGCTCGGAGACGTCACCGGAGACGGATTGGCGGATGCCGTGATGATTGATGCAGCGAATCATCAGGTGCTTCTTTTCATCAACAAAACAGACGGCAGCTTTGGCGGAGCCGATGATGTCACACCAGCAGCCAGACCTCAGCCAACCTTGATCGGCAGCAACGCGAGCGTTCCTTTCGCGCTCGCCGTGGGTGACATCACGGGTGATAGCCGCGCCGAAGCAGTTGTCACCATCCATGACTGGTTGCCCAATGGACTGACAGGTTTCAACACGCACTCCTGGAGAATTCTCGGCAACCGCGGGACTGCCGCCATGCAGGTGGCTCAGGTGACGCCTAGTCAGACCCTTGGGGAGCCTCAGGCGGCCCAGACAGCCTTCGTCTCCGACGTCATTCTCGACGACCTGACTGGTGATGGCAGGCCAGAGGTCATTGTGACTGAGCCTAACTTTGTGAACGGCAATCCTGAGGACAACCTCTTCGGCGGCATCAGCTTCTACAGCATCACGGGCAGGCTCGACAGCGCGAACCAATTGGTCTCCTACACAGACGCCGGCTACAACTACCCGACGGGTGCTTCCAATCCACACCGCCTGGCTACAGGCCAGTTTTCAGCTTCCCCCAATCGCCAGATCGTTCTCGCCAGTGGCCAGCCGATCCCGATGCAGTTGATCACGACGCAATACACCCCTTCTGCGAAGCAGTAT
>CAJCCF010000292.1 GCA_903960845.1 uncultured Verrucomicrobiota bacterium | reverse complement strand
CCACGCTCAACTGGGCGCGCTTCAACACAGCACTTTGCGCGATCATTATTGGGAAAAAAGACGATGCCTTGAAACAGTTGCGCGCCATCAGTGCAGATACCGGAAGCGGCGGCAGTCTTGTAAGCCCGGACTTGGCAGAATTTTTTAAAACACTCGGATCACGCATGGGCAACGGTCTTGGTTTGGGCACTGCTCTCGACCAACTCGGTTACACCACCAAGGATGAATCCATCCTTGGTTACCTCATTCACGGCCTGGCAGAGTGGCATTATGGAGACGCCCTTTTGGGTGCACGTGAGATGAGCTTTTTTAAGGAGCATCTCAGCGGAGTGAAATCACTCTCCACCACGGCATCCATGGATTGGGTGGCGCTCTATGGACGCATCGTTGACACCTATGGGGAGGAAATGCGCCTGGCCATGAAACTGCAACCGCCGGGCAAGCAGACCACCCTGGCAGAATGTCGGGCCACACTCACCCGATTGAGAGAAACCCGGGAAAAACTAAGTGCCTCGGCCAGCCTGAAAACCACACTGGAAAAATGGGAAACTCAGGTCAAGCGCGACATGACACAGCTCTACGTGGATCGAAACAAACAGGATTTGACCGCTGAAAATCTTCATCGTCAGCGCGAGCTTAGCCAGTGGGAAGAAATCACTGCCACCCTACCATCCCTGGTTGACGGGTACGACTACAGCCGCATCACCGAAATGCTGCAGGGCATGCGTTTTGACTCCGCCGAGGTTCAGTCCGCACTGGAGGGGAAACGCTATCTCTATGAACAGACTGAGGCATTTTTGAAACAGTTCTACCGTGACATCGCTGATAAAGGTTATGCCGGACGCCTTATCCGCCGTGATGGAAGCACGCTGGAGGGCAGAGTGACAGCGGCCAATTTGAACTCCGTTCAGATCACTCTGGATCGCGGTGTCATCACCTTGCCACTCGACAGTTTGTCCCCTCAAACGCTTCTTGATGCCGCGCAGTTCTTTGCCAGCCAAACCACCGACAGTCAGGACTATTACCAAAGGCAGGAGCAGATTGCCGCCTTTGCCCGTGTTGCTGGGCTGCAAAGTTTCTCCGCCACCGTTGCCGCCCAACTCATGGAAGAGAACCGCTCGTTTCGCTCGCGTTGGATGAAGGTCCAGTGAAGTCCTCTCGTCTCGTCCTGCATTGGCCTCACACGATTTCCCGGAGGGCATGACCTTCGATCCAACCGCATCGAATCGCGGATCACCATGAGAAACGAAGCAGGAATTCAGCAACATTGCATTCCCGGTTTCAGCGTTCGCTGCCGAATTCATCTTCAGGCCCCTTCCCCGCCGATTGTCAAAAATAGAGAAATGAAAACGTCCGGGCCAGAAAAGCAGGAAAACAAAAAGCCCCCAAATCGACAGCGATTTGGGGGCTTCTAAAAGACGGTCAAACAAACAATCAGATCACGGCGCCTTGGCAGGTGCTGGTGCGGCAGGTGCTGGTGCGGCAGGTGCTGGTGCGGCAGGTGCTGGTGCGGCAGGTGCTGGTGGAACGGTCTTGGCTGGCTCCGGTTTTGCCGGGACAGCAGGAATGGCGACAGGCTGGGTCGCAGCCGAAACTGGTGCGCCGGCAGCCGGGGCGGGCTTGGCAGGACCTGAAGAAATACTGATCGGCGCGGAGGTGTTGGCTCCGGGTGTCAGATTGACGACGCGTGAAGTGCCGTCAGGCCCTGACACGGTAGGCGAGAGTCCGCCTGGTCCGTTCAAGTTAAAATTCGGCATGCCGGGAATGTTCGGTGCACCAGCGGCCTTATCGACTTTGGGTTTTGGTGGCCCATCAACTTCTTTGGTGGGCAGTTTAGCCGCGATCCATTGGGTGCGGTTTTCGCCCTGCGTCAGGATGGCATTGTCGGAGCCGGGGAATTTGGCAGCGAGACCCTCATAAACTTTCTTGGCCTCAGCCTCCTTGCCTGCGGCCCAGAGAAGATCGCCCAAGCGCACTTCAGCAAGCGCTGCCACATCCGATTTGCCGAACTCATTGACGATGCGCTCAAAGATGGGCTTGGCGTCGCCGGCTTTGCCGATCGATTCGAGCTTGGAGCCGAGCGCCAGAAGCGCGTGGGGCTGGAGCGGATGATTTTTGTATTTGCCAGCGAACTCCTGCAGAGCATCCACGGAAGAAGTTTTCTTGTTCTGTTCCCAGAGCAAGTCGGCCTTCTTCAAGAGTGCATTTCCGGCGGCAAGACTGCCACCATGCTCATGAATCACCAGATCCAGATCTTCCACCGTCTTGGCTGAAGTGTATGCTTCACCCGCTTTCACGGCCTCGGCCCGCTTCATGTACTGCAACAGCCCGTAGATGCCCAGTGCTATGATGAGCACGATGAACAGGCGGAGCAGGGTTTTGAAGTTTTTGTCCAAAAACTTTTCCCAGGCGGGAGTTGGATCGAGGGCTGGCGTGTGAGTGTGCGACATGCGAGGCGGGGATGGTTGAATGGAATTCGAATTGGTTAGGCTCCCACCTTGGCCCGGGCTTCATCAGCCAACGCGGTGGAAAGATAACGCTCGCCAGTGGAGCAGGCGATCGTGACGATCAGTTTGCCGGCGTTCTCAGGCCGCTGGGCGACCCGGATGGCAGCGACGACATTGGCGCCTGTGCTGATGCCAACAAGCAGGCCCTCCTCGGCAGCAAGGCGGCGTGCCATCGCAAAGGCATCATCGTTGCTGACCTTAACGCACTCGACGATCTGCGCATTCCCGGCAGCGTCCTTGAGGTGCAGATTCTTCGGCACGAACCCGGCGCCGGTTCCCTGAATTTTGTGCGGGCCGGGCTGCACGGGTTCACCGGCAAGAGTCTGATTGATGACGGGTGAAGCCTCAGGCTCGACGGCAATGGCCTGGAAACTTGGCTTGCGGGGCTTCAACACTTCACAGCAACCCGTGATGGTACCGCCAGTGCCGACCGCAGCGACGAGGATGTCCACCGCGCCATCGGTATCCGCCCAGATTTCTTCGGCGGTGGTCTTCATGTGAATGGCCGGATTGGCCGGATTTTCAAATTGCTGTGGCATCCATGCATGAGGCGTGGCTTTGACCAGTTCTTCAGCCTTGGCGATCGCCCCCTTCATGCCCTGGGCACCCGGGGTGAGCACGAGATCAGCTCCGAGCAGGGCCAGCAGTGTGCGGCGCTCCGTGCTCATGGTTTCAGGCATGGTGAGGATCAATTTGTAACCCTTGGCAGCCGCCACAAAAGCAAGGGCAATGCCGGTATTGCCGCTCGTCGGCTCAATGATGACAGTGTCCTTCGTCAAAACTCCGCGTGCCTCAGCGTCTTCGATCATGGCCATGCCGATACGATCCTTGACGCTGCCCAGTGGATTGAAGAATTCACATTTGAGGGCAATCGTGGCATTGAGACCTGCGGTCACCTTGTTGAGTTTCACCAGCGGCGTTTTACCCACTGTTTCGACGATGTTGTTGTAGATGCGGCCCATGATAGCGGATGGTTATTTTTGAGTGGAAAGAAGTGACGCCAGCGAAACCCGGCGCAGAGGGGCGAGTTTATAGGGGCGGCCCGAATGCCTTGCAAAGAAAAAAAGGCCTGCAACAAGCACATTTGCAGGCAGGTGACAAACCGTCACCCAGTCCATTTCCTAATGGATTGGTGAAAAAGGCCGACCCACGAGGGCAGGACTGATCTCCGAGTTTGCTCGCAGCAGCGGTGTCATTGGTTCGGGAAATGCCGCAAGTAGACGATCCATGACTAAAGCCATTCCGGGCAACGTTCTCTTCCCTTGCCATGGCGAAAGAGCGCCGCGAGTCCTCCGTTGACGCTCTCCCCTGCCCCGTCCAAGTCTCCGCCGATATGATTGATTCCCAGCTGACAGCCCTGGTGCTGCTTCATGATTGCCGTGCCCTGTCCGATTCGGGCAACTGCGGGTGCAAGATGCCGTGACACCTCATGCCTGACGCTGCCACCCATGCACATCGAAACGCACACCACGTGCGGAGAAATTTCGTGTGCCATGTGCTTGAAGGTGGCCTGTACATGGGCGGCACGGCATTTCTGGCACCTGAAAGCGTGCTGCCAAAAATGGTGCAGACACTGGGCGGCAAGCCCTGGGTGATCGCGGTGATGCCGGTGTTGCTGCCGGCGGCCTTTGCCTGTGCGGGACTGTTCATCGCTCCATTGGTGGAGCGGTTGCACCGCTTCAAACCATGGGTGCTTGCCTTTGGGCTGCTGCAGCGACTGCCCTATCTGGTGACGGGCCTCATTTTAATGTTCGTGGAAAATCTGGATGGCTGGTTGCTGCCGCTGGTGGTGCTGACACCGGTGATCTCGGGTCTCATCGGCGGAGTCGCCGTGGTGGCCTGGATGGAGATGGTGACGCGAATGGTACCGGAGCGGGCCCGGGCCGCAGGTTGGTCCGCACGGTACATTTTGCAGGCGATCATCGCGATCGGTGCCGGCACGGTGATTCACAAGGTGCTGACGCTCATTCCAGGACGTCAGGGGTACGCCTGGCTGCACTTGGCGGCATTTGCCCTGCTGTTCCTCTCCTGGTTGACGCAATTGCCCATCTGTGAGTCGCTTGGACATCATGTGAAACCACGTTCAGTGGTTCCCTACAAACACTATCTGGCTGAACTGCCCGCCCTGTTTTTCAACGAGCGTCATCTCGTCAAACTGGTTCTGGCGCGGTTCTTCGGGACAGGCTTTCTGATGCTGGTCTCGTTCCTCACCATTCACGCCCTGCAAGTGACGGGCCGACCGGAGGCGGATGAGGGGCACTTTGTCACCTGGCAGGCCGCTGGCACCGTCCTCGGCAGCCTGCTCGCGGGTTACGTTGGTTACGCGAGCGGTGGTAAAGTCCTGCTGCAAAGCGCGCGTGTCGTTTGCCTGGCTCTGTGCGTTTGGGTCACTTTCAATGAAACCTTCGCCGGATTCAGCATCGCCTATTTTGTACTGGGCTTCGGGCTGTTTCTGGACCGGGTGGGTGATCTCACGCTCGCTGCCGAATTATGCCCGCCGGAACGACGCTCGACGCTGCAGGCGATCCTGGGTTTCTTCAATGTCTTCTCCCTGCTGCTGGCAACATTTCTCAGTGGTCAGGTGTATCGCATCACCGGCTCTTTCGATGCCGTGGCGTGGATGGCTGGCGGCTGCGCTTTGATCTCCATGCTGCTGGTCATGCGCATCCCGGAACCGAGACAGGCAAGAGCCCGCTGAAAGCCGTCAATCCGGCTCTGCGGCGATGGCAGCTTTTGTCGAAAAGATTGACATCGGGTCGGAATGGATGCCCTAGATGGCCCCTTTCCCCCTCCTGACAAATCATGCCAAAAGCCCTTATCATTGCTGAAAAGCCCAGTGTTGCAGCCGATCTCGCCCGTGCTTTGGCGAAGGCGCCGGGGATGAAGCCGTTCACCAAGGAGAAGGACTATTATGAAAATGAAACGCACGTCATCTCCAGTGCCGTCGGTCACCTGATCGAGCTCGCCATGCCGGAGGTGAATGGCAAAAAAATCGGCTGGGGTTGGACCAGTCTGCCGATCATGCCCGAGGAGTTCGAACTGAAACCCATCGAGGACAGCGCGGACCGTTTCAAGCTGCTGAAAAAGCTCATGAAGCGCCCGGATGTGGACCGCATCATCAATGCCTGCGATGCCGGGCGTGAGGGTGAATTGATCTTCCGTTACATCGTCGAGGCGGCCGGGATCAAGAAGCCGGTGCAGCGTCTCTGGATGCAGTCCATGACCCAGGGTGCGATTTTGGATGCCTATCAAAAACTGCGCAGCGGAGCGGAAATGCAGCCGCTGGCGGATGCGGCAAAATGCCGCAGTGAATCCGACTGGCTGGTGGGCATCAATGCCACACGCGCCCTGACCGCACTGAACTCCCGCAATGGCGGTTTCCGCCTCACTCCCGCAGGCCGCGTGCAGACCCCGACCCTGACCATCCTGGCCAAACGCGAGCTGGAGATTCAATCCTTTGTATCGCGCACCTATTATGAAGTGCACGGCCTCTTTGAGGTCCCTGCCGGTTCCTATGAGGGACGCTGGTTTGATGAATCCTTCAAGAAAGACGAGACCGACGAGCACAAAAAGGCGGAGCGTTTGTGGGATGCTGAAAAGGCTCAGGCCATCGCCGCGCGTTGCCTTGGCAAGCTTGGTAAAATCGAGCAGCAGACCAGGCCGACCAAACAGATCGCCCCGTTGCTCTATGACCTGACCAGCCTGCAGCGCGAAGCCAGCAACCGCTTCGGTTTCTCCGCCCGCCGCACGCTGCAAATCGCGCAGGCTCTGTATGAAAAATTCAAAGTCCTGACCTATCCACGAACGGACTCCCGCTTCCTGCCCGAGGATTACCTCGGCACCGTGGTGGACACGCTCAAGACCTTCGCCAGTCACGACAACCGGAAGCATGACGCTCTGCCCCAGGATCTCGCCACTCACGCGGCGACCGCTCTGGATAACAAATGGGTGCGCCCCACGAAGCGCGTATTCGACACGACCAAAGTCAGCGATCACTTTGCCATCATCCCAACCGGTCTGATCCCGCCAAAGGAACTGCCTGAGGCCGAGCAGAAGCTGTTCGACATGGTTTCCAGGCGCTTTGTCGCCGTGTTTTTCCCACCCGCCGAGTTTGAAGTAACGACACGCATCACCCGCGTGGATCAGGATGCTTTTAAAAGTGAGGGCAAGGTGCTCGTATCCACCGGATGGTTGACCGTGTATGGCAAAAAAGCCGCCGAGGAAGCCGCCTCTGAAGGTGAGAGCAATGCCAAGCTGCTGGTGCAGGCCAAAGATGGCGACAGCGCCAAAGCCGTGGACATGGAGGCTGCCGAAATGCAGACCAAACCACCCGCACGCTTCACGGAAGCAACCCTGCTTTCCATCATGGAAGGCGCAGGCAAACTGGTCGAGGACGAAGAGCTCGCTGAAGCCATGAGTGAACGCGGCCTCGGCACACCAGCCACCCGCGCAGCGGTCATTGAAGGGCTCATCAGTGACAAGTACATCGAGCGCACCGGACGCGAAATGGCCGTCACGGCCAAAGGCCTCTCACTCATCGACCAGATCAGCAAGATCGGCATCGAAACCCTGAGTTCTCCAGAGCTCACCGGCCAGTGGGAGCACAAGCTCCGCCAGATGGAGCACGCCAAGCTCGACCGTAAAATCTTCATGCGGGACATCCGCCAGCTCACCTCAGAGGTGGTGGAGAAGACGCGCGCCTATCAGAAGGTCGCCAAGGATCGTGTGTATCCTGATTTCGAGGCCAAATGCGGCCTCTGCGGGCACTCCGGCTTCAAGCAGACGGAAGATCATCTCTCCTGCAAAAACCCTGAGTGCAAAGTCCGCGTCTACAAGGTCATCGCCGGAAAAGAACTGCCGGAACATCAAATGCGCGAGCTTCTGGAGAAGCGTTTCCTGGCTCCCATGGAAGGCTTCCGCAGCCGTCTGGGCAAGGAATTCACTGCGGGCATCGAAATCAAAGACGATGGCAAAACCGCCTTTGTTTTTGCCGGTGGCGCCAATGACCCCGATGCGCCGCCACCCTTTGATTTTGACGCCGCCACCCCGATCTGCCCCTGCCCTGTCTGCGCCAAGAAAAAGAAGAACGGCCAGATCTACGAAACGCCGGACCGATTCATCTGCAACATCGCCGCCAAGGACAGCAAAGCCTGCAATGGCAGCATCCCGCGAATCCTCTGCAAAAAGGAAATCACCACCGCCAACGCCATCAAGTTCTTCACTGAAGGCAAAACGGATCTCATTGAAGGCATGATCTCCAAGCGCGAT
>CAJCCF010000291.1 GCA_903960845.1 uncultured Verrucomicrobiota bacterium | reverse complement strand
GAAAATTCCCCAGCGAACTCGGTGTCGAATCCGGTCTCGCGGTATTTGAGATCGAGAACCTTGATGCCTACTGGGACTTCGTAGTGAACCTCGTGGCCATTCATCCAACCGGGGAACTCGAACTCCTGCTCGCCGTCGCGGGTCACATACTCGGCTCGCACATTCGGCTCGCTGCCGCCGCGGTAGTTGTCCATTTGGATTTTGATCGTCTGGCCCGCCTTCGCATCGATTTTCAAATACGGGGTGATCTGCGCGTTGTAGGGGAGCTTTCCTTTGATCAATTGCCCATCCGAGACGGTGGGAAGCGCAGGGGCATTTGTGTAGGGCTGGAGGCCGAAGTCTTTCCACAGAGGCATCGGGCGTTTGACCAACCGCCCCCACGGAGCGCAGTCCGGCGTCCCCAAATCCTCGGCCGGAGCCCATGCGGGCGCGTCGAAGCCGGGCCTTTCCCAGCCCGCGAATTCCTTGCCCGCATTGTAGCGGATGTTGGATTCGGGCAGCCTCTTATTTGGGTGCGGGGCCTCGGTGTCGCCGTAGGCCGGATGCACCACCGCGCGCCACGACGAATCGCTCACCAATTTCTCCGAACCGGCTTCCATCTGAAACAACAGCCCGCTTTTGCCGCTGCTCTTGTGGCTGAACCCTTGCTTGCCGAAATACCACACGAGGATCGCAACAGTGTTTTTCCCCTCCTTCAAATGCGGCGCCAGATCGACCTCATCGAAAAAGGTATCCGTCGGAGTCGGCCCGCGTTTCAACGCGCCCTCGCGCACGGCCAACACGCCATTGACCCAGAGCCAGTATTTCGAATCGACTGCAATGCGCGCGACGGCTTTTTCCGGCTTCGCGGCGAGGTCGAATTCCTTCCGGTAGGCGGTCCAGAGGTTTTGCTTTTTGGCATCAGCAGCCGGCTTCACCCCGATCCACTTCGCCGACCAACTCGAAGCGGGAACAGTGCCCGGATAAACAAAAGGCGGCATCGGTTCGGCGGCCATGGCGTTTGCCACAAGACCGAGGAGTAGTGCTATCTTTTTCATGGTTTCATTGGGCTTACCTTGTCAGAAAATTTCACACTCAAACTTGAGCGTCACCGCTTCCTCGATTCCGCCGTCGGTCTTGACATTCAGGACGGCCTCTCCGGATTTCCCAGGAATGCTACGCAGGACCGCGACGGCTTTTCCGTAAAATAGCGGGTGGGTGGAGTCGGTGAAGGAGTCGTGGCCCATCTGATTGCCATTGTCCACCCCGCTCAGGCGGGCGGACCCCTCGACGGTGAAGGTCAGCTTGTCCATGGCCAGCGGGCACAAATTCCCGTCTTGATCGGTCATTTCGACGGTGACATAGCTCAGATCCATGCCATCGGCTTTGAGTTGGCTACGGTCGGCGGTGAGTTTCAGTTTTGCGCCTGCACCGGCTGTCTTGACGACGGCCTCACCGAGTTTCTTGCCGCTTTGATAGGCGACGGCCTTGAGTTCGCCCGCTTCATAGGGCACCTCGAGCCAACGGAGGCGGTAGCTATCG
>CAJCCF010000290.1 GCA_903960845.1 uncultured Verrucomicrobiota bacterium | reverse complement strand
GATTGCGTTAGCGCGATGTCCCCGTTTTTGAAACCATCCTCTTCGTGAATGGTTCGCTGTTGCGGCACACCTGTGGCCACTTTTCCGGGGTCGATCCGATATTTAATGCCTGTGCTGTTTGGTTGCCCAGCAAAACAATCCGCCACTGACTCCACGGCGTTGGTCTGGTATTGCTGCTTCTTGAATTTTAATTTCATTTCTCTTCGGCTGAAATTTATAACTTATTTATTAAACAGTAAATTAGCAAAATTTATTTTTGGCATTTACTCTCTTTATTCTTAATTTTTCTCTTCACGGCTCCGTCCCCCGCTGTGCCGTTAGAGAGTCTCCAAACTCCGCAAACCGCATTGAGGAGTCTAATATGTAAAACAGACTCCGCAATCACGCTTGATTCGCATCCAGGCTCCACAACCATATCAAAGCACCTCCCGACCTTCAGCTAGGTTGACTAGCCGGGGGAAGCACAGTGTGGCCGGGCGTCGACCACTTCCGGGTTGCAGTTCCCGCAGGATTCCCGCATCTTTCATCTGCCGCAGAAGCCCGGGCGTCGTCTTCTCATGAATGCCAAACTCCTGAAGCAGTTGCTGGGCGAGATCGGACGAGCGAAAGACAGGCTTGCTAAAGATGGCATCCAGCACATGCACCGTGTATTGCGAATGCGTGGCCGCTTGAATGGCCAGCTTCATCTCCTCATACAACGCCTGAATAGCCGTCACACGAACACTGTTCTGAGCAGCCTGCGTCACGATGGCCTGCAAGAAAAAAGCAATCCAGCCGTTCCAGTCTCCTTCGGCGGAAACCGCCTTCAGCCTCTGGTAATACTCTTCCCGATGGGACTCCAAATACTCGGACAGGTAGAACATAGGCTGCGACAAGGCACGCTTCTGATACAAAAACAAGGGAATCAAAATGCGGCCAATCCGGCCATTGCCGTCCTTGATCGGGTGCAGCAGCTCGAACTGCGCGTGAACCACTGCGGTTTGCAGCAAGAAATCTACATCATCGCTGTTCAGGTAGCGCTCCCATGCCTGCAAGTGGTCAGGTAGCTGCATGGGGTTGGGTGGTACAAAGCTGGCCTCCTCAATCGTGCAGCCATGCTTGCCAATCCAGTTCTGTTCCAGGCGAAATTCCCCGGGAGTTTTGTCTTGCCCACGCACACTGTTCATTAGCAGGCGATGCAACTCCCGCACAAAGCCTAGCCGAATGGGGTAGTCCTTCAAATACTCACGCGCTGAAAAAAGTGCCTTCCGGTAATTGGAAATTTCCTGAATATCCTGAAACTTTTCGCCCCCTTTCAGCAGGCCGGCTTCCTGCTCCAGCACTTCATCCACCGTAGCCTGCGTGCCTTCAATTTTGGAAGACAGTACAGCTTCTTGGGTCGTGAGCGGCGAGAGCATCACAGCAGGATTGGGTATGCCTTGCAACAATCCATCGTATCGCGCCAAGGCCGCATTGGCTTGCCCTACCAAGGGCAACAGCAAACGGTAATCCAAGTTGACCAGAGGCAATGCATTAGGGGCATAGATTTGCATCACTTCGTCCTTTAAATCGTTTTAACTTCAGTGGTGGGAGAAATGAGCTTGAAGATTTGCTCGATATTGATCTTCACACTGTCGCTGCCGAAACCGGAGTCGCGGAATACTGCACGCAGTGTGTGGCGGGCGGCGAGGGCTTTGATAAATTCCTCATTAATGCCCGTCTCGAAGCAGGCCGCCAGCGCGTTACCGTCCACAAAGAACACCTTCTTGTCGGCGATGATTTCGGTCGTAATCGGCAACGCCAAATCCACGCCCCAATCGAGCAAAACCTGGAACAACAAATCTTCTGTGGTGCGGTCTTCGCGGATGTTATCCACCTGCTGGAGCAGGTCGCCTTGCTGCACCGCATCGGGGGCGTAGTACACATCCTTCATGTTGGAGCTGTCGATCTTCAATACACGGAAGCCAACATCAAGCACCCTCTCCCGCTGGGATAGGGCAGGGGTGAGGGAAAGTTGCGGCGCATTTTCCGAGATTTCGGCTTTGATTTTTTGTCCCACACGGCGGATGCGCTCTTTGCCAATTTCGGCAATGGTTTTATAGCCCGCTTTATAGGCTTCGCTTTTTTCGTCACAGGCTTCGGGAAGCTGAACCATGATGAACTTGCGCTTACCGCCATCTTCGGCATTTAGCTGCATTACTGCTTCTGCTGTTGGCGCGGTTCCGGAAAAAAAATCAAGAACTATATCATCACTTAAATTGCTCAGACGTAATGCACGTTGTATTAATGTATATGGTTTTGGAAAGTCAAAAACTTTGGCACCAAGT
>CAJCCF010000289.1 GCA_903960845.1 uncultured Verrucomicrobiota bacterium | reverse complement strand
CTGGAAGTTAACGGCGGTCATGTAGTTCGTGCGCTGCGTCGGCGTGAGCTGATCATAGAGCATCACGCAGATATCGGTGAGGCGCAGCGGCGAGCCGATTTCCCAATCCCACCAGTTGTCATACTGCACAGAGGTCGCGCCGTAGCGGTTCGCATGCATCCAGTCGAGCCCGCTCACGATGTCTGCGAGCATGGTCGCATCTCCCTGAAGCGAGCATCCCGGCGTGGCATACGCCTGCGCCATGTTCAGCAGCCTGGAGTAGCTGTTCGTGATGTGCGCGGAGATGGTGGTGCTGGCGTAATCGCTCCACAGAAAGGTGCGCGTGGGAGATTTGTCCATCGACGCCCAGTTTGCGTTTGCCGTGTTGGCAATGGAGGTGAGCCGCGTGGCCACATTCGGGTCCGCCGTGTTATAACCAGCCCCCAGCAGGATGTCCCGGAACTTCAGGCGCAGGTTGTCGTATTCGTCCGCGTGGACGAAAGTGACGAGCAGGAGCAGCAAAAGGGCGATGCGGTGCATTAATGTCTGCGGTTATACCACAGACGGCTCGGTCTGAAAAGAAGTCCTGATCGCCCGACTACTTCCAGCTTGCTGACTCGTGGGTGAAGTAACTGCCCGTTTCATTCGTGACCAGAATACGGCAGAAGCCGCTCGCAGGTGCTCCATCGAAGGAGATACGCTGCACGCCGGCGGCTAGTTCGCCGAGGTCCTGGGATTTGTCCCAGCGATGATCAAAGGTGAGGGCGTCCTCGGCTCCGAAGAAGGCTTTGGCTTTACTGCGGTCTTTGGCAGTCGTTTTCAGCTCCAGTTCGACGTGCACACGCGTGCCTTGGCGCACCAGGCGCTTCACGGCGACCGTCGTGGGAAAGTCGAGTGCACTGAGAGCGGCCTCGCTCATGTAGTCGGGCATCGACTTCATCTTTGGCGCACTGATATCGACACCCTTTGGGTAGCGGTAGTGAGTCATGCCGCCCATCGCCATGCGAAACCAGCCATCGTTGCTGAGCGACCAGAGGCAGTTCGTCTGTTCACGATTCGCGTCGGCCTTGCTGCCGTTCATCAAATCCAATTGGTGCCACTTGCCGTTGTCGTCGCGGCACCAGCCGCGGAAGTCAGCAGCCCGCATGATGTGACCGGAGCGCTGGATGTGTGGCGGACCGGGAACCTCGACAAAGCAGCCGGGCAGCAGGCTTTCCACGCTGCGCTTCTCCGACCACTTGCGACCGCTCGCGAAGAGCCGCCATTGCCGCGTCTGCTGATCGATAAACCAGCCGGTGTAGGTGTCATAAGGCTTCCCGGGCTCGATGCGCAGGGCTAGTACGGTCGAGGCGATCCTCTGGCCCTCATACGGATTCCAGTCGCGCAGCTTCACACCAGTGCCCTCGTGATCAAAGTGACCGAACGTGGCCTGCGGATGTCCGATGGCCAGCAAATGCGAGAGCTGCGGGACTGGTGGTTCGGCCGCGCCGCGTTGAAACGACCACATGGAGAAATTGATGCCGCCGGAGGTGTGGTCCGCGTTGAAGGTGGAGCCAAAGTAGCCAAACGGCGTGGTGATGGGGCTGTAGAAATCCTTTTCACCAAAAATGGGCCGCACCTCCATGATCCATAGCCGGCCCTGAGCCGCGCCAAGGCCTGAGCTCCCGAAATGGCTGTGAATCGCCGCTGGACGCCAGCGCGCACGCAGCAACTGCGCACCGGCGATGGCAGGGCCGCTCAGCTCGATGCTCTCGATTGTGCCTGGACCGATGGGCGACAAAACGAGGTCCACCCGGCCTGCTTTGGCGCCTTTGATTTCAAAGCCTCCCGCCGCTGTGCTCTTCGCCTCACCAAGTTCGACGTTGAAGCGGCCTGTCCCCCTGATCTTGCCAGCAACACTGCCATCGGCACGCAACCACAGGGGGAAAACGATGCGCTGGTCCGGTGACTTCAGGCCGTCAATGGAGGCCCACTGCTTGTCGCCATTTAGTTCGTCAGTGGCGGGCTTTTCACCGCTGAGCTTCGCGCCTTCAGCTCCAGAGAAGAAGCTGTGACCGGGCAGCAGCGAGAGTTTGCCATCCACTGCGGTCTCTGTCAGCACGACTTGGTCCACGCCTTGTCCGGTGCCGATGGAGACAGGTGTGACGGTTTGGGCCGATATGGAACCAAGTGAAATGAAGGCCGGGACGAAGAAGCGGATCATGGTGGCGCGATGTAACGAGAGAATGGGTTGGTTACTTCCTTTTCTTCACCTTCCCGACCATGCTCGCACCGACTTCGCTGCGCCAGGCGTTGAGTTTCTCCAAAAGGCGTTTTGCATCCTCGCCGCGTGATGCAGCGAGGTTTTTCGATTCACCGGGATCGGTGGCGAGATCGTAGAGCTCGACTTTTTTCTCGTCGGGGAAGTCTAGCAGTTTCAAATCGCCGACACGGATAGCGGAGGAGAACCAATCGCCTGTACTGGCGGGCCGTGGAGCGGGATTGTGCCAGTAGAAGGTGTCGCGGGCAGGTGCGGTGCCGCTTTGCAGCAGAGGGACGAGGTTTTGGCCATCGGTTCCGCCGAGCTTCGGCGGTGCAATGCCAGCCATCGCGCAGAGCGTGGGCATAAGATCGAGCGTGCTCACCGGCGTGGCGATCTCCGTGCCGGGCTTTACTTGTCCGGGCCAGCGCACGAGCAACGGAATGCGCAGACCGCCTTCGTAGAGATGACCTTTGCCTGCACGCAGCGGACGGTTCGAGGTGGCGACACCGTTTTTGTTCCCATGGGTGCTGAGACCACCGTGATCACTGGCGAGGACGATGATGGTGTTGTCTTCGAGGCCGAGCTTCTTCAGCTGATTAAGGATGCGACCGATGCCGTTGTCCACGCTCTGTATCATCGCCGCGCAGGTGGTCGGCAAGGCCGGTGATGGCGCCTTTTTCATCGTGGCCGCCTTTGGCCGTCGAGACGGTGTAAGGCGCAAAAAACGATCTCGTGAGATCGGGCTTTTTACTTCTTCTTCCCGCTGCCGATGAACTCATCACGGGTAACGAAGCCGTCTTTGTCGCCATCGAGTTTGGCGAAGCGGGCTTTGGATTCGGCTTTGTCGCCGCCTTGCCCGGAGATGTATTCGGCTTCGGTGAGCTTGGGTTTGCCGGGGTAGAGGCGGTCGTAGCGTTTGTCACGGCTTTCGTTTGGGTCGTAGTAGGCTTTGGCCTTGCTGCCGCCGACGGTCTTGGCGACCTTGCCGCTCTTCGGTGGTTGGGAATCGCTGCCGGTGGGCGGCAGGTGCTTTTTCAACGACTCGATCAAGGCGGCGTGTTCAGGTTTCGCGGCGAGGTTCACGGTCTCGTTGGGGTCGTTTTGGTGATCGTAGAGCTCGGTGAAGCCGATGCCGGCGGTGTTGCGCTTGCGCCAGAAGGTGCAGCGCCATTGCTCGGTGCGCACGCTGTAGCCCATGAGCTGGCCGCCGTGGTCTTTGGAGGATTTGGGGTAGATGCTGATCGCGGGCTTCTGCATCGGCGCGTCCGGATTTTCGAGGTAGGGCTTCAAACTCATGCCCGCGAGACCTTGCGGGATGCTGAGGCCGCACACGTCGGCGAGCGTGGGATAGACATCGACGAACTCGGTCGGCGCAGAGCAGTGTTTGCCCGCAGTGCTGCTTTTCGGCACGCTGATGAGCAGTGGCGAACGCGCGGCGATCTCGAAGTTCGTGTGCTTGTGCCACAGGCCGTGTTCGCCGAGTTGCCAGCCATGATCACCCCACAGAACGATGACCGTGTTGTCGGCGAGGCCTTCTTTGTCAAGCGCATCGAGCAGGCGGCCGACTTGTGCATCGGTGAAGCTGATGCAGGCGTTGTAGCCGTGGCGCAGTGTTTTGGCGAAGTCGGCGGGGATGGGATTTTCTTTGGGAACACCGGGATAGCTGTGCAGCTCGCCGTTGTCGTGACCCACGAAGCTTGGCGTTCCCTCGGGAAAGGTTACAAACGCCGGACCGGGGATCGCGTCGGCATCGTGAATGTCCCAATATTTCTTCGGCGCGACAAAGGGCAGATGCGGTTTCACAAAGCCCACACCGAGAAAAAACGGCTTTCCTGCTGCCTTGAGGGCCGCGAGCCGTTTTACGGCCTCCGCAGCCACCGCGCCGTCGGGCAGTTCATCATCGGATTTTGGGCTGATTTCATACGCAGGGCCTTGTTTGCCTGCTTTGCCGCCTTTGCGCTTTGCGACATCCTGCAACGGATTCGCGAACTCGCTTCCCACGCCTTCAAATTTTGTCACCGTGTGCTTCGTCCAGTCCTTCTCATCCACGCTGACCATCTGGCCGCTCGGAAACCACCGTGGATCGCTCCACGATGGGCCGTCTTCAAAGCCATGATGCTCGAGCTTGCCGAGTCCGGCCGTGTGGTAGCCATTCGCGCGGAAATGCTGCGGTAGCGTCACGCAATCCGGCTGCGCATCGCGGAAGTGGGTGTCGAGATCCCAGACCTTCGTCGTGTCCGGGCGCAACCCCGTGAGGATGGCGGTGCGTGAGGGACTGCACACGGCTTGGGCGCAGTATGCCTTGTCGAAAACAATGCCACGAGCCGCAAGTCGGTCGATGTTGGGTGTTTTCGCATGCTTCACGCCATAGCAGCCGATGTCAGGCCGCAGGTCATCAACGGCGATGAAGAGGACGTTCATCGGCTGGGCCGAGAATGACGAATGAGGAATGAGGGATGCCGAAACGGCGGCGATGAATGCGAGGATGGTGCGGTGCATGGCAGGAGACGCCTAACGAATCACGAAGCCCAATCCAGCACGACTTTTCCGCAGTTGCCGCTTTCCATCGCGGTGAAGCCCTTTTCGAATTCGGTGTAGTGGAAGCGGTGAGTGATGACGGGCTTGATGTTGAGCCCGCATTCAAGCATCACGCTCATTTGATACCAGGTTTCATACATCTCGCGGCCGTAGATGCCCTTAATGGTGAGCATGTTGAAGATGACTTTGTTCCAGTCGATGTCGATGCGCTCGCTTGGGATGCCGAGCATGGCGATCTTCCCGCCGTGACACATGTTGTCGATCATGTCGCGGAAAGCGGCTGGATTGCCGCTCATTTCCAGACCGACATCAAAACCCTCCCTCATGCCGAGTTGGCGCTGCACTTCAGTCAAGGAGCCTGTCCTGACGTTCAGGGCAACCGTCGCCCCCATCCGGCGGGCGAGATCGAGGCGATACTCGTTCACGTCAGTGATCACGACATGACGCGCGCCGGCATGCTTCACGACGGGGATGGCCATGATGCCGATGGGGCCGGCCCCGGTGATGAGAACGTCCTCGCCAAGACATTCAAAGGCCAGCGCGGTGTGCACGGCATTGCCAAAGGGATCGAAGATGCTCGCTACTTCCTCATCCACACCCTCGCGATGATGCCAGACATTCGTCATGGGCACGCTGATGTACTCGGCGAAGGCCCCGGTGCGGTTCACCCCGATGCCGACGGTGTCCTTGCAAAGATGACGGCGGCCCGCGAGGCAGTTGCGGCAGCGGCCGCAGACAACGTGACCTTCTGCACTGACGATCTCTCCCGGGTGAAAATCATTCACGTTCGAGCCGGCGCGCACCACTTCACCGACAAATTCATGCCCCACAACCATCGGCACAGGGATCGTCTTCTGCGCCCACGCATCCCATTTGTAGATATGCAGGTCCGTGCCGCAGATTCCTGTCTTGTGGACTTTGATGAGAACATCATTGATGCCAACTTCAGGCTCCGGGACATCCTGGAGCCACAGGCCGCGCTCCGATCTGGCTTTGACGAGTGCTTTCATGGTTAAGTCGGTATAGTGGACACTTATCCGGTAAGTTGACAAACAAATAATTTCTAATTTACAGGATACTTATCCGATATATCTCCACCGCATGTCAAACAAGCGAAAAACCCGTATCCCTGAACCCAGCCCGGAAGCCATCAATGAGAACCTCGGCCGCCGGGTAAAAAAACTCCGTTCGGATCGCGGCTGGTCGCTGGAGGAACTGGCCACGGCGAGCGGGGTGAGCCGGTCGATGCTGAGCGAGATTGAGCGTGAGAAGGCGAACCCGACCCTGACCGTGACCTTCCGCATCGCAAGGGCGTTTGGGATGACCCTGCAGGAACTCATTGAGAGTGCGGAGCCCTCGGCCTCAAAGATTCAGGTGATTCGTGCCGTGGATCGCGGGCAGGTGTTTCGCTCGGACAAGCAGTGTGAAATCCGCACGCTTTCGCCGCTGAATTTGGAAAAGGATGTCGAGTTTTATGAAGTGACCCTGCGCCCCGGAGGCGCGCTGCGCAGCCAGCCTCACTTTGAAGGCACGCGTGAGTTTTTAACCGTCGAAGAAGGCAGCGTGCGCATCGAGTCCGACCAGGATGCTGAGGAACTCACCAAGGGAGATTCGGGCACATATCGCGCCGACATCGCTCATGCCATCATCAACACCGGCAAAGGCAACGCGCTGGTTTTCCTCGTCGTCATTTATCGCTGAACCACTCATGACACGCCTGCTGCTAACACTCGGTTCGATCCTGGCTCTCCCCAGTTGTTTGTTGATGCCACACTATGAAACGCTAACAAACAAAATTAGCGGATGCGTAGTAGATGCCAATGAGCACCCCATTTCAGGTGCCACCGTAGATTATCATCTTCGCAGCGGTCGAAAGTTAGGATCTACCACTTCAGATTCGTCTGGTAACTTCAAATTTGGACCATTCCGGCAGTGGTTTTACATAGTCTACATTGGTTCGCCTGGGGTATGCCCTGTCCCGTACTTGCTGCTGGATGCCCGCGAGTTTCCTGATGCGTTAAAAGTGACGCACAGTGGTGGCACTGCAGTTTACTGCATTGGAGTCTTCAAGACTCATAAAGAGAGAATATTGGGCAATCACGAGCCTGATCTCGATCGACTCTCCAAAGCAAGGTGGACTGGAGAGAAGACTCCGGTGGTTTTGGTGATCACTCCTACTATGCGAGATAGCCTCGTTCCTCGACGGTTATTCCTCCCGCCACCCGTGCCAAACCACACAAAACGCTAACCCAATCTCCCACCAATCATGAAGCCATCCATACTCATGCCCCTTTTGTTTTGCGCCTTCGCCCAAGCGCAGATGCCGCCTGAAATGGTCACTGCTGAGCGGACCAAAATTCTCGCGGGTGTCAAATCGGTGCCGAAAGGTGGATCACCCGGCCCGATCGCGATCTGGGGGAACATCGCTTTCCCCATCCTGTCGGCGCCTGACCGTCAAGGCGTGGAGATCGCCGTGGCTGCCGCAGCCGGGTATGGCAAAGGACGCACGATGCTCTTTGGGCAAAACAATTTTCTCGATGGTGGTCTCGGCGGCGATCATGCGCAGCTCATGGAGAACTGCGTGAAGTGGGTGGGCGCGAAGGATAAACCGCGCGTCGGTCTGCGCGGGGTGAATGCGGTGAGCTTCTATGATGGCCGCGGCTTCCGCACCGAGAAGTTTGATGGCCCGTTGGAAAAGAAGACCCTCAAAGATTACGACGTGGTGATCGCCAACATTCAGGGTATCACCGATCCGGAAGAGGGGGCGGCGCTGGCAGAGTGGATCAAAGGCGGCGGGGGCTTCATCGGCGGCATGACAGGCTGGGCCTTTGGCCAGACGAGCGGAGGCAAGGACCTTGCCGTGGCACATGGCGTGAATCAGGCGCTGATGGCCGCCGGTGTGGCGATCACAGACATGAGCGCCTTTGACCAGTTGCGCGCTTTTGAAGCCCGCCCTGCCCTGCCCCGAATGATGAATGCCTCGGAGGCGGTCACGGCACTCAAGAAGCAATCAAGCGGCGGAGCCGCACTCACGGCTGAAGAAGTGAACCAGGGCGCCAATGCCATCCAGATCGCTCTCGCCGCGCAACCACCTGACCGCAGCAATCTGCGCGATGCCGTGACCGCCGCGCTCGGCGGCACCAGCAACAGCGGACCGATCCCGACCAAGGCGGATCCGCTGACCCAGGCCAAGAATGCCTCCGCCCGCATCCGGCTCGGCATGGAAACACGCGTGCTGCGCCTGGCGGCAACAGAAAAAGTGGCCGCACATCCCGCGCACGAAAGTTTCCCTGGCAAAACTGATGCAGCCGCACCTCGCATCACGAAAGAAGTCTCCATCACGCCTTCCATTCCCGGTTGGACGAGCACCGGGCTGTATGCGGCGGCGGGTGAAACCATCACCGTGAGTGTTCCCGCCGCCATGGCCGATCAGAGCTATGCGGTGCGCATCGGCTGCCATTCGGACACCTTGTATCACCTGGACACATGGTCGCGCGCTCCTGACATCAGCAAAAGCACCGCTCTCACCTCGGCACAGACAAAAACTGCCAGTGCCTTTGGCGGACTGGTTTACATCGAGGTGCCAAACCGCGCCAAGGATGACGCCCCGTTCACCGTGACCATCAGCAATGCGGTTGCCGCGCCACTCTTTGTGTTAGGCAAGGATGACGACGACAAATGGAACAATTTGATCAAGAAACTGCCCGCGCCCTGGGCCGAAATGGCCTGCGACAAAATGATCGTCTCCGTGCCTACCGAAATCGCACGTGCCGTGAAAAACCCCACCGAGGTCATGACCTTCTGGAAGAAGCAGGTCGAAGCGCAGGATGACATCAGCAACCAGACCGCCGAGCGCAAACGCCCCGAGCGAATGGTCGCCGATGTGCAGATCAGCGCCGGCTTCATGCACAGCGGCTACCCCATCATGCTGCATGTGCCGGAGGCGGATGAGATGGTCACGTTCAGCAGGCTCAAGTTTCCAGGCTGGGGCTATCATCACGAAGTCGGGCATAACCATCAGCGTGGCGATTTCACCTTTGATGGCACGGGTGAAGTGACCAACAACGTCCTCGCCATGTACGTCTACCACGCCGTGCTGGAGAAAGACTGGCTCATCGGTCACCCGGCGATCAGCGAGGAAGCGCGGAAGGAAAACATTCAGAAGATCAAACGCGCCTCCGACAAGTGGCAGACATGGAAGAGTGATCCCTTCCTCGCTCTCACCACTTACATCCAGCTCATCCAGGAGTTCGGCTGGGAAAGCTGGCGCAAGTATCTCTACAGCTTCTCCGACAGCAGCTTCGGTCCCGCGCCCGCCAATGACGATGCCAAACGCGATCAGTTCCTGGTCCGCTACTCGAAGATCGCGAACAAGAACCTCGGCCCCTTCTTTGAGGCCTGGGGCATTCCCGTCAGTTCATCCGCAAAGGCTGAAGTGGGCAAGATGCCGCCATGGATGCCGATGGGCCTGTGAAGTCCACTCAAGCCCGAATCAGCCCGCGAATGGGCCGGCCATTCGGCACGATGGGGGTGGGCCGGCCTGCAAAGTCATTGATCGTCTCCTTGCCGGAGTCGATGCCGAGGTGGTGGTAGATGGTGGCCAGAAAATCATGCGGACTGCAGGCGTCCTCGACCACGTCTTCACCGCGCTTGTCGCTGGCACCGATGACACCTCCGGTTTGCAGGCCTCCACCGGCCCACAGATTGGTGAAGGCACGCGGCCAGTGATCCCGGCCCGGCTGCACGATTCCGGCCGCCGCGCTGGCCTCTCCGGCCCCTGAACTGGCCACATGGCTGATCTTCGGCGTGCGGCCAAACTCACCGCTGACGACCACCAGCACGCGTTTGTGGAGACCGCGCGCATGCACGTCTTCGATCAGTGCGGAAACAGCCTGATCAAAGGCTCCGGCGCGGAACCGCAGGGCGTCAAAGACATGATGATTCACCGCATGATCATCCCAATTGCCCACACGGCCGCACTGCGGACCGTCGAGACAGCTGGTGATGATTTCCACCCCGGACTCCACGAGCCTGCGCGCCAGAAGCAGCTGCTGTCCCCAGCGATGCATGCCGTAACGTTCGCGGGTGCGCTTGTCCTCCTTGCTCAAATCAAAGGCGTGCCTTGTCTGCGGATTCGTGAGCAGGGTCATGGCCTGTGCTTCAAACTGGTCCATCGCCCCCATCTCACCGGCGGCATCGACACTGCGCTCCAGGCTGTCCAGACTGCGGCGCAGCGCCACACGCTCATTGAGGCGCATCACCTGCGCCGGATTGGACAGACCCACGTTCGGCACGGCAAAATCCGGCCGGCTTGGATCGCTCAGCACGGAGAGCGGCGAGTAGGCCTGGTTCACATAACCCGGACCGGCGATGGTGAAGCTGTCGTAATTGATGATCGGATTCACGCCGACATAGTTTGGCAGTGGACTGTTGCGCTTGTTTTTGGAGCGCAGGTAGTTCGCCACCGTCATCCAGTCGGGCAGCAGCGGCTTCGGCTTGTCGCGCGGATCCGTGTCGCCGCTGAGCATTTGCAGCGATCCCGCCGGATGCCCGCCGCCCGTGTGAGTCATGGAGCGCAGCAGCGTGAACTTGTCCGCGATCTTTGCCTGCAGCGGGATCAACTCCGTGAGCTGCATGCCCGGCACCTTTGATCTGATGGTTTTGAACGGCCCCCGATACTCGCTGCCGATCTCAGGCTTCGGATCATAAGTGTCGAGATGTGAGCAGCCACCACGCAGCCAGACTAGAATCACCGCGGTGCGTTCGCGCTCAGGTTTCACGGCATTCTCCGCGCGCAGCTTCAGCAGTCCCGGCCAGCCGAGGCTCGCAAAACCCGTGAGCCCGATGCTCATGAAACCGCGACGATCCAGCGGACCGGAGCAGATGGGAGAAGAGGGTGTGACGGGCATGGACTTTCACATACGCTCAGGTTCCCGCATTTCTTCGTGAACCGGGCCGACTTCAGTTCTCATGGCATGCAGCGCGGCGGCGGCGATGCGTGCTTGATTGATGCCGGGT
>CAJCCF010000288.1 GCA_903960845.1 uncultured Verrucomicrobiota bacterium | reverse complement strand
TCCGCCCGCCGATCCACCGAAGGCACCCACGCGGGTTTTGTCGAGTTTCCACTCGGCAGCCATGCTGCGGACAAACTGCAGCGCACGGGCGGCGTCGTGCAGCGGCCCGATGACCGGTGGCTTCACTCCTTCAGCCTCAGCCTGCCGGATATAGCGGTAGTTGATTGAAACCACCGAGATGCCGGCATCGAGAATCTGCTGCGCGTTGATGCCTCGGGTGATGGTGTCTTTGTCGCCGTAGTTCCATGCGCCGCCGTGGATGTAAAACAAAAGAGGCGCGTGATCCTGCGTCTGCTTGGTCTGCCAGAAATCCAAAACTTGTCGTTCGTGAGGTCCGTATCGGACATTCGCCAGGGTGGGAGGCGGCAGCGGATAAGGCGGCGGCCCTTCGCTGGGTTTTGAGGCGGAGTCCTGAGCGAGAGCCGCGGCCGGCGCGACCAGCAGGGCGAATAAGAGGGTGAGGATGGGTTTCATCGTTGGCGTGATCATCGTGCTTCCTTGTCGAGCAAGGGCAGCAAGGCCTCGGCGAAGCGTTGACCCAGGCCCTGCTGTCCTGCGGTGTCGTAGTGGACCTGGTCCTTGGCTTTGGTCAGGCCGTCGGTGCTGATGCAAACGGTGAACGGATCTTTGGCCGGAAAGGCACGCTGGGCGGCGCGAACGTCATCCACGAAGGGAAAGGGCGAAACGGGCGTGACTTTGGCGGGGTTGATCTCGGCGATGACGGCTTTCATCTGCGGTGCGCCGAGATCACGCCGGAGCGCGGCCAGGAGGTGGGTGAGATGCTGCTGGTAGTCTTTCGCCAACTCGGGCACGCGGGCGTCGGACTCGCCCTGCATCCAGAGGAGGGCGGCGGGTTTGATGTCTCCTGCGGGGAAGGCTTTCTTCCACGCGGCGATGAGCTGCGCGTAGGCATGGCCGACGCGTTGATCGTGGCTGAGCTTCAAGCGGTCGATGCGAGCCTGATCCAGCTCCGGCTGCCAGGCGAGCTGCGATGTGCCGCCGTGCGCGGCCTTGAAGAGCACGATCTGGCGTCCAGGCATGGCCCGAGCCAGCGCATGAGCCAGCGTGACCTCCGGGCCGATGCTGCCCTTGGCGAGCGCCTGTGTGCGGCCCCAATGGATCAAAGTGACGTTCGGCGGCGGCGTGCGCCATTCGTCGGAGAGTTCTGCGGCCTTGCCATAGCCTGCCATGTTCGACTGACCGGAAAGGATGAGCACCAGCGGCGGTTCCGCCGCGTGCAAAACAGCCAGCGGGGCGAGAAGGAGGGCGGCGAGAGCCGAACGAAGCACGACGCATCGCCCGATCGTCTTCAATTGGATGCAAGTAGCGGTGAGTCGGTGTTTCATTTCTTCATCAGTTCTTCGATTCTAGGCTGCATGGCCTTTGCCCAGACCTCATAGCCCTCGGCGGTAAGGTGGATCGGAAAAGGTTTCTCGTCCTTGAACAACCGCTTGGAGAGGGTGCCTGCGGAATCGAGGAAGTGTTGGCTGAGGTCGAGCCAGAAGACCTTTTGGTTGTCGGCCAGCTTTTCGATCTGCCGGTTCACCTCGTCGTTGCGCTGGCGTTTGATGGCTTCGCCCCGGGGAAAAATCGCGAGCAGGAGGATTTTGGCGTCGGGGGCCTTGGCGGCGAGCGTGTCGAGGATCGCTCGAACGCCTTGGGCGGTGTCGTCGGCAGTCTCGGTGCCGAAACGATGCCCGGTGTTGTTGGTGCCGATCATGAGGACAAAGAGCTTGGGCTGGTAGCCGTCGAGCGTTCCGGGGAATCCGAGCCGCCAGAGCACGTTCTCCGTTTTATCCGCCGCGATGCCCAGGTTCAGGGTGCGGTAGGCGGGAAAGTGTTTTGCCCAAAGCCCGGCCGGTGCGCCGCTCTGCCAGCCCGCGGTGATCGAGTCGCCGATCAAGACGAGATCCCACTGGCCTGGTTTGGCCGCCGCAGCCTGCCGTTCGACGATCTTCATCCATCCCGGATTGTCCGTTCTCGGCGTGGGCGTGATGGCGAGTGGCTTGCCTGAAGGCGCGGGTGGATGAGGCATGGGCTTCATGCCGAGGGAGCTGGTGGCCGACTCGGCCGTTTGGCCCACGGAGTACACGGACGACACGGAAAGGATGAGGGGAATGAGGATGATGCGGAGTTGTTTCATGTTCCGTTTATTCAGTGCGTTTGGCGGGCTGCTGCTAATTGACGAAGCGTTCGATGACGACGCCGTCCTTGGCTCCAAAATTGATGAGCAGACCGAGTTTCATACCGGTGGCTTTGAGGTAGTTGATGATCTGAGAGCGATGCTCGTCGGTGAGAGCCGAGACGGCTTTGAGTTCAAGGATGATCTTGTCGCAGCAAATCACATCCGGGACGAAGGTGTGGCGCAGCTTGCGGCCCTTGTAGGTCAGTGGGATTTGACGCTGGGCGTCATATGGGATGTCTTGGAGCGTCAGCTCCATCTCCAGACACTCCTGATAGATGGGTTCAGTGAAACCACAGCCTTTTTCCCTATACACTTCGAACAGCGCGTTGCGGATACGGAAGGTTTCGTCGGCGTAGATAAGCGGCGGTTTCACGGTGGTTGTTAAGGTTGCCCACGGAATACACAGAACTCACGGAATGGATTTTGAGTTCATGACTCCGTACGTTCGGTGCATTCTGTGGGCCATGATGGATTGGTGAAGGAGAAGGTTGTCCACGGAATACACAGAAATCACGGAATGAATTTCTGAGTTCATGACTCCGTGTGGTCAGTGCATTCTGTGGGCCATGATGGATTGGTGTTGAGCGGATCACACCTCGCCCACGACAGTGGTCCTTGCTGGTGATGAGTTGGATGCGGCCGTCGCGGGTTTGGGTGATGGCGAGGAGTATGCGTTTCACCGTGATCATTTCGGAGGCGGAGACTGCTTTTCGATGCGCTGCCAGAGTTGACGTGCAAAGTCGCCGCGCGTGAAATTGTCGCCGACGACAAGCTGGAAGTCGCCGCTGGCGCAACGTTTCAGCACCTCATCACGCCATGATTTTGTCGCGGGAGCATCGGGTTGGAAGTCCATTTCATCTCGCGTCGCGGGAATCAAGCCGCGAGCACTCAGTCGATTGATCGCGACAAACGCGGCGTGATCAGCGGGAAGATCGCGCCAGGGCCAGAGGAGCATCGGAGCGCCCTCCGTGCCGCCGCAAAGGGCGTGTTGGACTTCCTGGAGGTGGGCGTGGTTCCCCGCGAGATCGCGCGGCTGCCTTTGATGCTTCAAAGTAATCACAGCGAGTGCTCCTGCGGCCTGGCCGATATGCACGCGATGATCGTGCAGACGCACGGCGCTGCTCACGATGCTGCTGAAGCCAACGTTGCCCTGTGCGCCGATGAGTCCATCCATCTTCACCGGGATGAGACTGCGGAGCGGGAAGACGCTGCGCTCGCTGAGTTGGTGGATGTCGCGCCCGGGCTTGCCGTAGTGAGTCCATGGACCGGACTCGCCATCGCTTTTCAAATAGGCGCGGCCGGTGTCGTGGAAGTCATAGTGAAACTGCCACGCGAAGACGCCATCGGGATACATCACCTTGGCAAAGGTCTCCTTCGCGACTTTGGCGGCCTCGCCCATGAGGCTGTCCTGCTCGCGCATCATGTAGAGCGCCTTCAACCGCAGGCTCTCGCGGATGTAAGGCTTCATCGGCAGGCTGTCCGGCGTGCCAAACTCCGTGCTGAGGTGGTAATGCCGCAGGCTGTTCGTTTTATCTGGCGCACGATCATGCACGGTCGTCTGCAAGTGATGCAGCAGACCGAGCGAGTGCGCCTTGCAGTCCTCGAACACGAACTGGCGCTGCTCGCGGCTCATCAAAACGAGGTTCTTCATCGATGCGCCGCGCTCCGTGGCCTCCAGTGCATCGCACACAGGCCGCGGCAGCCGCTCCAGCGGGTAGTCCTGGCCGTTCGCGTAGCAAATGAGCGCGCTGGTGATGCCATCGCTGCTCGTCGTGCCTTCGACGATGCGGCGCATGCTGAGGATGGTGCCCTGGCGTTTGCTTTCCGTGCCCTTCGCAGGCCACGGCGAGTTGTTGCCGGCCTTTACCGGATGATCCCACTTCAACTTCGCGGCCTCTTTTCGTCCAAACGATGTGCTGCGCAAATAACGGCGCTCATCGTAATGCGGTGGCGCGGGGATCGGTGTATCGCTTTGGCTTTCCTCGACGATGAGCGACCACGTCAGCGGGTTCATCTCATTCGACGGATTCACCGAGACATCCTCCTGCGCATGAGGCTCGCCATAGCGCGACTTCGGATCAGGTCCGACCTCGAACTCAGTGCCACTGAGTTGCACCACATCGCCCCAATCACTCGCATCAATCGTGAGCGCGGCCTTCACCTCCAGCGTATCGCCTTTGTCCGAGCGAAACGTCATGCCAGTGACTCGGCCCACCGACTTCATCGCCGCGACGGGGATGTGATTCAGCTTCAGCGTCACCTGACCGCTGCGGATGTATGGCTGCAGCATCTCGCGAAAAATCGCCTCCGCCTCCGCAGGACGAAACGTCGTGGGGCCATGCATCGGCTTCCCCGGCATCGGCGAGCCGTATGTCTTCGTGTTGAAGTCCTCGATGCGGTCCATCAGCTCCTTGAACAAACCAAAGCGATGAAACGAGCGCTTCATCGGATGCCAACCCGGACCCCAGCCGACCTCGCCCGTGCCTTTGCTTTCATCCACGCATACCAGCCCCTGCTCCGTGTATTGCCCACCGAGCCACGGCCCGTCATGCACAACCGTGATCGACTTGCACCCCATCCGCGCCGCCTGAATCGCCGCCGCCCAGCCTGACTCCGTGCCGCCGACGATGAGGATGTCGGTGGACATGTCTTCTTTAGCCTGACCATGCAGCGCGGCCAGCGGTGCGAGCAGCAGGGAGGTGCGGAAGAGAAAAGATTTCAGCATGGCAGAAGGCAATCGTCGTGAACGACGATCCTTAACGGCCTCCTTGCTGAGAATCTACCGCCTCAGCGCATTGATCAGCTCATCCATCTCCAGCGTCACGCCCACGCCCCAGGCCAGCCGTGCCAGCACATGCACACCGGGGATGGTGTCACCAGCTTCGATGCGGCTGATGGTGTCCCGCGACGCTCCGCACTTCAGCCAAAACGCATGCATGCCCAGCCGCTCGCGGATGCGCTCGGTGTAGTCGTGGGCGTCGGTTAGCTCGGGGCATTCAATTGGGATTAGGCGATGATTTCCTTCAGCACGCCCGAGCTGTCGCCGTGGCGTTCGACTTTCACACCACTGCCTTGAAGCATCGTGAGCCATGCGTTGCAGAGCGGTGTGTCCTTGGCGGCGACGAGGTGGTGGCCGAGTTTGATGCCCGCTCCGCCGCCGGCGATGAGCGTGGGGCAGTTGGTGAGGTTGTGGACGGTGCTGAGGTTGCTGCCGAAGACGACGGTGCTGTGGTCGAAGAGGCGGGTGCCGTCAGCTTCTTTGACGGTCTTGAGTTTGTCGAGCAGACCAGCGAGGAGTTCGCTGTGTGCGGCGTCGCGTTTCTGCGAGGCTTCCATGCGCTCGCCGGGGCTGTAGTGGCTCATGTCGTGCGCGGCGACCTTGACGCCGAGACTGGTGAGCAGGTTGGCGATGGGCAGGCGGCAGGTGAGCACGCGGGTGCTGTCGGTCTGGAGCGCGGCGACCATGAGGTCATACATGAGCCTGATTTCCTCCACGCCGGAGCGGCCATCCGGCGGCTGCGGCAGCGGGGCTTTGGGCTTGGGCACGGATTGCCACTGCTCGTCCTTGGCGATGCGTAGTTCGATCTCTCGCAGTCCCTGGAAATACTCATCGAGCTTCTCGACATCGTTCTTCGCGAGGCCGCGCTGGAGGTCTTGCGCTTCGACCATCACAGCATCGAGCAGGCTGCGTTTTTGCGTCATGCGCAGGCGGAGCTGATCAATCGGCACTTGTTCGGCGGAGAAGAGCCGATGAAACACGGCGAGTGGTGAGTTGATACCGGCGATGGGTTTGCCGCGATTGTCCCACGCGAGTGAGAGCCCCGCACCGTGGCCGGGGCCGGAGAGGTCTTTGTCGCTGCCGTTAAGCTGGAGCGAGGCAAAGCGCGTGTCTTTGCCAAAGGCCGCCGCCGCCACCTGGTCCACGGAAATACTGTTGTGCGCGGAGGCACCACCTTCGTGTGCATTCGCGCCGGTGAGCCAATAGGTGCTGCCACCGTGCGCATCCTCGGAGTAACGATTCGTGAGTCCCTGAACGAGGGTGAAGTCCTTTTGATGCCGCGCGAGCGGCGCGAGTCCCGGCGGCAGCGCGTAATCCGCGCCGGTCTGTTTCACGTCGGGAAACCACGTCTCCTTTGTCACGCCGAAGCCGATGCCGAGGAAGATCATGCGCTTCGCCGGTGCGGTGGGCATGGCAGCGGAGGCGAAGCGGCGAAAGCCGAGGGAATCGAGAAACGGCAGCGCGATGAGCGCGGAGCTGGAACGGAGGAAGTGGCGGCGGTTGTGCATGGTGGAGGTGGGTGAAAATAGTTACTTGGTCTGGAATTCGCGGCTCTGGACGAGCGTGTGGATGAAGGAACGCAGGCCAAAGTTTTGCACCTTCGACGCTGCGACCATTTGCTCGATCAGCAGCTCGTCGCTGAAGCCTGCGGAATGGCCGAGTGCATACTCGACGAGTGCGGTGCAGAGACCACAGGCGAAGTCATCCGTGCGCTGCGTGATCAGGTCGCGGAGCTGTGCGTAACTGGTGAAGGCGGAGCCATTGTGAAAGGCGCCAGCGGGGTCGATCTGCCACGTCTTTCGTCCGAGCCCGGCGCGCTCGTAGGAATCCTCGGTGCGCCACTGGCCTGCAGTGTCGAAGTTTTCAAGGCCGAAGCCGATGGGGTCGATGCGGCGATGGCAGCTCGCGCACTGCGGCTGTTCCTGATGCATAAGCAACCGCTCGCGCGTGGTGATGAGTTTGTCCTCGAGCCGCGTGAGCTGCGGCACGTTCGCGGGTGCGGGCGGCGGTGGTTCGTTCAACAGCTTGCGCAGCACCCACGCACCGCGCTCGACGGGGCTGGTTTGCTCGCCATTGCTGCCCATCGCGTGAATCGCGGCCATGCCGAGCAATCCGCCGCGCGGCGAGCCCGCAGGCAACTTCACCGGACGGAATTCATCGCCGCTGACGCCATCGAGCCCGTAGTAAGTCGCGAGCAACCCGTTTACGACCACGTAGTCGGCCTTTAGCAAGTCGCGCGCGCTGCGGTTCTCGCGCAACAAATGGGCGAAGGTCTCGGAGACTTCCAACCGTGCGGCTTCCTTCGTGGCATTATCGAAGAAGGGGTAGCGATTGGCGTTGAAGCGGAAGAAATCGAGCCGGTCCATGCGCAGCCATTGATGCAGAAACGGGCGGATGAACCCGCTGGCGCGAGGATCATGGAGCAGACGGTCCGTTTGTTTTTTCAAAATGTCTGCGCTCAACAGCTCACCGCTTGCGGCGAGTGCGCGCAGTTCACCATCCGGCGGTGCGCCCCAGAGGAAATAGCCCAGGCGCGTGGCAAGATCGGCGGCAGCGAGATTGCCTGCGGGAGCTTTCTTCTGCGAACCGGCGACGGCGGGCTTCGGCTCATTCAGATAAAGAAAGCGAGGCGAGGCGAGCACGAGCGCGAGCGATTCCTTCAGCGCGGTGCGGTGATCTGCCCCGTGCTGGCGTTGATCGCCGTAGATCGTGAGGAGGCGATCGATGAACACGGGTGAAGGCTGCTTTCGGCGAAACGCTTCCATGCTGAATGCCTCCAGCGCCGCACGCAACTCGGCGGGCGCGAACTTGCTCTTTGCGTCGCCCAGCACCGGCGCGATCGCTTTCATCCCCGGCGAGTTGGGCTTCGCGGGCAGCTTCTCCACTTCCACGTAGTCGAGCCAGATGGCGAATTCCGGACCCACGCCCGTCTCCGCCATGCCGATGCCAAAACGCTGGTGCGGGATCGCATCCGCATCGTGCGTCCCGCGCTCGCGCACGAAAAACGTCCGCATCCCGTTCGTGTTGAACGTGACCGGAATCTCGATGATCTGCGGCTTCTCCAGCGTGCCCGTGACCATGTGCCGGCTGTCGTGGTTGAAAGGATTGCCGCCCCCTGCGCCAAACTCGATGAAGCGCCGTCGCGGCTCCACCTTCTCTGACGCCGCGACGCGCAGGCGGATGACGTAATCGCCCGCCGGAAACCCGTTCGCATTGAACGAAAAGTAGGGCTTCACAAAGTTATCGCCCACCGTCAGCCACGTCCCGGTGCGGTTCTCCGGCATCGAGAGAAACCACGCCTGATACGGCACCTGCGCCCATTGCCCCTGCCCCACGTGCATCGCGTGAAAGGCATCGGTGAATCCATACTGCGCGGGGTCCGGCGCGCCGGGCACCTTGTCCCAGCGATGATAGATCGCGTTCGGCTCCGTCTTCAACTCCGCACGAATCGCCTCCACCGCCGCGCGATTCTCCGGCTTCGCCGCCGCATCATCCACGGCGCGCTTCCAGAGCATGAATTGCCGATGCCCCTCGGTCCGTTCCCGCAGCGACTTCGCGACCGAATCGATCACGCCCGTCTCCGCCTCGATCCGCGTCTTCTTCGGCGTCGCCGCCGTATCGTGCCGCTCAAAGGCCTCCTTCATTGCCGCGCGGCCGAGGTCGAGATACTGCTCAAACTGATCGCCCGACATGAAAAGGCTGCTCCCCTCCGTGTCGAAGGCATTCGCACTCGTATCCGCCGGCAGCTCATTCACCACGATCGACATCCCGAGCAGCTCGTGCAGCGTGTTCCGATACTCACGCTGGTTCAGCCGCCGCATCGTGATCACCCCGCGCGAATCGCTCAGGTTCCGCCGCGCGACGACGATGGTCTTCGCCAGATCATCGAGCAGGTCCGCTTTCGCTCCCGTGGGCAGCGGCTTCTCGTCTTCCGGCGGCATGTCGCCCGAGTTCACCGCATTCAGCACCTTCTGCCAGCGCTCGGCGTTGCGGTTGTCGGCGATGGAAAAAGGCAAGTCGTCGAGGCGGAATTTGCCCTTCTGTTTCTCGGCGTTGTGGCAGGAAAAGCAGTGATCCTTCAGCACCGCACGATGCTTCTCGGCGAAGACTGCCTGAGGAACCCCGGCTGCGAAAATCGAGCTCGCATGCAGCGCAAGCAGGAGGGCGGTGAGGAGGGGCAAAGATTTCAGCATGGCAAAAGGCAATCGTCGTTAGCGATGATCCTTAACGGCCTCCTTGCTGAGAATCTACCGCCTCAGCGCATTGATCAGCTCATCCATCTCCAGCGTCACGCCAAGGCCCCAGGCCAGCCGCGCCAGCACATGCACACCGGGGATGGTGTCACCAGCTTCGATGCGGCTGATGGTATTCCCGCGACACACCGCATTTTCGCCACAGGGCATACATGCTCAGCCGCGCGGCTTCCCGTGTCTCCTGCAAACGACGCGGCAACCGCTCGCGGATGCGTTCGGCGTAGTCGTGAGCGTCGTGGCTGTCCGGCGCGGCGGGCATGGTGATTCTTACCCTGATTTGGTTGGGTATTGCTCGCCAGCAGTTCTCACATCCAACAAACCGAGACAAACTTGAGTGGACATGGATCGGCGGGCCGAAACAAACCAATCACCTTGGTGCCTTCGATGCTTTGTTGTGCTCCATTCTCAAAAAGCCGTTCTCTCGCACGACTCCCAGGTGAGCATCAATGGCTGCACCCACCGGGTCCGGGCCGGTTTGGCCAAGTCGGCGGCGGATTTCCTTTCGCAGCCAGACATAGGCGGAATAGTCGGCATACGGCTTGTTGCCATGCGGTTCGCCGGTGACGGTATTGATGTCCTCGCTGAATCCCGGATACCTCACGAGTTCGAGTTTGATGCGCTCGATCAAACGCGTGTCCACCTCGTCAGCCGGCAAGCCGTGCGCTCCGGCCAGGAGGTAGTTGCCAGAGTCGCAGAAGAACCAGGAGCCGCCGAAGCAATAGATGCCATTGTGGCCCGTCAGCAGGGAGCCGTCCGCCTGGGAAATGACGCGCAGGCCGTAGGGTGATTTGACCTTTTCAGAGGTGTGGTAGTGCC
>CAJCCF010000287.1 GCA_903960845.1 uncultured Verrucomicrobiota bacterium | reverse complement strand
GGGGGGGGGGGGGGGCGGCGTTTTTGAATCCTTCTTCGGCGGCGGTGGCGGCAATGGCGGTGGACGCCAGCGGCGCGATGGTCCCCAGCGCGGGGCGGATCTCCGTTACGGCATCGAAATCTCTCTCGAAGACGCCGCCCACGGCACCGAGCGCGAGATCGAATACGACCGCCAGGCGGTCTGCAAGACCTGCACTGGCAGCGGTTCCACCAGCGGTTCAGGCAAAAAATCCTGTCGCACCTGTGGCGGCGTCGGTCAGGTCATCTCCTCACGCGGCTTTTTTCAGATCCAGCAAAACTGCCCCGACTGCCAGGGCAGTGGTGAAGTCATCAGTGATCCCTGCAAGCACTGCTCAGGCAGCGGCCGCACGAAGGAGCGCACCAAGCTCCGCGTCAAGATTCCCGCCGGTATCGAGGAAGGCTCCCGCCTCCGCTCGGGCGGCAACGGTGACTACGGTGCCAAGGGTGGCCCGGCTGGCGATCTCTACATCGTCGTCCAGATCAAGGCTCACGAACTCTTCGAGCGTGAGGGTGACGATCTCCATTGCCAGATGCCGCTCAGTTTCAGCACGGCGGCACTTGGTGGCGAAACCACCGTTCCCACCCTGGATGGCAAAGCCAACCTCAAAATTCCCGCCGGCACCCAGAATGGCACGACCTTCCGCCTCCGGGGCAAGGGCATCAAAACCCTTGGCGAAAGCCATCACGGCGATCTCTACGTTCACGTCACCATTGCCGTCCCAACCAAGCTCAGTGCCGAACAAAAAGCACATCTTGAAGCTTTCGCCCTCTCCTTTGGTGAAACACCCAGCAGCAGCATGGAGGAAGGCTTCTTCGAGAAGGCCAAGAAGTTCTTCAAGTGATTTGTTCCGGCGAGTCGTGTCTCGTGCCGTTGGGGATGAATGGACTGAATCACTCAACCATTCACTCTCAACTCAGGTTTTAGGCTGACCACGATCGGGTGACCTGTGAGTGGTGTCACCGTCAGTGCCCTTGTTTGCTGCGGTCAGGCTGCGTTGGCAGCGATGGTCAGGGTGCTCTGGACATCACCACGACGCGGCACACCTTCCTGTCCACCCGGTTTGAGGGTGGACATAGCGGCTGCGGTGTTGGCCCAGCGGACAGCTTCCTCAATGGCGGTGCCTTCAGCGTAGTGCGCGACAAAGACCCCGGCAAAGGTGTCGCCCGCGCCGACCGTATCCACCGGTGTCACGGGATGGGCAGGCACTTCATGAATCGATGTCTTGCTGATGACAAGTGTGGATCTGCCGCCACGCGTGGTGATGAGATGATGGACTCGTTTGCCACTGAGACGTTCCTTCCACTCCTCAGGATCGGCGCTGCCAAAGACAGCGATCGTCTCAGGTTCATTGAGAATGAGCACATCAATGGTGACCTCACCCCATGGGAAATCGGCCCGGATGGGCGAGGCATTCAAGATGACCGGCACGCGTGCTTCATTGGCGATGCGGATGGCATCGACCGCGGACTCGAGGGGGATTTCCAGCTGGAGCAGCAGCAACTTTGCCACCGCAATGCGCGCGCGCTGCATTTTCACCGCAGGCTCCGTGAGCGCGGCATTGGCTCCGAGGACGACAACAATCTGATTTTCACCCAACGCATCCACCGAAATAAAGGCCGTGCCGGTGCCGCCACGGACGGTGTTGAGCGAGCTGCAATTGACCCCTTCACGGCGCAGATGATTGCGGTAATCACGTCCGTCCGGATCATCGCCAAGACAGCCGATCAGAGTGACCTGGGCCCCCTGACGCGCGGCAGCCAGAGCCTGATTCGCGCCTTTTCCGCCGAAGCGCTTTTCAACCCCGGAAGCGGAGACGGTCTCTCCACGGGCCGGCAGGTGATCCACCCGGGCGATCAGATCGATATTGAGCGATCCGAGGATCGCGATGTTGGGCTGGGGAATTCTGGCCATGAATGATGATTGCTGGGGGGGGGATTTAAAATGGAAGATGATCTGACGGCAGCAGCGCAGGCGGGGGCCTGAGCCGGTGACTGTTACAAGATGCAAAGGCAGCCACCCTCTGGATGAAACACACGGGACTGCTCATTCGACTGATCAACAGGCCATCAACGCTCAATCACCAAGACTCAACCCCGCTTTTAATTTTATTTCAATTTGGCCAGCCTCTCCTTCGTCCAGGACAGGCCATGCTGGATGGTTTCATCACCGGGAGTCATTGACGCGAGTTTTTCCCACAGCTCGGAGGCCTGAGTGAATGCCGCCCTGGCATCCGCTTTGTTGGTCATGGTCTGGCAGGTGTGACCGAGCACTCCATACATCTGCGCGAGCTGGATCTGCCATTGCTTGCGCTCCAGTGTCATCGCTGCCTGCGGCTCCCTGGTCAGCAGTGTTTCCATGGCCTCAACCGCTTGTTTGACGATGGGTAGAGCGGCGTTGGCCTTGCCCAGGTCGGACATCAGTTCGGCATACTCGCCGCGCAGTTTAGCGAGCAGAACGCCATAGCGGACATTATCCCGCTCATCAGAGAGAAGTTCATTCATCAGTTCGATGGCATCCTGCTTTTTCTTCACGGCATCAGCGGGTTTGCCGGCATCGCGCTCCAGCAGGGAAACATCGCCGTAATTGCGGGCAAGCAGGTACTTCACGTCAGCCCATTCGGGCAGCAGCCGGTTCAGTTCCAGCAGGATGGGGATGGCCTGCTGGTGCGCCTCCTGCGCCTCCTTGGCTCCGATGTTTTTGCTGATCAGTTCCGCCAATTCGGTGTAGGCCTCGGCGAGCAG
>CAJCCF010000286.1 GCA_903960845.1 uncultured Verrucomicrobiota bacterium | reverse complement strand
CCTCGACAAGCCCGATCAGGCCAAAAGCCCGGAGCATCTCTACGGCGCTTCCGACAATCTCCGCCAACGCCTGGCCCGCACCGCCGATGCCGTTCGCGTCATGGCGGAAAGTGCCGCAGCGAAGTCCAACCAATTGCGCGAACAAATCGCCCGCGCGGAGAACCCTGCCGTGGTCGCTCTTCAGGAAGCCAAAGCCGCTTTGAATCAAGCTGCAACCGAAGCCAAAGATCCCAAGAAATCCAAGCCGCGCGAAGATCGTGACGGATTGAAGGCGCCCGAGAAAGCCGCCAAAGAACTCGCCTCCGCGGCCAAGCAATTGGAAGAGCAGGCCGTGCTCCGTGAACAGAACACGATCAGCAATGATCAGGCCGCACTCGACACCAACCGCGCCAGCCGTGCCGCAGACAAACTTGCCCGCGAAGTCGCCGAAATGAAGGCTCCTGAGGCCGCCACTCAGGCTCAGGCCAAGGCCGAACAACTCAGCGATGCCGTGCGCGCTCTGGAGGCCGACGCCCTTGCCCAGACCGCCATGAAGGCCATCGAAGAAGCCGCCTTTGACAGTGATCCATCCAAGTCCGCCGCACCCACGCGTCCCGCCGAGCAGGCACGTGCCGCCACTGAGGCACTGCGCCAGCTCCCCGAGGCACTGCGCCACATGAAGAAGCCCGATCCCGTGATGGTGGCCAGCGCGCAGCAAGCCGCCGATCAAAGTCGCAGTGCCACTGAGCAGTTGCAGAATCTTGCCAAACAGGCCGCCACTCAGGCTCCGAATCAGCCCATCAACAGTGAGCCCGCACAGCAGGCCACCGAGCAGGCTCGTCAAAAAATCGCCGAAGTCGCTCAACAAATCGCCGCGCAGAGCGAGGCCGCTCGCGAGTCACTTGCTCAACTCACGCCGCAGGTCAGTGACATGATGAAATCCGTCGCTCAAGATTTAAAGAAGACCCTGGAGCAGACCAAGACCGCAGCCAAAGACGCGGAAGCCGCCAAGCCGGTCACCGAAGTCGCCGCCAAAGCCGCCACCTTGCAAACCGAAGCAGCGGAGAACGCCGAAAAAATGAGCTCACTGCAAGCCGCGCTTCGTCAGGAGGCCAATGCCGCTGATTTGCAAAAAGACCAGCAGCGTCAGATGGCCCGCACCGCCGATGGAGCACTCGCGCAGATGCAGCAGAAGGCACCGCAGATCGCGCAGAACCTGCAGAAGGCCCAACAAGCCCAGGAGAGTCCGCCGCAAGCACAGAATTTAAATCAAGCCGCTCAGGCACAGCAACAGACCGCCCAGGCGCTCGATCAGCTCGCGCAAAACATGGCCAAAGCCGAGCAGGGACAGGAACTCAGCAAACAGGAACTCGCCGCCGCAGAGAAAATGGAGCAGGAACTCGGCGTCAAAGAGCCGCTTGATGAAGCCTACGACCGCGCCCAGCAACTCGCCCAAATGGCGCAGGATGCCCAGCAGGATCCGGGGAAAGTGCTCGCTGAACTGGAGAAGGAACTGCCTAAAAATCCCTCCATGCAAAAAGCTCTGGCAGAGATTTCCAAACAAACCGCGCAGAGCAGCGAGCAGGCCGTCACCGCCGAGGCGCAGCAGCCTAGCAACATTGGTTTGGCCGCGGAAAAAGCCGCCAACGATCTCGCTCGTGTGGCACGCCATCAGAAACGTCTCGGCCAGGAAGAAGCCGCGCAGCAGACCGCGCAGGCCAGCGATCAGCTTCAGCAGCAGGCCAGAGCAGCCAAAGGCCAGCCCGGCCAGCCTCAAAAACCTGTCGGCAACGAAGCCCAGAGTGCGGCCACCGCTGCCGCGAAATCAGCCGAAGCCACCGCCTCGGCCACGCCACCCGCCATGGCCGCGCATCCTCTCGCACAGGTCCAGTCAGCCTTGCTCGCCCAGGCGCTTGATCAGCTGGATGCCACGCTGCATCCACAGCAGAGCAGTCAGCAGGGCCAGCCTCAACAGGGTGGTCAGCAACAGGGTCAGCAAGGCCAGCAGTCCGCCAAACAAAGCTTGTCCCAAGCCCAGCAGAGCCAGCAGCAACAGATGGCCGATCAGCGCAATCAAGGGCAAACCCCCGGCTCACAGCAACCCGGCTCCCAGCAGATGGCCCAGAATCAGAAGCCAAATCAAAATCAGCCACAGGCTCCAAGCCAGAGCGAAGGCGGCAATCTTCAAGCTCAACTTAAGGACGGCGTGCTCGGCACGGAGATGATCCTGTTGAAGGGCGACTGGGGTCACCTCCCCAGCAAGATGGCCGAAGACCTCAGCGAGGCAACCCGCAGCGAAGCCGCACCCGAATACCGCGCGGCCATTGAAAGCTACTACAAAGCCATCGCCACCAAGGCCCGGAAGTAGAACACCTGCCGAAAGATCCCCGCAGGCCTAACCAACCTTTAGCGTCACAATAACCGCCTGACATCATGAAACGATTCACGTTCCTCCTGAGCATTGTGTTCACTACCTGTGCCGTGGCGCAGGGAAAAGAACCGCCGGCAAAGGACCAATTTCATCTCTTCCTGCTCGTCGGCCAGTCGAACATGGCAGGCAGAGGTGTGGTCGAGGAGTCAGACAAAACACCTCATCCGCGAGTGCTCATGCTGAGCAAAGAAGGGACCTGGGTGCCTGCGATTGATCCCATGCATTTCGACAAAACGTCGGCCGGTGTCGGACTTGGCAAGACCTTTGGCCAGATCATCGCCGACGCGAACCCGGGCATCACCATCGGCCTCATCCCGTGCGCGGTTGGCGGCTCCCCCATCGACACCTGGCAGCCCGGTGTCTTTTATCCGGCCACAAAAAGCCATCCCTGGGATGACATGACAAAGCGGGCCGCCATCGCCCTCAAAGCGGGCACGCTGAAGGGCATCCTTTGGCATCAGGGAGAAAGCGATTCACTTCCCGATCTGGCCCAAGCTTACGAAGCCAAACTGCACAACCTCATTGCCCGACTGCGCAAAGAACTGAACGCACCCGATGTGCCATTCATCGCCGGACAAATGGGCAAGTTCGCCGACATGCCGTGGACACCTGAGAAACTGATCGTGGACACGGCTCATCAAAACCTGGCAAAGAAAGTGTCCCGCACCGCCTTCGTCAGCGCAGAAGGCCTGAGTCACAAAGGCGACAAGATTCATTTCGACTCGCCCTCATTTCGCGAATTGGGGAAGCGATACGCGGAAGCTTATTTGAAAATGCCGGGGACAACATTGAGGCAGTGATTTTCCACGGGAAGAGCCTTTGATGCTCACTCGTATTGTCCCGCATGATACGACCTCTTGCTCTTCTCTTCGCCACTCTCGCCGCCACGTCCCTCCAGGCTGAATTCAAGGCGGGTGCTGCGGTCATTGACATCACTCCACCCAAGCTCCCCGTGCTGGTCAATGGCGGCATGCTCAGTCGCTATGTGGACAAGATCAAAACGCGGGTGAATGCACGGGCCATCGTGGTGAGTGATGGGAAATCACAAATCGCCATCGTGGTGGCGGACAGTTGCATGATGAGTCGCGAAGTGCTCGATGACGCGAAGGCCATGGCGGCGAAGAAAACTGGAATTCCAGCGAACCGCATGCTCATCTCCGCAACTCACGCCCATTCGGCTCCGGCGTCGATGGGCTGTCTGGGGACTGATCCTGATCCGAACTATGTACCGTTCTTGAAGGAGAAGCTCGTCGAGGCCATCGCTGCCGCGCAGGCAGCACAGGAACCAGCGCGCATTGGTTTTGGCAAAGCGAACGCGGCGGAGTTTACAGCGCTGCGGCAGTGGATTCGCAGGCCGGACCGACTTGCTGAAGATCCATTCGGAAACAAGACGGTTCGCGCTGCCATGCACGCGGGTGCCAAGTGGGATGAGGCAGTGGGTGAGGCGGGGCCAGAAGATCCTGATCTGTCGCTGATCTCGATCCAAACGAAAGCTGGCAAGCCGCTGGCAGTGATGGGCAATTTCTCGATGCATTACTTCGGCGACAAAGACATCAGTGCCGACTACTTCGGCCTGTTTTCAGAAGGCTTGAAGCAGCGCATCGCTCCGGAGGGCAAGTTCGTCGGCATCATGTCGCATGGATGCAGCGGGGATATTTATCGCGTCGATTACACCGTGCCCGCCGAGCAGCGCCCGAAGCCAACCATCGACGAATACACAAACGGCCTGATTGACATCGCGATGAAGGCGTATGCCGGGATCAAATACGGCGACGAACCCGTAATCGTGATGGAGGAGAAGCGCATGACGATGCAGTATCGGGTGCCGGACAAGCAGCGCCTCGAATGGGCGCAGCGCATCGTGGCGGAGATGGGAGATCGTTTGGCGAAGACGCAGACAGAAGTCTATGCGCGTGAGCAGATCATTCTGCATGAGCGGCAGCAGACGGAGATCGTGGTGCAGGCGCTACGCATCGGCGACATTGGCATCGCCACGACGCCGAACGAAACCTATGCGATCACCGGTTTGAAGATCAAAGCCGCGAGCCCGCTGACGCACAACATCGTGATCGAACTCGCGAACGGCGGCGACGGCTACATCCCACCGCCGGAGATGCACGCCTGGGGCGGCTATAACACCTGGGCCGCGCGTTCAGCGGGCTTGGAAGTGATGGCGGAAGCGAAGGTCACCAGCGCAGCCATCGAACTGCTCGAAAAGGTCGCGGACAAGCCGCGCCACGAGTGGAAAGTCAGCGACGGAACAGCGGCGAAGGCTGTGCTGGCCTTGAAGCCGGCAGCCTACTGGCGCTTGAATGAGTTTACCGGCGCACATGCTGCCGACGCGAGCGGTCACGAGCACGACGCAGTGTATGAAAAGGATGTCGCCTATTATTTAGAAGGACCGAAGTCGGCGGCCTTCTGTGCCAATGGCCATACCAACCGCGCGCCGCATCTCGTCGGTGCCAGAATCCGGTCGCGCTTTGCCGGCCTTGGCGATCACTACTCGGTCTCCTTGTGGTTATGGAATGGCATGCCCAATGATGGGCGTGACACGAGCGGCTGGCTGTTCTCCCGCAGCCATGATCACGGCCTTGGCATCTTCGGAGATCACCTCGGCATCGGCGGCAAGAGCGGCAACACTGGCCGGCTGATCTTTTTCACCGGCACGG
>CAJCCF010000285.1 GCA_903960845.1 uncultured Verrucomicrobiota bacterium | reverse complement strand
TGCTTCACCGCCTTTTCCTGAAGATGGGCCACCGCCTCCTCCACGCTGTCTGTCCAGCAGATGAGATCGAGGTCTTCCGGACTGATCGTGCTGCCTTTCACCATGTGATCGATCAGGCTGCGCATTTCAGCCCAGAATTCCGTGCCCATGACGACGACGGGAAAGTTCCGCACCTTCCTGGTCTGGATGAGCGTGAGTGCCTCAAACATTTCATCGAGCGTGCCGAAACCACCGGGCATGATGATGAAACCGTAGCTGTATTTGCTCAGCATCACCTTGCGCACAAAGAAGTAATCCATCGTCACCCAGCGGTCGAGATAGGGGTTGTGCTTCTGCTCAAAGGGCAGGCGGATGTTGCACCCCACACTGCGGCCGCCCACATCCTTGGCACCGCGGTTGGCGGCCTCCATGATTCCCGGACCACCGCCTGTCATGACGGTGAACCCCATGTTCGCAATCGCCGCACCCATGCGCCGCGCCAGGATGTAATAAGGATGATTCTCCTCAAACCTGGCCGAACCAAAAACCGTGATGCAGGGCCCGACAAAGTGCAGGGCGCGGAATCCAGCGAGAAACTCCCGCGCCACGCCAAAGATCTGACCCAGTTCTTTCAACCGGCGGTTCGGGCCATGCAGCAGGGCGCGATCCACAAGCTGCCCGCTGAAGGCCGCGTCCTCACGCCGTTCCTCAGGCGTCACCACTTGTGATCCGGTGACTGGCATGGGGCCGGAAGGAGCGTCGCTGTTCTTATCCTGGAGAGGTGTGGTGGGTACAGGCATGGCGAAGTGTTCGACAACTCGGGCGGTTAAGATTCAAAATCAATGCCGCTGCCAAAATGTTTTCCGACGCAGCCGCCCGCAGCAGGCAGTCAGTGATTGACTTCTGCACCGCCTTCCACACCATCCGCGCCATGGGACTCTTCGACATCCTCGCGAAACAGGCACTTGGCAGCCTTGCCGGCGGCAGCGGCAATCCACAGGGCGATCTGCTTTCCAGCCTGCTCAATCAAGCGGGCGGTCTGCCCGGCCTCATGGAGAGATTCAATCAGGCCGGTCTGAATGAAGCCTTTGCCTCATGGGTCGGTCCGGGCGCCAATCTGTCCGTGCAGCCCGATCAACTCCATCAGGCACTCGGCTCCGACGCCATCACCGGACTTGCCGGCAGGGTCGGGCTCGAGGTGAAAACCGTGCTCCCACTGCTCTCGCAATTCCTGCCTCAAGTCATCGACAAACTCACGCCCAACGGCATCCTGGATAATCCGAACCCCAGCGCAGACCAGCTTCAAAAGGTCATGGCCAGCGTCCTGAAGGGCGGCCTGGGAAGTCTCTTCGGCGGCAACAGGTCCTAAGCCATGTCGGCAGACGTCCAGATCACGAAGCGAAAAAACTTCCTCCCGCTCACGGAGGAGATGGAAACCTATCTCGACCAGTTTGGCCGGCGTTTCTCCCTGCCGGCCACCTACGAGGACCTGCGCAACTTCACCGAAAGCTATCCGCTGGACGACAAGGACGGCAATCCAACCCACTGGTCCAGCGTGCTCTATCCGCGGGAGGTCCAGCAGGATCTCTTTCCGCGCCTAACCAGTATTTATTCACTGCTCCGAACCGGTGATCTGCAGGCGGTGCCGCATCTCTTTGTGGAGCGCGTGGACTTCTGCGAGTTTGGCAATTCACGTCCCTTCCGCATCCGCGTGGTGAATCAGTACAATGACAACTACGACCACTTCTACGTGAAGACCGCAGACGCCTCCCGTGTCTATGGCCTGGAGTTGGAACACCTGCTTTCCCCGAACCGCATCAATTACCTGGCCCATGGCGGCACGCTCGTGGAGGAGCACATCGCCGGCGTGCCGGGTGATGTTTTTATCCGCGACTACCTGGACCGCCCGGACCTGAACAAGGTTCGCATCGCCAAGGAGTTTGTGAAATTCAGCGAGCGCTGTTTTATCCGGCTGCTGGGGGACATGCGCAGTTACAACTACGTCATCGACATCACCCCCGACTTCGAAGACGTGCAGTACCGGGTTCGCGCGATCGACTTCGACCAGCAGAGCTACGAGGGTCGCCGCAGCCTGTATTTGCCGCAGTTTTTCAAAGAGAACAACGCCGTCGTCTGGCTCTGCTCCACCTGCCTGAACCTGCCCACCATGAAGCAGTACCAGGAAGAGGAGCGCAGCCTCATCGCCCGCCGCTACATCAGCGAGCATCAGCGCATCACCGCCCTGCTGACCTGCATGAAGGCCAATCCAAGTGAACCGGTGGAAAAGGTGCAACTGCTCGCCCAGGAACTCGCCGAGTACCATCACAGCGACGCCTTCGACAACTGCGACTCCATGGGCAGCATCGTCGAGCGCAATCTCGAAATCATGCTCGGCCGGCACACGGCTTAGGCGGGGTTGGAGCTTTCAACTCTCAACGTTCGACGTTCAACGTTCGACGTTCGACGTTCAACGTTCGACGTTCAACGTTCGACGTTCAACGTTCAACTCTCCGCCCTCCCCCTCAGCAACTCGTCGGCACGCGCTGGGCAAGTTTCACCGCGTGGGGGATGGCGCCGAGCACAAAGCTGAGGCACTCCACGGCGCCTTGAGGTTTTCCGGGCAGGGCGATGACCAGTGAACTCTGAACGACCGCTGCGAGACTGCGTGAGAGGATGGCATTTGGGGTGATGTCCAGCGACTTCATGCGCATGACCTCACCAAAGCCTGGAAGCTCCACACGCATGATGCCGCGGATCGCTTCCGGGGTGACATCGCGATCGGCGATGCCGGTGCCACCCGTGGTCAGGATGAGTCCGCAACCCTGGGCAGACAGGGACTGGATGGCCTGCTGGATCGCCGGCAGATCATCCGGCACGATCACTTCTGCCTGCACTTGCCAGCCGTAGCCCTCGGCTGCGGTTCGTAATGCCGGTCCGCCAAGGTCCTCATAGATGCCCTGGCTGGCGCGGTCTGAAATGGTGATGATACCGACGGGAAACATAAGTGGATGAGTGTTAGATTTTGGTCTTGGAAATGAGGTGCACGTCCGTGATGACCATCGTTTTGTCCACGGCCTTGCACATGTCGTAAATGGTCAGAGCCGCGAGTGAGACCGCCGTCAGCGCCTCCATCTCGACGCCGGTCTGCGCGATCGTCTTGGTGGTGGCTGTGATGAGGATACCCTCGGCTAAAAACTCAAAGTCCACGGCAACCTTGCTCAGTGGAATCTGATGGCAGAGCGGGATGAGCAACTGCGTCTGCTTGGCCGCCTGAATCGCCGCCACCCGCGCCACCGCGAGCACGTCACCTTTCTTCAGGCCATTCTGGCGGATAAGATCGAGCGTGGCCCCCTGCAGCAGGATGCGACCGCTGGCCACGGCTTCGCGGGTCTGCGCCGGTTTGGCCGACACATCGACCATGCTGGCACGGCCCTGGTCATCAGTGTGAGTGAGAGTCATTGAGGTGAATGCTGAACCCTTGAACAAAGAGAGCGCAAAGATAAAAACTATCTTTGCGCCCGCAGGAAGAGAACCGTGGTCCTTACTTGATTTCGACGGACCAGAAGGTCTGCCAGTCGTCGAGATTGTTAAGATCGACCGCACCAGGGTTGCAGCTGCCGTCATCAGCCAGACCGACCGCCGCGAGGATGCCGGCGCGGACGTCGTCGCCATGGATGTAGCCCATGATGGACTGGTTGTGCTTGTAGATGTCGGCCTTGGTCAGCTTCACACCGGGCTGGGCTTTCACCCAGGTTTCGAGCTGCACATACGTGGGCTTGGTGGCGATGAAGGTGCGGAAGGTCTCGATGTTGATGCCCAGGGCGTCGAGCGTCATCTGGTCATAGCCGCAGCCGATGCCCGGATAGTCAGCGTGCAGTTTGCCGGCAGCAGCCAGGGAGGCCTTCTGCCAGAGGCGCGGCAGATGCAGCACGCCGAGAGGACCGGCGATGCCGGAAGAGATGAGGGGAACGATTTGGCTCATGGTTTTGAATGGAGGGTTTGATGTGTCCGTGAATGGACAGGCAACGAACGTGCGGAGCAGCGCGATTTGGTCAAGCGACGTGAAGTTCCGGGCGAAAGAGAATCCTGAAAGAGTGACCGGACGCGCCCTGCCATCGCTCAAAAGCGAATCGGTCAGCAACCGCGCAACACCAAACGCATCAGAGGTCCAACCAGAGGGGCATTGGCTGGCTCGTTCCTCGCAGCCATGCACCCTTTAATGTTCGGCCTTTGTTGTGGTTCTAGACGCTCCATTCGGCTGAAATCAACGTGTGGTCCGATGAGATGGTGAATGCAGGAGCCAACATATAGTTCCCATCTGAATCCACGTCAAAAAACAAAAAATAACTGACGTCAGCTTTCAGACAAATACTGCCAACGCGCGCAGTGCGGATGTCGAAAGGCGGTGGTGCAACACCCCATCCATCGTCCTTCGGTATGGGTTCAAGGTCCGCAGCGACAACCAAGTCTTGAATGAGCGCAGCGAGCGCCTCAAAACTAGCGATCTGATCAACTGTCGGTCCCTGCCCGGGAGCAATCAGTCTCACCTCATAGCCAAGGTTCTTCAGCAGGGCGTCTGTCCACCAAGTGCCAATGGCCGTTCTGACGTATCGACCGACCAGCGGATCATCATGCCAATCAAGTTTCGCCCGCCAGTCGTCAGCCGATGAAGTGCCACCGCTGGAAATCCTGTGCCTTCCCCGAAGGCAGTAGTCCCACGTAAACTTCAAACTACGGAGGAGAGACGACATCGAGGTTAGGCTAACGTGAAGCAGTGTATGCGCAAAGTAGGCACAGGCAAGATTCGTTTTTCGGTGGACGGGTCATCCGCCTCTTGTGCGGATACATTGGTGTTGGACTGAGCCGCTGCGTGCGTTGGATTGCCTTATTGGAGTTTGTGTCTGACGCCTTCTTGGTTGCTGCGGTGCTCACGCTCTGCTGGGGTCTCGTTGGCGTCCTCCCAATGCGACCAGAAGAACACGCCGCTTCATCACCACCGACGGCATCGCAGCGCCCCAGCTCTGAGATCGGGTCGCCCTGACGGGATTTGCGCCCGTCAGGGCTCCCACACCACCGGACGTGCGGTTTTCCGCATCCGGCGGTTGGATCGCAGGTGTGTTTTATCACACGAGGTCGCTTGGCGT
>CAJCCF010000284.1 GCA_903960845.1 uncultured Verrucomicrobiota bacterium | reverse complement strand
GAACATCGTGAATTGTTCGCGCGACGCGCTGAATTGCTCAAGATTCTCCGGAGTCAGGACGCCGGCGAACAACGCTTTCAAGCGCTCGCGATCCGCGGCGGTCTTGAGCAGTTGGGGCAAGGTTTCCAGAGCCCGCGCCGGCTCGTAGCGCACGATGATTTCCTGCTCGCCGCGAATGCGCCGCTGCTGGTCCCGGGGCATGTCCGGTAACAGGTTGGCATACTTCCCGCTGAGCTCCCGCTTGAGGTCGAGTTGTGTTAGATGGATGGGCCGGCCGTGTCTGGAGAGCAGCGCGAAGACGCGCGCCACGGCTTCCGGATAGCCGCCCTCGGCCATCGAGTCCAAGGCCTCCTTCACAAACGGCAGCTCGCGTGGCTCCGGAACCGGAGGGGCGGCGGCTCCATGCCGGTTTGCGCCATAGAGGGTGAGCAGCCCCGCATAGGTCTGATAGAACATGGCCTCGCTCAAGGCATCGCGCATCTCCCGATAGAAATCGAGCGCGCCGCTCACACACTCCGACATGAATCGTTCGCTCCGGCGCGAAGGCGCCTCGGGTGCCAGAGCCTGCCGCCCGGCCTTCACCATCTCGGCGGCAGGACCGAGCCACGCCAGCCACGGATTCAGATCCGAAATGGCCTGGCGCTGGACCCGCAGCGGGTGCAGGTCACGGGTGAGTTTGGCCGTGAAGTCGTTCGACATCGCCTGGATCAACGGGCGGGCGAAGAACTCGTAGGCCTGCTGGTTGAACTCGCTGATTTTCTCCACCACCTCGAACGGTTTCTCATCGGCGCGGTGGAATCGGTTCAGCCGTTCGGTGATTTCCTCCAGGCGGCGCTCGACGAATTGCACCTCATAGACGACGCGGCCGTCGGGACCTTTCTGCTCATGGATCTGCATCCCGTACAGGCCGGGTGCCAGCGACTCGATCGATTTGAGCACGGAAACGATCTGGGCATGCTCCTTCTTGGCCACCCGGCCGGAAACAAAGATGCCAAGGTGACCGACGTCCTGGTGCAGAAGTCCCACTATCACCTGGCCGCGGGCTTTGATCTCATCGGTGGAGCCATAGACGTCGGCGACCCAGTTGAAGGCCTGTTGCGGCGGCGTGATGTTGTCGCCGAGCGAGGCAAACAGAACAATGGGCACCTTGATGTCGCGCAGGTCAAACGATTGTCCGCCCTCGCTTCTAGCGGTTCCCGACCACAGTTTGTTGCCCACGAACAGATTCCGCGTGATCCACTCGATTTCCTCGCGGGTCATCAGATAGAAACTTCCCCACCAGCGCTCGAACTCGAGAAAGCGCGGCAGCTCGGTGTCCACATTGGCAAACAAGTGATAGTATTTGTCCCAATAGGTGTTGGCCGGGTTCAGGGCTTCGAAATTCCGCACCAGCCACGCACCGTCGAAAATACCGTGGCCCAGGTCGGCGGTGAGCGATGCCAACCAGGTTCCGCCCAGCATCCCCCCGGCGTAACGCATCGGGTTGTCGCCCTCGCCTTCCCGCCAGGCACCGCCCCAATAGGACATCGGAGCGCCATTGATCACGATTGGCCCGGTGTCGTCGGGATCCGCGGCGGCGAGCATCATGGCCGCCCAGCCGCCCTGACAATTGCCGATGATGACCGGCTTCGGGCTGTCCGGATGCAGTTCGCGCACCTTGCGCACAAACTGTTGCTCCGCGGCGGTCACATCCGGCAGCGTCTGCCCCGGCACCGGGTCGGGAAAGAAGATCACGAAATACACGGGATGCCCTTCACGCAGGGCGACGCCCACTTGGGAATCGTCCTTGAAGCCGCCGATGCCAGGACCATGACCCGCGCGCGGATCGATGATCACATAGGGCCGGTTTTTGGGGTCAACGGTGAGGCCCTTGGGCGGCACGATGCGCACCAGCGCGTAGTTTACCGGGTGCGGGAAGGCCCTGGCGTCGAGCACCATCTCATACTCGAAGTGCAGCACGGGCGGTTTCCCGGCGCGGGCGTGTTCGGCGCATACGTTTCCCCGCCGGCGCAGGGCGTCCCAGAACAAGATCGAGCGCTGGACATGATCGACCGCATACTGGCAGGCGTCGCTCCAAATCTCCCACGGCAGACGCGGCTGGCCAATGAGGTCGCCGACGGTCTGGTTGAACGCTTTGGAAACCCGATCGATCAAGTGTTCCTTGGCGATGCTCGCGCGCTTTTGAAACAAGCGCGAGACCTTCGCCTGGATCTCCACCGTTCGGGCAGGCTGGCCGGACCATCTGGGGGAGGGATCTTGCGCTGGGGGGAGTTCCGCCGACATTTTTCCGTTCGTTTTCATGGCTTTGGGTGCCAGGAGTTGGCTCTGGGGGTGAG
>CAJCCF010000283.1 GCA_903960845.1 uncultured Verrucomicrobiota bacterium | reverse complement strand
TGGGGTTCATCCGTGTCGCTCAGTTCGCGTGTCGGGTCCTTGTAGATGATCTTGCCTTCGGTGGGCGAAAACCCGTGGACGGAGCTTTGGAAATTGGCGAGTGCAGTGATTGCTGTGCCGGGGTGCTGATCGGCAAAGCCTGTGGCGCTGTCGCCGACAATGATGCCGGAGAACTCAAAGGTGATGCGCGGATTTTCGGCGCGGACGTAGGACACCATGCGCTGACTGTTCTTGCGCTCCACGTACTCGCGAGTCGGCTTGATGGAGAGCTTGGTGACCAGCACACCGGTCTCGTCGGTGAGATCGTAGGCAGGACGTGTTCCTTGTTCGATGATGGCTTGCACTGGCATGGCTATGCTCAGGCGACGGGTGTCAATTCAGCGGACTGAGCGCTGATCGAGAACCGCGTGGTGTGAGTGCGAGTTCGATCCTCGCGATTTAACTCACTCTCACTGCGGGTGATCCTCAGGCGTCGAATGTCCCATCCCGTGCGCTCAACTTCAGGTAGCGTAGCAAGCCATGCGAACAACGCTCCACGGTTGGTCAGTGCAGATCGCAATGAAGCCACCCAGATCGCCTCCGTCAGCACCGATGTTTCATCGGCATGAGTGTGCAGGACCATGATGCCAGCCGCTTCGATCAACTTGGAGTGCGGAAACTCCAAGGTGTCGATGTGGCAGACAACGCAGGGCCTCTGCCGTGCGGTCATTTCCAAACCAATGCCGATGTTCAGAGTGGCCGGCAGTCCATTTTGCTGCCTGACATGCGTGAGGTAATCGGCGAGCAGTTTGGCGAGTCGGTATTCGAGCGAGGGTTGATCATTCACGCTCTACTTGCCCTGTCGAAACGCACGGGCGGCCATGGCCTTGAGTTTTTCGGCCATAGCATGTTGAAGCCGCATCCGAGCTCGTCGTTCCGCCTGTCGAAGTTGAGTGTCATTGCAAGCATCGGGCGCATAACTCACCTGATTATGCAGCTCAATGTTGGCTCCTTTATCACCGCGTTTCACCACTGCCGTGCCCTGCGATGTTTTGTGGGCTCCGGTGTTCGCCCATCTGGGAATGCCGCGCACGGTGCCACCCAAGGTTTTGGCCGCAGCGATCCAGCCAGCCTTCACGGCACCGATCTGCCGCTGCACTTTGGCGATGTAGCGATCAAGAGCCTCCCCCTTGGAAATCACTGCCAGAGTTTTGGCGTTATCGGGCACTCGACCGTAACTGGCACTGCGCGCGTTCTTGTGGAGTTCAGGGCGGATAGCTCCGATGGGAATGCCGGCCTTGGCGCTGAGCTTGCGCAGGATGCGTCGAGCTTTTTCCGGCTCGCCGTTTTTATTCGCCCGCCAGTATTCACGAGCCAGTTCAGGATCAGCGGCCTCCATTTGCTTGAAGGCCGTGCCGAGGTTGTCAGCGCGTTTAAAAATGCGGTTGATGTCCGCCTTGATGCGAGCCGCGAGTTTCTTGAAGGGCTTGTCCGTCAGGCCAAACGGCAGCGTGATCCGCGCACTCTCCACGGCAAGCGTGCGGACCTCCTGGATGAGCAGCTTGTCCATGGGACGCTGCACTTCTTTGGGGAAGAGAGCGATCTGCTTTTTCAGCGGGTCGAGCCCCGTGACTTTGCCAGTGACGCGCATGTTACGGATCGGCGGGTGTGATCTCCAGGGTAACGATGGCGTGCGGTGGACGGTTCATCACGGCTTTGATGCGGTAATCCTTGTTCTCCCACCGAATGAGTTGGCCGCTGTGCGGGATGTCGGGGATGGATGAACGCAGCACCTTGGCATGGAAGCGCACGTCATCGACCTCGCCACCCAGCACGAGTTCACTGGAGAGCATAGGTTCAGAGATCAAAGCCAGCGTGGGCTGACCCTGGTAGAAAATGACTTTGCCGAACTCCGTGAGGATTTGAGCGAAGTCGGCAGCGATCTCATCGTGGATGGACATGCCATGCGTGTCTCGTCAAAACGAAACAGCCCTCCCCGCACATAGCAAAGGAGGGCTGCACCCGAACCCGAGGCCCACGCCTCGAGAATCTTTCTGCTTAGAACACCAGCGCCATGGTGAGCAACTTGGCGGTGTTGTTACCGCCGGCAGCTTCCACGGCGACCTTGGCGCGAATGTATTGCC
>CAJCCF010000282.1 GCA_903960845.1 uncultured Verrucomicrobiota bacterium | reverse complement strand
TCGTCGAGCACCTTCTGCGGGACTTTGGAAGTGAAGTTTTCATCAGCCAGTTTCATGGTGACTTTCTCAAGCTCAGACTCGGTCTTGGCGAGTTCCTTGCCGATACGGGCGCGCTCGGCTTCGACGTCGATGAGACCATCCAACGGCAGGAAGATGGTGCCCAGCGGTGTGAGGGCGCTTGGTGTGCCTTTCGTCGGAGTGAAGCTGGCATCGACATCGAGTGGTTCGGCATTGAGCAGGATGCGCAGGACTTCGATTTCGTAATCGGGCAGTTCCTGGCTGGGCTTGAGAACGAAGCGGACCTTCTTGTTGATGTTGAAGGTGCTCTTGAGCCCGCGACCCAGATTGACCGCTTCATACTTGTCGTTCGCGGTCTTTTCATCCTCGGGCAGGATGCCGAAGTGGGCGAGTTCGTCGGCATCGAGCGGTTTCGGCCAGGGGGCGAACATGATGCTCTTGCCGCCCTGGTTCTCCGGCATGTCGGCGTTGAAGCCCATGCCGTGCCACAGCTCCTCAGTGATGAACGGAAGGAATGGATGGAAGAGGCGCAGCGTCTGGCCGAGCACGAAGTCGATGACGGCAAGGGTGTTCTCTTTGCGCTTCGCATCGCTGCCTTGGAGCACGGCTTTGGAGGCTTCGATGTACCAGTCGCAGTACTCGCTCCAGAAGAAGCGGTAGAGCGTGGCGGTGGCGTCGCTGAAGCGGTATTCTTCGAGCGCGGTGCTGACCTCGGCGATGGCGGTGTTGAGGCGCAGGAGGATCCATTTGTCGTCGCTGCTGAGCAGCGCGGCGCTGATCTCAGTTTCGACGGCTCCGCCTTGCATCTGGCGGAAGCGCGCGGCATTCCAGAGCTTGGTGCAGAAGTTGCGGCCGAGCTCGACGTTCTTTTCGTCGAAGCAGATGTCCTGACCCAGCGGCGCACTGCGCATGATGCCGAAGCGCAACGCATCGGCGCTGTAGTTCGCGATCAGCTCCAGCGGATCGGGCGAATTGCCGAGTGACTTGGACATTTTGCGGCCCTGCTTGTCGCGGATGATGCCGGTGAAATAGACGTTCTTGAACGGCAGCTCGCCCATCCACTCGAAGCCCGCCATGATCATGCGTGCGACCCAGAAGAAGATGATGTCCGGCCCCGTGACGAGATCGGTCGTGGGGTAGAAGGCCTTCAACGTGGAAGTCTTCTCCGGCCATCCCATCGTCGCAAAGGGCCACAGCCAGGAGCTGAACCAGGTGTCGAGGACGTCGGGGTCTTGGGTGAAGCCTAGTTCAGCGAGCTTGCTGATTTCAGCTTGTGAGGTGGTGGCGACATTCACCAAGTAATCGTCGTCACCGTTCACAATTTCGGTGCTGATAAAGGATTCTTCTCCTTCAACTTTCGAGAATGAGATGGTGAAGCCTGTGGTGTTGTCTTCGTCATCGACATGCAAAGAAGAAGACCCTTTTTGCAGCGAGCGGACTTCATCGAGGGACGCTTTTTTGCTCCACACCGGAATCCGATGTCCCCACCACACTTGGCGGCTGATGCACCAGTCTTGCAGGCCGGTCATCCAGTGGTCATAGACCTTGGCCCAGCGGTCGGGGTAGAATTTCATCTCGCCATTGGCGACGACTTCCTGGCTTTCCTTCACACTCGGGTATTTGAGGAACCACTGCTCGCTCAAGCGGCTTTCGATCGGCACGTCGGCGCGCTCGGAG
>CAJCCF010000281.1 GCA_903960845.1 uncultured Verrucomicrobiota bacterium | reverse complement strand
GGCATGGGTGGATGCGGCGCGTGAGATGGATATCTGTCATGTTTGTTCAACTCATGAGTTCAAGGCAAAGCTGCAGCAATGGACTTCACTCATGGGTTCAGGGCTTGCGTTTGATCTGCTCGAGAAAATTCCACAGTTCGAGTGTGGGCGGATCACTTTCGCCGCCGAGATCGGAACTGATGGTGCCGTGCGTCTTGCCTTCGGCCGCGACCACATGGGCAGCGATGGCGGACTCGCCGAGCTTGTCCGCGAGCCAGTGCGCCTGCGCCTTCGTGTCATCCCGCGAGGCGACGTGCAGGATCAGAAATGGCGGGATGTGCTTGTCTTTAGCGATGTGATAGACCGGTGAAAGCTCCTTCTGTTCCGCCTCCGTGGTGCCGAAGACGGAAGTGTAATTGGAATCAGGCACGCTGCCACCATCCCTCAGCCGCTTTGGCACATCATAGGCCGACACATCCAGCGGCACGCAGCCCTTGAGAATGGCCAGGCTCAGGCCCTCGACCTGCAAATAGCGGTCGTCCGTGCAGATCAACGCCGCAAGGTGTGCCCCGGCTGAGTGACCCATGATGATGAGCGAGTTCGGATTGCCCCGATGCTCACTCGCGTGCTCATGCACCCAGCGGATGGCTTTGGCGATGTCACCCATCATGTCCTTGAGCGAGACTGCCGGGAGGAATCGGTAGTTGATCGACACCAGCACGAATCCCTTGTCCACCAGGGCTTGCGGCTTCTTCTGCAGGCCCGCCTTGTCGCCCGCCTTCCATCCTCCGCCGTGAATCCACACAATCACCGGATGATCCTTTCCTGATGCCGGTGAATACACATCGAGCGATTGCAGTTTGTCTTTCGCTTCCGTGTAAAAGAGGTCACGGTGAACCTCAGGCGTGGCAGCGAGGGCGGAGGCGGTCTGAAGCAGGGCAAGCAGAAGATGGCGCATAGAGTCGGTAACGAACAAGCGGTCGCAACCTCTCAACTTGATCAAGCGCAGTTTCACTCCAGCGGCGTATGCGACAGCACCGGATGATCCACCTGAATGTGGCCCCATCCGCCGGTGTGATTGTCCACGATTTGTAGCGTCGCGGTCTTGCCTTGGAACTCCTTCAAGTCCCAGGAATCCCAGAGCATGATCTCCTTTTGTTGATCGTTTTTCCTGCCGCAGCCGGTGGCTGTGCGCAGGGTTTTGCCATCCACGATGAGATTGAAGCAAGTCAGGCCTTCATGAGGCCCGCCGCCGATGAGGAAGTGGAGGTGGCGGCGATCAATGGTGAATGCAGGCGAGATCAGGCTGCCGGTGGTTTTGTCGTTGGGGCGGAATGAATTGGCGAGACGTTTGCTGTTGGCGCGGGCGGGTCTGTTTTTGCAGTCTGCCACTTCCTGCGGACCGTTGCCAAAGGTATCGCCCCTGGTCGTCCAGTCGCCAAAAGAATCGCCTTCGAAGTCGGAGAGCACACGATCATCTGCTGCGGCGTGATAGGTGCGTTGCGGTGGCAGGGGCTTTGCTGGAACTGCGGCGGTCTTAGGTTTCGTGGCAGGCAGGAGCTTGCGCGTTGTCGGTGAGCCCGGCAGTGCGCTGACCTTCAGATCCTTCACCTGAAACTTCGCGCCATTGAAGCCGCCGCCGTTCAGGTAGAATGGCCCCATGGGCCGGTTGAATGATTCATCGGCTGCCGTGATCGTGACCCCGTCGATGGTGAGCGTGAAATTCGGTCCGTCATGGGTGCAGGTGAGTTCATGCCACCCGGTATTGACCTTGGTGAGCTTACCTTTTGCCAGCACCGCGCTGTCTTTGTCCTTCGATTTCGGACGAACTAGGGACATCTCGCCCGTGTCGGGCACAAAATTGAAATCCATCGCGTGCCCACTCGATTCGGCCGGCCAGGCCACGAAAAGAAAGCGCTGATTCGGCACCGCGAACTTCATCTTCCACTCCACCTTCATCTGATCAAAGGCCATCAACGCCTTGATCGTCGCCATGTGGTTCTCCGTCGGCACCTGCTCGCCGATCATCGTGCCTTCACCGAACTTCCACGAGCCATGATGAAACTCCAGGCTTGGCGGCAGCGGTCCTTCTGCACCGTCTTCGTCGATAAGATAGCCGCCTGATGCAGCGAACATATTTTGTGACGTAAAGAGGATCGCGGCGAAGGCAGCGATGAGGTGTCGGGCATTCATGGTTGGGAGAACGGGTTCAGGACTCGACTACTTGGCGGCCGGATATCCTTGCCAAAGCCACTCGAGGGCTTGCGGCAGAAGTTGCGGCTTTGCGGGGCCGATGCCGTGGCCGGCGTTGAGGCAATACACGTATTGGTAGTGATAGCCTTTGGTTTTCAGGACCCTGGCCATGCGGTGGTTCGCCTCGACCCAGTCATGCATGCCATCACGCATGACATTTGGATTGTAATTATCGCGATCACCCACGGCCATCCAGATGCGCAGCGGTTTCACGGGACTTTCAGGGATAAGCTTGTTGTGGAAACCCCAGGCACCATCGGGTGTCTCGGGATTAAAAGGCCATTGCTGGTTCACAAAGGTGCCGGAGAAGGTGAGCACGCGGTGATACCATTCAGGATGATACCAGGCCATGATGAGCGCGGCGGAACCGCCGGAGCTGTTGCCCATCGTGGCGCGGCCTTCGGGGTCCCTAGTGAGCTTGAGGCTGTAGTTCTTTTCCACAAGCGGCAGCACTTCGTTTTCGATGAACTCAGCATACAGGCCGGACATCGTGTCGTATTCGCGCCCGCGCTCGTGGCCCTGGGCATCGCCGCCGCCGCTGGAGATCATGATGGCAATCATCGCCGGCACACGCTTTTGCGCGATGAGGTTGTCGAGGATGCGTGGGAGGCTCAGGTCCGGTTTGCCCATGCCCGGGCCGTCATGCGTGACAATGAATGGTGCCTCGGTGCCTGCGGCATATTGCGCGGGGACATAAACGGTGATGGTGCGCTTGTAGTCGATGGGATGTGTCTCGACGATCAGCGTCTTTGGATTGTTCGGATCCACCGTGCCAAACACGTCCCGGGCGATGCCTGGGTTGAAGAGTTTGCAGTCCTTGGAATCGATTTGAAACTGCCGCACCACGCCCTGCGGCACGCCTTCGATGACTTTCGTTTCCGGTGCCGGGAGATAATCGGGACCGATGACAAAATCACCATTGGCATTCAGCGGTGGCGTCACACCCGGCTTGCCATCCAATCGCGCGAACTTCGGTGCTTCAGGCGCATCAAACGGCCGGGTCGGTGGCTGCGGGCGTTCCGGTTTCTTTGGTTTGTCCGCCGCGAAGGCGGGCAATGCGATGGCAACAAGGCCGAGGAGGAGGTGGCGTGGTGTAAGCATGGGAAGAAAATCAATGAATGAATCAACGCGGAACGGGCCTGGAAGTGTGCATGGGTTCACTCCCACCGTCAAAGGTCACCATTTTCCATCAGCATCTCGACATCCTGAAGAAGCTCTCCGCAAAGCTGGAGGCGTGGATCGCCAAATTGCCGGAGGAATACATCAAGTCCGGTGACAAGGAAGACGAGAGGTGAAAAGGCTCTTTGGTGTGCCCTCCTGTTTCAGGAGGGCACGCCCCTAACCATAGTTACGAAACCGAACGCCTATTTCACCTCCGCCACATCCGTGACGTCGAGCTGGATGAACTGGCCGTTGTAGGGCTTTGGAGCCGGGGCCACGTCAGGGACGACGAGTTTGCTGAAGTTGGTGATCATGTGTCCGTTTTGACCGTCACCGTGGAAGGTGAGCGTGGCACCTCCCTCGATCTCGATGGTCGCAGTGTAGTCGATGGTGAAGATGCGGTGGCCGACCTTGTCATCGCGATTGAAAAAGAAGTGGGAGGCGGGCGATGAGACCGTGAGCTTGTAAATATTGTAGGTCTTGTTGTTTGGCACGCCGCCAATGTAGAAACGTTCTCCGACCTGCTGACCGTTCTTGTACATCATGGGTTCCACCACGCCGCGCACGCGAAGTGTGACCTTGTAACGCTTGCCCGGTTGGCCACCGAATTTTTTCACGTCGGTGAACTTGTCATTCGTCGCAGGATCATCGGTCATTCGAGCCGAGATGCCATCTGCGCCGGGCTTGGGATTCTCAGGCATGGGGTCCTTGCAGGGGAACTCATAGCGATAGCCGTCGATGGCCGTGGCGACCTTCTTCAAGTCGTCGGCAGCGAAGGAGTTAGCTGTGAGCAAGGCAGCCGTGAGGCAGAGAGTGAAACAGAAGCGATTCATGGAGGTGTGGCGGGTGATGGTTGCCAATCTACCAACGCTCGATGAGGCGCAGCATTGCATCACTTGCGGGCCTTGTTGAATTCTTTGCGCGAAACATTTCTCAGCCTGATCGCCCTTGGACGGCCTCGAGAAATTCTACATGAAGAACAAAGATTTCGGCAAACTGCTGAACAGCCAGACTCAGGCCTGCGTTGTGATTGCCGTCATGATCCGCTGCTTTGCCCTATTTCTATTCACCTCATTGGTTTCAGCCAAAGAAGTGCCCGTCGCGGATGCGAAGACTTTCGCTGAAGTGATCAAGCAGGCGCAACCGGGAGACACCTTCGTGCTGAGCGCCG
>CAJCCF010000280.1 GCA_903960845.1 uncultured Verrucomicrobiota bacterium | reverse complement strand
AGACGGCAAAGTCGTGACGCTGCCCATGATCCATCAGGGAGTGGATGTTTCCGCCGCGACCCCTGCCAAAGGTCCAGGTGTACCCCACGGACACGCAGCCGAGCGGATGGCCATGCTGAACAAGCCGGTCCATGAAGGTCTCTGCCGGCGTCGCCGCAGTTTCGGCGGTGAACGGGCAAAGCAGCGCCGTGGAGATGCCCATGCGATCAAGCAGCAGTGTTTGATAAGCCAGTCCGCAGAGCATCTTCGGAGCCTGGGCCGGGCGCAGCACGCGCTGCGGATGCGGATCAAAACTCATGACCACCGCCGTGCCGTGATGCTGTGCTGCATGCTCCTGGGCGGCACGGATGACTTCCTGATGGCCGAGATGCAGCCCATCAAACGCCCCGATCGCCAATGCCACCGGGCCGGGGACGGAGGCGAGATCTTCAAGGCGGTGGAGCAATGTCATGCGCGGAGCATTTAGCGCCGTGCGCGGATCGTGCAACAACAGGTGCTGCCGCACTGCCGGAAACCGCCCGGTCAGGGTCCGGCTAGTGCCGCCAGACGATCCTGGTTTCCACCGGTTGGCGGGTACTGCGGGGCCAGTTCAAGCCGGGCCTGGGCCAGCCGAGATAGATGAGGCCGAGGCAGCGGTCGCCGGGGCCGATGCCTAACCAGTTGTGAAACAATGCCGACTCCAGAAGCGGCGGGGTGGACCAGTAGCTGCCGAGTCCGGCTGCAGTGGCGCTGAGCTGGAGATTTTGCAGTGCACAGGCGAGCGCCTCGATCTCTTCGATTTCGGGGATCTTGCCGCCGCCGCTGCGCTCCATGACGCAGGCGATCACGACAGGGGCGAGCAGAGGGTTCTCTCCCATCTTCTTGAACTTGTCCTCGCGGAACTCGGCCGGTGCCGTGGTGGCGCGGTAGGTCTCCTGCATGATCTGCACCAGGCCTTGGCGGGCCTCAGCCTGGAAGACATGAAACTTCCAGGGCTCGGTCAGGCCATGGTTGGGGGCCCAGGTGGCGTTCTCGATCAGTTCGGCGAGCAGGGTACGCTCGATGTCACGCCCGGGATTCATGTCCACGGGCTTGATGGAGCGGCGGTGACGGATGAGCGCGCTGAGGTCGGGCAGGGAAGGGGGCATGCGTGAAAAGCAGTATCAATCCGGCGCTCACACTTCTTCCGGCACGACGAAAGGCGGGCGATACTTGTCCTTGAGCATTCCGTTCGCGGCATCGTGATCGATGAAGCGCTCGGTCTTGGGATCCATCTTGAGCACCGGGCCGAGTGTGAGTTTGTCCTTGCCCACATCCACATCGTTTTTGGCCAGATGCTCTTTCATGCGCTCAAAAGTGTCGGCGGCAAAGGTGTCGCCTTTGATTTTTTCGAGGATGGCTTCGGGCTTTTCCTTTTGGCCGAGGCGGTAGGAAATGTTGCCGGTGTGGCAGAGCGCGCTGGACAGATGGCCCTCCAGAATGTCGGCGTTCAAGTCGTCCACGCGGCGGCTGCGGCAGGCATCAATGAAGTTTTTGAAATGGTCACCGCTGCCCTCCCATTTCTTGATCTCCTTGCCATCCTTGTCGTAGGCGATGGCTCCTGCGTAGTTCGGCACGACGACGTATCCGCCTTCGCACTCGACCACGACACCGACGCCTGCACCCTTGAATTTGTCCATGTTCTTGCTGTCCTTGTTCTCGGGCAGTCCGCGCACTTCAAAGATCATCGGTGCCTTTTCATAGCCGTGGTAAATGATCTGCGTGTTCGCGGTTTCACCATCGTCCTCATAACCGAGGCGTCCTCCGACGCTCCAAACGCTGGGGGAAAGCTCCATCTCACCGAGGAACCAGCGGGCGATGTCCATCTGATGGATGCCTTGATTGCCGAGATCGCCGTTGCCGTAGTTCCAGGTCCAGTGCCAGTCATAGTGCAGCTTCTTGCGGGTCAGAGGCACCTTCGGCGCAGGACCGCACCAGAGATCGAAATCGACAGTGTCCGGCACGGGTTGTTCACCCCCGGCCTTGCCGATGCTGGCGCGGCGTTTGTAGCACATCCCGCGTGAAAGGAGGATCTTGCCGAGGTTGCCTTCCTGCACCCATTTCACTGCGGCGCCGATGCCCTTGCGGCTGGCCCGCGACTGGGTGCCGGTTTGTACGATCTTGGAATATTTGCGCGCAGCTTTGACCATCTGCCGGCCCTCCCACACGCAATGCGAGACGGGTTTCTCGACATACACGTCCTTCCCCGCCTGCACGGCCCAGATGGTGGCCAGCGCGTGCCAGTGATTCGGCGTGGCGATGCTTACGGCGTCGATGTCTTTGTTCTCCAGCAGTTTCCGCAGGTCGGTGTAGCCGGTGACTTTGAGCTTGTCCTTGTCAAAGGCGTCCACGCCCTTGCCCAGTACCTTGCTGTCGACATCGCACAAGGCGGCGACGCGCACGCCATCATTCTTGAGATTCCGATAGCCGCTGATGTGGGAGCCGCCACGACCACCAAATCCGATGACGGCGACGTTCACCGTGTCACTCGGACTTTTTTGTGCCCAGGAGGTTTTGGCGATGTAGAAAACGCCGGTGGAAGCGGCGACGGATTGGGTGAGGAAGCTGCGGCGGGTGTTCATGGCGTTGAACAAACGCGACCCGCCCGGCAGACTTTCGCATTTGACCAAGTCAGGTTAGCGGATCTTGGCATCCGGCAGGCCGCTCTTCACGCCATCGTCGATTGGCATCTTGTCCGTTTTCGCGCTGAGACCCGTGCTGAGCATCAGCCTGGCGAGTTCCGCCTCCAGTGCCGTGACCTGGCCGAAGAGTTCGGGTTTGCTGATGAGATTTTTCGTTTCACCCGGATCGTTTTTCAGATCGTAAAGCTCGGCCATGTGGCGGTCTGGGCCGCCATCGCCATGCGGATAATGAATGTACTTCCAGCGGTCCGTGCGGATCGCGCGGACGTTCGGGGTGTAGGGGAACTGCTTTTCGTAGTTGTAGTGGTAGAACCAGGACGTGCGCCATTCGGGATCGCCCGCTCTGGCCAGCTTGACCCAGGATTTACCATGAATCTTCGGCAGGGCGGGCGCGGTGCAGAGGTCGAGAATGCTGGGGGCCATGTCCACCGTGAGCACTTGCTGGTCGATGGTTTTGCCCTGTCCCAGTGAGGGGAAACGCACGACGAGGGGGATGCGCAGGCTGGCTTCATGCGCGGTGCGTTTGTCGATCATGCCGTGCTCGCCTTCGAGCAGGCCGTTGTCACCCATGAAGACGATGATGGTGTTGGCGAGCTGGTTGGTTTCTTCCAGATAAGCACGCAGCCGGGCCACACTGTCATCCACACTGAGCACCGTCCCCCAGTAGCCGTGGACCATGTTTTCAAAATCCTTCACAGCTTCCGGACGGTCATCGGGGAACTTTTTCCGCCACTCAAACAGTGGGCCATAAATGCCGTGCCAGGTGTGCAGGCGCTGCTTGATCCAGGTCGGTTTGTCATCGAGCTGGAAAGCGCTGGCAGGATACGGCACACGCACGCCGTCAAAGCGGTGCTCATACTTCGGCTCCGGCGTGTAAAAGCTGTGCGGGGCCTTGTGACCCAGAAACATGCACCAGGGTTTCTCCGCCTTTTGCTGCTTCAGCCAGTCCAGCGTCATGTCGGTGACCACGCTGGTGTAGTAGCCCTTCACCACCTCGCGCTTCTTGCCGTTCAGATTCCACTCGGTGTCAAAATACTTGCCCTGGCCTTTGTGCGTGACGAACCAGTCAAACCCGGGCCGCGGTTCATCGTTCTCCTCGCCCATGTGATACTTGCCGATGTAGGCCGTCGCGTAACCCGCCTCATGCAGCGTCTGCGGAAACGACGCCATCTGCGCCGGATACTCGGTGAAGTTGTTGGTCACGCCATGCGTGTGAGCATAGACACCGCTGAGGATGGAGGCCCGGCTCGGCGAGCACAGGGAGGTCGTGCAAAACGTGTTTTTAAACAACACCCCCTCTGCCGCCAGCCGGTCGATGTTTGGCGTCTTCACATGCTTTGATCCAAAGCATCCCAGCGCATCCGGCCGCAGGTCATCGCAAAGAATGAAGAGCACATTGGGCCGGTCAGCGGCCCGGGCAAAACTGAGCAGTAGAAGAAAACTGAGAGCGGTGAAACGAATCATGGATGGTGCGAATAACGAAAGCTGGGACGTGGTCTGTCAGGATTACTGATCACTGCTTGATGCCCGCGCGAGCCAGAAGCCATTCGCCACCATGTCCCACTTCGGCTTCGACGGCAAATTCGTCGATCTCCGGCAGTTTGATCTGCGGGTTTTTGGTGGCGAGTTGGCGGTAGATGGTGGCGAACTGTTTGGCCCCGGCGTTCAGGCAGGCGGGGGAATCACCGCCTGCAAAGGCGGCCTTGGCGGCTCCGAGCATGAAGGCGCTGAGCAGATGATCCTGCGTGCCCGGTGCGACCTTCTTGCAGCGCTCCAGCCAGTCGCTGATGGGATACTCGGGGATGCTGATCGGGTAGAAGGGGGCCTGCTTGAGATAGGCGAGCACCGCCCCCGTGGCCTGAACGCTGTCCTCGGAGAACGGATCAGCCAGATACAGGTCGATCATGCGCGAGATGTCAGCGCGCAAGGCGGGGTCCTTGATGATTTGAAAGATCATGCCGCCGAAATTCTTGAAGCCCTCCTCCCCGGCATCACCCGTGCTGTCGGGGCGCATCTGGCGGATGGTGATCAGGTGATTTTCGAAGTAGGTGATGCCGACCCACTGTTTTAGCACAGCCTCCTGCACCCCCTCATCATTCTGGCCAATGCGGGTGGCCGTGATGACCCGGGCGGCCAGCGGGGCGTCGTCTTTCATCCACAGGTCGATCGCACCTCCGCCGAGCGGACCGATGCTGAGGTTTTTGTACCTGCCCTGCTTCACCATCTCCTGAAGGTCAGTTGTGACGTTGTCCATTTCCTGAAGGATGAGGCGCTGCTGCTCCTCCAGCGTGGCCGCTTTGGTGGCCACCGGAAAAAAGAAAATGTCCACGCGCGTCCGCAGTTCCAGGTTTTCGTAGCGGATGAAGCAGCCGCCTTTCTCATACTCAAACTCACCCGCCAGCCGGTAGCCGCCGAGCATGGCGGGGAATGCAAGGCCGGTCCCGGCGTGTTTCCAGGGGCGGCCATCCTTGGAGGGGGCCTTCCAGTGGCCTGGAGGCTCGGCCGCAAAAGCTTGAAGGGCAAAGGCGAGGATAAAAAAGTGGAGCAGTGTCTTCATGGGCGATACTTCGACCATCTCTGGCGCATCCTGCTCAGGCGGGCAAGTGCCAGCCCGGCAGTGCCACAGCGCGCGGACAGACTTTCCGAGGGCGGAGTGCAGGCTTCGTCGGTTCCTGGAAATTTACATTCCTGCTATCCATAGTTGCATCCATAACGAAAGGGCGCATTCTCAGGCCCCCCTAAAATATGAGTGCCACGCTGCCGTTTCGCGCCAACCAAGATCTGCTTGACTCCAAATACACCGATTGGAAAAAGGCCCCTGATTCGGTCGAAACCACTTGGGCGTCTTTTTTCGAAGGCTTCGAACTCGGCATGGCGGAACTGGCCAAGCGCAATAGCCGGACTGCGGGTGCGGCATCCTCCGCAACGCTTTCAGAGTCCACGCTGAATTTCCGCATGCGCGTCACCAACGCGCTGTTCGCTTTCCGCTCACTCGGTCACAGCGCCGCGCATCTCAATCCCCTCAGCGCCAAGGCACCTGCTGTGCCGGCGCTGACTTTGGAGGGCCTCGGCTTCACGGATGACGATCTCGACAGTGAAGTGCAGACTCAAATGTTCCGTGGCGGACAGACCATGAAGCTGCGCGAGATGCTTGCTGAATTGCAGCGCATCTATTGCGCGAATGCCGGCTTTGAGTTCATGCACATCCAGACGCCCGAGGTTCGCAGCTGGTTGCTTGAGCGCATTGAAAACCGCCTCTCAGAAGCCAAGCCTTCCGAACAGTCGCAGATCGACGCGCTGCGCTGGCTGCTGGAGGCCGAGACCTTTGAGCGCTTCCTGCACCGTCGTTTCGTCGGTCAGAAACGTTTCTCCATCGAGGGCGGTGAATCCATGCTCGTTGCCCTGGAAACCCTGCTGGAAAACCTCGCCGCCCAGGGTGGCCGGGAAATCGTCATGGGCATGCCGCACCGCGGACGGCTCAGCGTGCTGGCCAATTTCCTGCGCAAGCCGCTGGAAACCCTGTTCTACGAATTCAGCGAGAACTACGTGCCCAACATGGTTGCCGGCGATGGTGACGTGAAGTACCATCTCGGCTTTGAAACCGTGCGCAAGACTCGCAGCGGCAATCCGGTCGCCGTCATGCTCGCGCCCAATCCGAGCCACCTCGAAGCGGTGGATCCCGTCGTCGAGGGCATGGCCCGCGCCCGCCAGCGCTTCCTCAATGACACCGCTGAACGCAAGCAGGTCATCGCCGTGCTGCTTCATGGTGATGCGGCTTTTGCCGGCCAGGGCATGGTGGCGGAGGTGCTGAATCTTTCCCAGCTCCCGGGTTACAGGACCGGCGGCACCATCCACATCGTGGTGAACAATCAGATTGGCTTCACCACCTCCCCCGCCGACGCGCGCTCAACCAATTATTGTACGGACGTCGCCAAGATGATCGACGCGCCCGTCCTACATGTGAATGGCGACTGCCCGCTGGAGGTTGCCGCCGCCGCGCGTCTCGCGCTTGAGTTCCGTCAGAAGTTCGGACGCGATGTCGTCATCGACATCGTTTGTTACCGGCGCTACGGCCACAACGAGACGGACGAGCCCGCTTTCACCCAGCCAAACATGGCGCGCGCCATCGCCGCCCATCCCTCCACGGCCACGATTTACCGCCAGCAGCTCGCGCAGGCCGGCGTGCTGGATGAGGCAGGTGCGGCAGCCTTGCAGAAGGAGCTCGAAGACGGACTCGAAGACGGTGTCAAAGCCCTGGCTGAGCGTGAAGGCAAGTCCGGTGGCAATCCGTTTGAAGGCTCCACGGCGGAGCCGCAGGCGGCATACGATTACCATGTCGTCCCGACCGGCATCGCCCGCGGGCAGCTCGACTTCATTGGTCGTAAGTTGCTTGAATCTCCCGAGGGTTTCCGCCTTCACCCCACCATCGCCAAGCGCTTTCTCGCAGCGCGCGCCAAGGCCATCGAGGCTGGTGAGGGCATCGACTGGGCCTATGCCGAGTCACTCGCTTTTGGTTCGCTCCTCACAGAAAATCATGGCGTGCGACTCTCAGGTCAGGACGTGAGGCGCGGCACCTTCAGTCAAAGGCACAGCGTGTTTTACGACACGGAAACGCGTGAGCGCCACATCCCGCTCAACAATCTCGCCGCAGATCCCAGCACTGAGCAGGGCCGTTTCTGTGTCTACAACAGCCTGCTCTCGGAAGTCGCCGTGCTCGGCTTTGATTACGGCTACTCGCTGCTCGCCAGCAACATGCTCATCTGCTGGGAGGCGCAGTTTGGCGATTTCGTCAACGGCGCGCAGGTCATCCTCGATCAGTTCATCGCCTCTGCGGAAAGCAAGTGGCAGCGCCCAAGCCACATCACGCTGCTCCTGCCGCACGGCTTTGAAGGCCAGGGCCCCGAGCATTCCAGCGCCCGTCTCGAGCGCTTCCTGCAAAGCAGTGCCGGCGGCAATTGGCAGGTCTGCAATTTCACCACGCCTGCCCAGTACTTCCACGCCCTGCGCCGCCAGGTGAAACGCGGCACCCGCAAGCCGCTCATCGTCATGACCCCGAAGAGTCTGCTGCGCCACCCGCGCTGCGTCTCCAAGGTCTCCGACATGGCCGAGGGCACCCATTTCCGCGAAGTGCTCGATGACGAGCATCTGACCACCGCGCCGGAGCGCGTGACCCGCCTCATCCTCTGCAGCGGCAAGGTGTATTACGATCTCCTCGAATTCCGCGAAGAGCACAAAATCAAAAACGCGGCCATCATCCGCATCGAGCAGCTCTACCCGCTGCACTACGAGATGCTCAAGGAGATCGTCGCGAAATACCCGCGCGCTCAGAAGAAGTGGATCTGGTGCCAGGAAGAGCCCCGCAACATGGGCGCCTTCTACTACATCCGCCCGCGTCTCGAAGAACTCTCCAATCACAAGCTCCGCTACGCCGGTCGCGAGCGCAGCTCCAGCCCCGCCGCAGGCTCCAAAGCCATCCATGTCCTCGAACAAGAGAAGCTGGTGGAAGCCGCCTTCAGTGTGTAGGTTTCAGCAGACATAAATCTCATGAAACAGAAACTCTCTTTCACATACTGGCAGGACGGCCCTTGGTGGCTTGGCTACCTGGACGAGTTTCCTGATCACTGGACCCAGGGCGAGACTTTCGAAGAACTCAAAGTCATGCTCGCGGATCTATACAAGGATATGGTCAGCGGTGAGATCCCCGGCATCCGTCACAAAGCTGAGTTGGAGTTGGAGATGGCATGAAAAGGCTCGATCTCATCCGCAAAATTGAATCCACAGGATGTCAACTCATACGCCATGGAGGCAGCCACGACTGGTATCGTAACCCCACCACGAATGTTTCTGAAGCCGTCCCGAGGCACCGTGAAATCAATGAGCATCTTGCCCGGAAAATCATCAAGAATTTGAGCGCCCAGTGATCCATTTCCTTTCTTCCTGTTCATTCTTCAACCCTTTTAATCCTGTCAAATAGACACACTCCCACCGTCATGTCAGACATCAAAATCCCCGCACTCGGCGAATCCGTCGCCGGAGGTCAAATCTCCAAATGGCACTTCAAAGCCGGCGATGCCGTCAAAGTCGGTGACGTCCTGCTGACGTTGGAGACCGACAAGGTTGCCGCTGAAGTCACCGCTGAAGTCACCGGCGTGCTTGCCAGCATCAATCATCAAGAGGGAGACGATGTGCTCGTCGGCGCCGTCGTCGGAACCATCACCGAAGGCGCTGCGGCACCGGCGGCCGTGGCCCCGAAAGTGGAAAGCAAAAAGCAGGAAGTCGAGGCATCCGCGCCTGCAGCGGTTGAAGCTCCGAAGCCGGCACCCGCGCCAAAACCCGAGCCAGCACCTGAACCCTCCGCTCTCCGCTCCCCGCCCGCCGCTTCCGGTCGCATCACGCGCAAGAAAATGTCGCCGCTGCGCCGGAAGATCGCCGAGCAGCTCGTCAGCGCGCAGCAAAATGCCGCCATCCTGACCACCTTCAATGAGTGTGACATGAGCAATGTCATGGCCATGCGCTCCAAGCTGCAGGACAGCTTTGTGAAATCCCACGGCGTGAAGCTCGGCTTCATGTCCTTCTTTGTGAAGGCAGTGGTCGAGGCGCTGAAAGCTGTGCCGCAGATCAATGTCCGAGTCGAAGGCGACGAAATTGTCCAGCAGCACTACTATGACATCGGCGTCGCCGTCGGCACCGAGAAGGGGCTCATTGTCCCCGTCCTGCGTGACGCTGATCAGAAGAGCTTTGCCGGGATCGAGAAAGACATTCTTGCTTATGCCGCCAAGGCCAAGGAAGGCAAGATCACCCTCCCTGATCTCACCGGTGGCGTCTTCACCATCTCCAATGGTGGTGTCTACGGCAGCCTGCTGAGCACGCCCATCATCAATCCCCCGCAGAGCGCCATCCTCGGCATGCACAGCATCCAGCAGCGCCCCGTCGCCGTCGATGGCCAGGTCGTGATCCGCCCGATGATGAACCTCGCCCTCAGCTACGATCACCGCGTCGTCGACGGCAAGGAAGCCGTCACCTTCCTCATCCGCATCAAAGACTGCATCGAGAACCCTGCGCGTATGTTGGTGGGTGCTTGATGGCGATCAAGGATCAGGGGGCGATAATTGGGAAGAGCCGCCAACGGGTCAGGAGTTTTATTAGACGCAGCCCACGCAAGTTACTCTTCGCCTTGCCGGACGGATTGAAACTCGGTAATCGAGAGTTGCCTCAGAGGAATACCAACATCTTTAAAACCGTCCTCAATCTGCTTGGTGTATTCATGGCAACGAACTTCCCATGGTCTCGAATTCATCTTGAAAGGAATGAACGGACAAAATGAACTGCGTATGGTGAGAGTCTGAAACTGATCGGAATAGAGTAGTTCAACGTCCCGTTTCCTGAAAAGCCCATTGGAATGCCTAGCGGACTTCGGTGTAAAACCATTCGCAGCAGTTACTTTGCCAACAAGACTATCGGTGACTTCAACCCGGATCATGCAATAGAAGACGAGCCAAGAGGCGGTGAGCCTGTCAGACCAAGGGATTGACGAGCATGCAAGAATCACCGGGATGGTGAACCTTCCGATTGAATACTCTGACAAGCCGGT
>CAJCCF010000279.1 GCA_903960845.1 uncultured Verrucomicrobiota bacterium | reverse complement strand
GTCGATATTTAGAGGCTTAGCTCATCACTCCGCAGACCTGTCGGAGCACCGCTTCCTGTCGTCGAGCCATCTCCACCGCCTCTGCGGGCTCATGGTCATCCCATCCGCCAAGATGCATGAGACCATGGATCAGATAGAGGGCGAGTTCGTGGTCGAGCGATTGACCATGCTCCCTGCCCTGACGCAAGGCGGTGTCGGCACTGACGAGTATTTCCCCGTGGTGAAAGGTGATTACGTCGGTCGGCGTCGGATCATTGAGAAACTCCGCATGAACGCGGGTCATTTCTTCATCCCCAATGATGCTGAATTCGATCTCGTCGAGATGCAGCAGTGGCGCATCAGCAGATTTGGCCTGTGAGCGGCAGATCGGCAGCGCGGCTTTGATGAGTTTCTTGAGCCACGGCAGCTTTGGCTTTTGCTGCTTCTGCCGGTTGTAAAGATGTAGTCTGGTGATCACGCAGCAGACGCGGGTGGTTTCCGCGTAGGACGCTTCTTTTTATCGCTACCAGCGGTCTCAACACCGCCTGGATAGGACGATGCCATCAGCATGGTCCGCCCGTCATGCACATGCTGCGCAGCACCAGTTTCCCGGGATGGATGAATGAGTGTCGTCGGATTCTCCGTGGCTTTCTGATACTTGATGCGGCTGTGCATCATGCTCAGAAGCGTTTTCATAAAGCTGGCTTTCACCTTGGCCAGTTCGGCGATGGTGAGATCACATTCATCGAGTTGACCGTCCATCATGCGCCCCTGGATCAGTTCATCGATGAGTGCCTCAATGCGGGAAGGGTTGGGCTTCTCCAGGGCACGGGAGGCGCTCTCCACGGCATCAGCAAGTGAGATGATGGCGGACTCCTTGAATTGCGGTTTTGGCCCGGGGTAGCGGAACACTTCCTCACTGACCTGCGGCACGTCGTCTTCTTTCGATTTACCCTCCTCGACCAGCCTGAGTATCTGCGCTTTTTGCTCGAGCGCCCGCTTGTAAAAATACCAGGCCAGCGAGGTGCCGTGATGCTGCTCAATGACGTCAATGATGCTGCAATTGAGCTTGTGTTTGATGGCCAGATCGACCCCGTCCTTGACGTGCGCAATTAGAATGAGCGCGCTCATCCTGGCCGTGAGATCCTCGTGCGGATTATGCGCCGGGTCCATGTTCTCGATGAAATACTCGGGCTTGTTGATTTTGCCGATGTCATGGAAGTAGGCGCAGACTCGCGTCATTCCAGCATTGGCTCCAATGGCCTCTGCCGCTGCCTCGGACAGATTGGCGACCACGAGACTGTGGTGGTAAGTGCCTGGAGCCTCGATGCTAAGGCGCTTCATGAGCGGGTGATTTAAATCCGCCTGCTCAAGCCAGGAGACCTCCGTGGTCACTCCGAAGATGCTCTCAATCACCGGCATGCCGCCACCGACAATGAGGCCCGTCAAGACACCCACAGCGAAAGGCACGCCAACGATGCGGCTCAAGGCGGCTGACTCGATGGCTCCCGAAGACTCATGCAAAACAAGCGAGAAAACAGCAGCAACGCCCCCCACATATAAGCCGGCCATGAAGAGCTTATTGCGGCGGCGGACGCGGTTGGTGAACAACACCATCAGGAAGCCGATCAGTGATGAGCAGGCAAGGTAGGTAACCGGATTCACCGCCACGAAGACCATGGCTCCAAGCAAAGTTGAGTAGATGGCACCAAAGAGACCCATCTTTCTGCCCAAAATCACCGAGAGCACCATTGGGCAGAGTGCGTGAGGCAGGGCCAAAATCGGCAGGGCACCGCTCCAACTGTTCTGGTAAGCGAAGCCCATCATGGCCACACTGGCAGCCAACTGCAGCAGCAACGTGCCAAGCACAATCACCAACTCCGTATTATCAGCAACCTCCTCCCGCAGGGCGATTCGCAGGTGCACGACCAAGGCTGCTCCAATGGCCGCAACGCACAAATAAGCCGTTATTTGAGGTTGTACAGTGCCAGGCACAGCGCCGGCGGCGAATTTCATCAGTAGCGCGATTGCTGCAAAGAACAGAACATAAACCGCAACGGTCGCTGCCGGATGCGTTCGGAGTTCATCCACGAGATCACCCTCTTGGTGTTTACGGCGTGTCTTGCCGCAAGACAGGCCTTCACGCTGTAATTTGGCCCGGCGGATGGATTCAAACATCGGTGTGGTTGGGGAAAGTCAGGATTTGGATGCTACCACAGGCAAAAATTCCGACAAGAGGCGTTTTACCCAATCCCGGTTCACGTCCTGTTGGGTTGCAGGTAAACTCATTTTGGAGATCCAAAATTCAAGGATCTCGGAACCTGGAAATGCAGATTCACTGAATCTAAACTTCATATCTTCAGCGGGTAAAGCTTTTGAGCCTGCCGACAATCACCGGTCAGACCTAACGATATCCATATGCAAGCGCCCAATACAACCCCACATCCGTCTTCGATGTCAGTGAAAATACGATGGTATAAGTGCCGGTCTTTGGCGGATTCACACGGATGCTGGCAAACATGCTGCTTGATTTTGAATCGATGGAAATCTCCTTACCCTTGTCATCGTAGACTTTAAGCTGGAACTTCACGCCTTCGTTGGCAGAACCAAGCCAGAAAGCGTACTCGTTACCCTTGAACATCTGGTGCTTGATCATGAGTTTCTGGGCGCTTTTAACCTCGCCATTCCAGTAGTCCTCGCGAACGATAAAACCCTGCTCGACGAATGGCATGGCGGCCTCCATGGCGAAACCATGAGCATCATCCACGGTGGCATGGCTAAGTGTCGTGCTGAAAACCAGGACTGCGGCAGCAAACAGCGCGAGGCCCTGGCGAGTAAGTCGGGTGGAAAAATGCATGGCGATTCCGGAGGTGTTTGAGGCTCGTCGTTCCGATTATTTCCCAGCTTTGATGGTGCTAAGAAGGCTGTCGCATGTCTTGCCGATCTCGCGCACCGAGTCTTTCGTGAAGCCATCCACCGCTCCCTCCATCTTGGCGAGTATCCCGGTGAGACCTTTTGAAATATCAGACACAATTGCGTGCTCTTTCATGGATGACCCCATCTTGCCAATGGTGCCTATAAAGTGCTCAACCAGCATGGGCTGATTCAGCAACTCGGCTCGATCGGCTGAGAAGTTTTTACTCACGACCGAAGTCACACTCGCGGTGCCACGCAACCAGCCTCCCATGCTTACGCATTGGGACAAATCCAAATCCTTCATCTGCTCCATCGTGTCGCGCACCGTCTTTTGGGTCTGGTCGAACTCCTTGCGTATGGATCGCCAATCTTCCTTGTCTGCCGCATCCAGAATGGCTTGGGCATGGGGGCGCACCGATTTGATCAAACCGAGCGCCGTGGAAAGGTTGATCACCTCACGGCCAATATCTTTCACTTCATCCTTATCCTCAGCCTGAACGGCCACAAAACCCTCCGCCACGACCATACCAAACATCAGCGCCAGTTTGGTGCGGTCGGCGGTCTTCGGCAGATCCAGTTTGCGCAATTCCAAGCGCCAGTTCGGCTCGCCCAGCTTATCCAGGACGCTGAACACCTCACTCGGCACAGGCACCACCACGTCGTCCACCACACTGCCGGGAAAGGCCAGAGGATCAAATTGCTGC
>CAJCCF010000278.1 GCA_903960845.1 uncultured Verrucomicrobiota bacterium | reverse complement strand
GCTGGGCACGGGGACCATAGCGCCACGCCTTCGTTCATACCGCCCGTTCAATGAGGCTCGTGCTTTTGCTCAAAGTCTTAACCTTCGAAGCGTAGCTGAATGGTATAAATTCTCCAAAGGTCATCTTTTAGAAAAAGGATCTCGACCATCCGATATCCCAACTAACCCACACAGAGCCTACGCCAAAAATGGCTGGGAAGGCATGGGCGATTGGCTGGGCACGGGGACCATAGCGCCACGCCTTCGTTCATACCGCCCGTTCAATGAGGCTCGTGCCTTCGCGCGTCATCTGGCCCTCAAGAACCTTCAAGATTGGGTTCGGTTCTGCAAAGGTGAACTCTCCACTAAGAAGGGCACCCTGCCGCAGGACATTCCGGCCAAACCGATGCGAGTCTACTCCAACCAAGGATGGCTCGGATTGGGCGACTGGCTGGGCGCCGACCGCTCAGCGAAAGCAAGCCGTCCCCGAAAGCAGTGAGGAATCGCAGACGCTTTCCATCCATCCACCCTCCCTCCCTCCCTCCCTAGGCTTTCCGTTGGATGGAATGCCTCGCCTGTCCCCTCGTGCCAGTTCTTGCCAGTTCGCTCAAATCCTCCTCCTCCGTCTCCCCACACATAGGGCACCCGGAGCGGAGTAGTCCGATTGTCAGTCGTCCTCATCAAAGGGTGAACCGCCCGGCTTATACTCGTCCCGCAAGGTCAGCAGCAAGCCACCGCCTATGATTTCGATCATGTCAGCAAAGCGTTTCGTCAGTGCTTCGCTAACGGCGCTGCGGCCCGCGCCTGTGAGTGCTTCCAGCTTCTTGCCTGCCTCTGCCCGCGTCAAAGCACCAGCTTTGAAAATCTCCTGCAAGTGCTCCAGACGGATCTTTGCTTTCGATTCCTTCGCATCAGTGCCGCCGTCCTGCCATGCCTTGTAATCAAAATCAGGCATGGCTTCAAAACCATTCTCGCAAAGAGTCCACGCGGTCGCTGGTCCCTTGTGCTTGCCGTTGTTTTTCTTTGGGCAAAGCATCACCACGCGGTTGTCATTTTCGTCGGATGGATCAAAGGCCACATAACAGAGCACACAACGCGGATTGCTTTGCATGACGTAGCTGCCGGAGATCAGGTCCGCCATCTGTCGGCCCTTATGGGCATCGCCTTCCCGCTTCTTTCGATGATGAGCCACGATCAGGCAGGCAGGCGGTTTTTCCGCTGCATCCAAGATGTGCTTGATGCCATCCATTGCCGCTTTGGTCTCCTTCGCTTTGTCATCATCGGCAAACTGGTTCCACGGGTCCAACACCACGAGGTCAGGCTCAAACTCTGCAATCAAGTTTCGCAGTGCATCCACCAGCTTGGAGTTGCCCAGTGAGATATTGCCCCACTCGAATTCTAACAGCTTCACATGATCGTCCAGCATGTCCGGCATCTCGACACGCTTGGCATCCAGAATCAGCCTCAGAAGAGAGTTTTCACTCTGCACAATCAGCGTTTTGAACTTCGTGTTGATGGTATATCCCAGCCAGTTGCCAGAGCCGATAGCGCCCTGAATCGCCAGCATCAGCGTGGCGAAACTTTTGCCGATGCCCGGACTTCCGGCCAGCACGGTGATGCTGCCGCGTGTCACATGGTAGTCACCAACAAGATTCCAGCCCTGCGGCTCCTCCTGCTTTCGCAGTTCGCCAAGCGTCCAAACCTTGAACGGCGGCTTCTCCTCTGGCTTGGTGTGGTTCTTGGTGGTTACCGCCATGTTTGGCGGGTTCTGTTTGGCCGTTGGGTCAATCACCCTCTGGCGTTTATGGGTTGGTTCGTTCACGGGATTCATGGAAAAAGATCATTTAAAAGTTCAGGGTTTGCCCGCAGGCAGCGCGGGTCAGCATTGAGCAGGTCGGCCAAATCTTTGCCCGGCTTGCCCGCCTTTGTGGTGAAGCCGGACAGGTCGAACGCATCCACCACCGCCGCGCCCGCCTCCTTGATTTGCGCCGCCCACTGTCGTGCCGCGCTCATTCCGCTTTCATCCGTGTGCGGGTAGATGCGGACATGCTTTGCCCGGAAGCAAGGCAGGCACTCCACCGCCAGCCGATGAACCCCCGCGCCCAGCACGGAGCATACGGCCACACGTTCCGCTGCGTCCAGTTGCAGCGCCGCATCATGCGCCGCCACGAGGTCCGGCGCTCCTTCCACCACTGCCACCACAGGGAAGCCCGCCGCCAGCTCGATGCCGCAGGGATGATCCTTCCCGTTGCCGATGCTGTGCGCCTTTCG
>CAJCCF010000277.1 GCA_903960845.1 uncultured Verrucomicrobiota bacterium | reverse complement strand
GGCCGGGATCAGCAGGTGCGATGGTGGGTTTACTGGCGAGCCTTTTTCATGGCCTGCGCCGAGCTTTGGGGATACCGCGGCGGTGAGGAGTGGATCGTGTCCCACTACCGGTTTCACAAACCGGAATGAATTGGATTAGGTTAGGTAAATAAAGAAAATCACTTTGCTCGAATCTCGACCCTGCCGCTTTCGCCGGAACCGGTGAAAGGTGTGGCGCGGGACATGAAGAAGCCGTGACCGCCACGGTATGCGCCCTTCTGCAGGATCACGCCCTGGTAGGCGGGTTTGGTGAGGTCACTGTGAGGAAAGGTGCCAGTGAAGAGGCCGCTGGTTTTGGTGATGGTCAGGACGGTGTTGGGGATGGCCGGGGCAAGGTTTGCCGTGGTGATCGTGATGTCCTTGATGACCGGCGCCTGGAGCAGGCCGTCGAAGAATTCCAGGGTTGCATTCGGTGTGGTGTTATTCAGGCCCGGGAAGACACTTTTGGCGGGTGTCAGTGGCGGCACGTCGTAGCGTGCGCCATCCAGGTCGACGACGATGCCTGCGGGCCAGCCGAGCGGATACCATTGCACGTTTTGGGGTGGTCGGACCCATAGCAAACTGGTGGCGGCCACGTCGGATGTGCCGGCATCTGCGTCAGTCAGTGTGGCCAGACCGGCGAAGCATCCTTTGAGGGAGTAGAGTTGGGCGAAGATGGGCCATTGATTGAGTTTTGAAAGCGGTGCACTGGCCGTGAACGGCGTGTTGTCGGCGAGTTTGCCGGTGAGGGATACGGTGCCGTTGACATTGACGGTCATGTTCGCATAGCCATCGCCTTGCGGATAACTGGTTAGGGTCTTGGGCGGCGTTTGTGCCCTGGCTGGGAAGATCAGCGTGTAGGGCTTTGTTGTGGTGCCGGCAAGCAGGGGTATCACTTTGTTGATACTGCTGTAATGGGCGCGGTCCGCGTTCACTTCCGACACCTGCTGCACCACACCGGCAAGTTTCTGCGTGACAGTGCCGCTGAGTCTGCCGGTGCCTGGCGTCATGTCCAGATTCAGTGCCAGAACCAAATCCGGCTTGCCTGAACGGAGGAAAGTATGAGTGGTGGCGCGCGTGATGGTGCTGAAGCGGGCCACACCTGAATTGTCGAAGAAGGAACCTGCTGGCAGGGGCAGGCTGGCGCCGTCGATCTTCAGACTGCCAGTGAAACTGCCTTTGGTCGTGAGGATGAGATTGATCAGGCCGATATTGGTCACGCCGGGCGCAGTGCCGTGGGGCGCAGGTTGTGTGGAGGAAGGCAATACGAACCCGTTGAACGTGCCAGCCAGGGCAGGGGAGAATGGGTTGGGGATGAATCTGGCGGTCAATTCCATGCCTTCGGTGAAAGTAAAGATCAGCTTGAGCGGTTCCAGCGCGGGGACAGGAATGCTACCGTTGCTGACCGACCAGCCATCAAAGACCTGCCCGCCGGGGGCGGGTAAAGTCGAGGGACTCGCAGTGATGGTGTAACTCTTGCCGACCTCACGGAAGCTTGTGGGCGCGAAGCCTGCGGTCACTGCGCCGGATCCGCTGATGTTCACCGGCAATGGACGTGTCACGATGAAGTTTCGTGTCGCGAGAGGTGAGATGTTACCCTTGGTGTCGGTGCTGCGTACCGTGACAGTATTGGCGCCTGTCACTGGCGTGATCTGAATGGAAAAACTCGCACTGGTGCCAACCACGTTGCTCAGAGTTGCTTCCGAATAAGCGCCGTTGCCAAGTTTCACTTCGACCTTGGCAATGCCTTTGTTGTCTGTTGCCGTGCCGGTCACAGTCGTGGTTCCACCCGCGTTGACGCCAACCAGGGAGCTGGCAACCGGAGTGCTGATGACTGGAGTTGCGGGTAATGTCGTATCAGTCGAGTCAATGATGCGAACTGTCGCAGTGGTGGGACTTCCAAGTGTTGCACCTGTGGTGGAAATCAATGTCACCGTGAAGGTTTCATTGGCTTCGTTTGTCGCCGGTGGATTCAGGATGTTGATGGTAATCCACTGCTCGGTGACACCATCGGCAAAGATCACAGACGCATTGGAAACAGCTTGGTAATCGCTGCCCGCTAAAGCTGTGCCATTGCTGGTGGAAGCCCGCACACTCACCGATCCGAAGTCTCCTCCAGTCCTGATCACCGGGATGCTGGCCACTGCGGATGATTCATTGACGGACACCAGCGTGGTTCCCATTTTCAGCGTGCCCGGTGAGGTGTCGCGGCCGGTTGCCTGGATGTTGATGTCAAAGATCGGTTCATCGGCATCATTGCTGGGAAGGTGCAGGGCCAGTGTCTTCACGCCTGGGCTGTTCGGATTGAACTGCAAATTGAAGGTGGTGGTGGCACCGGGGCTCAGTGTGGCGCTGCCCGGCAGGCCCACGGAAAAAAGACCGGCATGGCCTGTGTCGCTGCTCTTGCTGAGCGTCCCAAGTGTGAGGGATTCATTGCCGGTGTTTCTGATGGTGAAGATCAGGTTTCCTGAACTGAGCACGGGCACACGTCCAAATTCGAACGTGCCGCCATCCGCCAAACTGGTGCCTGATGCCTCCATTTCGATCTCGGGTGACGTTCGTGTGATTGTCAGCGTGTAGGTCTTCGCGGTGCTGCCATCCTCGGCCGTGACGACCGTGGTGATGATGTTGCTGCCGACGGCAAGGCTGATGGCCTGGCTGGAGCCGTTGGGTGCGAGTTCGACATCATTCACTTTCACTATGGCATTTGCCTGCTGCGTCGCGGGACTCAGGATGATCGCTGACATTTGAAAGGGAACGGTCACGGCATAACTGGTCGTCATGCTTGCAAACGCCGGTGACAGGGTTCCCGCGCTGAGGGCGATACCCGAGAGCCTTGCGTTGTTGCTCAGGGTGGTGAAAGACATGTCTGCACCATTAGTTAGACCAGTGTTGCCGCCACGCCCGCCCTGGATGCGGAAGTGATACCGCGTGCCGGGTGTGAGACCGGTGATTTCAGCACCTGCAGGCGAAATGGCCGCACCACTGATCATTGCCGGAGATCCTGAGGTTTGGGAGCCATAGGTGGGACTCAACCCATAACTAAAAGTTATAGAGGTGTCCGTGCCATTGGCGTTCACGGTGCCGTTGAGACGGGCGCTGGTGCTGGTGACGCTGGTTGCTGCCAGGGTCGCGACATCGGGCACGGTGGGAGATGCCACCATTCCAAAGCTGCTGAGCGCATTTGAGCCACTGAAAATGCCTGTGAACAATTCACCCGCAGAGAACCTTGAGATGTCGACCGGAACGGGAGCATTGCGCTGTGCTGCAGTGGCGTCGCCAAGCTGACGGAAAGTATTCTGTCCCCAGCCAACAATCGAACCGTCCGAGCACCGTGCAAGGCTGTGGAAACGTCCTGCGGCGATGGCTGTCACGGTTTTGCCTGCGAGGCCGGAGGTGCCGATGTCGGTGTTTACCGCCACAGGCACCCCGCGCGAAATGGTTGTGTTATCTCCGATGGCCCCATGAGTGTTGTCACCCCAGGCAACCAGTGTGCCGTCTGAGCAAAGAGCCAGATCATGATCGCCTCCTGCGGCAATGGCGATCACGAGCCTGCCGAACAGTGCGGAGACGCCGGATGTTGTGCTCACTGCGACGGGAGCGGCCCGCGTCGGGGCGGTGCTGTCATTGCCCCAGGTGGCCACGGTGCCATCGGAACAGAGCGCCAGACTGTGCCTGAACCCTGCGGAGATGGCTGTCACGTTTTTGCCGTACAGTGCCGAAATCCCTGAGGTTGCGTTCACCGCTACTGGCAGCGTGCGATTGCCGCCGGGCATGTTGTCTCCGAGTTGCCCCTCATCATTACCGCCCCAAGCGACCACGCTGCCGTCCGAGCACAGGGCCAGGCTGTGACGCTCGCCCGCCGCGATAGCGATCACTGTCTTGCCAAACAAGGCTGACAGACCTGCACTCATGCTGACGGCCACAGGAAGCTCACGAGACGTCGTGGTGCCATCGCCGAGCTGGCCGGAGAGATTGTTCCCCCACGCCACGACCGTTCCATCGGAACACAGCGCCAGGCTGTGCAGATCACCTGCAGCGATGGCGATCACCTTTTTCCCATGGAGTGCGGTGGTGGTGTCCACTCTCACCGGGGATGTGGGCACGTAGTCGACATTTTGCCAGGCAGCAGCCCAGGCGATCAGTGTCCCGTCGGTGCACAGTGCCAGAGTTTGATGATGACCCGCCGCGATGGTGGCGATTCTTTGATCTGCGAGTGCGCCGGTCATTTGCACCGGTGCGGGGTTTCCGCTTTCACCAGTTCCGTCTCCGCCCCAGGCAAAGGCGCGCGTGCTGGCCCATGTCAAAACCAAATCATTGCCGTCGCCACCAAAGTAGTTGGCCACGAATCGATACGTGATTCCGCCGAAGCTGAGGCTTATCAACTGACCTTGATCAAGATTGTAGAAGGTGCCGTTGATGAAGCCTAGCCCGGTGTTGTTCACCACCATCAACTCGGTTCCAATCGCGGGAGCGTAATTGAGTTCAAAGTTCACCGTGCTGGTGGCGGCATTGTAGTTGCCGGCGGATACCGGCACTTCGGAGCCCGTGTCATACCTAACCAAGAGTGAGTTGACTCCTGTTCCACGGATGGAGAAATCAAAGGCGTAGCCAACGGAACTGTCATTGTTCTCAATGGTCAGGGTGGCGTTGCTGATGCCTGTTGAATTGGGCGTGTAGGTCACCTGAAATGTGCTCGTGCCGTTGAAGGCGCTCAGCGGTGAAGTTGGTTGTTGCGTCACGATGAAACGGGATGCCTGCGGACCGGTCACCACAACTCTTGGGGTGCCCGTCAGTTTTAGTGGGATTGAGCCGGTGCTTTGGATGGTGAAAGTGCGCGCCAGAGAAACACCCGGAATCACTGCGCTAAAATCCGTGTGATCGGTGGTGACTGGAGTGACGTCACCATCAGAAATAACTGTTTCATTGCCGCTGATGGCGATGCCGGGTGCCGGTGCCGCCGCCACGATGGCCAGGTTGTGATCCGCGAGCGCACCGCTGTAGCTGCGGACGAACCGCTCGCCCAGAGAAAGCCGGACGCGGCTTACTGGCACCGGCAGGTTGCGCTGGGTTGTGGTGTTGTCGCCAATCTTGCCAAAGGTGTTTTCGCCCCACGCTGCAAGTGTGCCATCCGTGCAGGCTGCCACCAGATGCATGCCACCTGCTCCGATGGCGGTCACTGTCTTTTCGAAGAGCGAGGATAGTCCAGATGAAACACTCACGGTTAGGGGCACGAGTGCCCGTAAATTTGGCGTTTGAACCATTCCGATGCCAAGCTGCCCGGCTGCGCCAGCACCCCAGACAGCCACGGTCCCGTCCGCGCAGCTTGCCATGCTGGTCGCGGAACAGGCGCTGATGGAGATCACTGTCCTGCCATGGAGCGCTGATATGCCGGGGACTGCATTGACTGCCACCGGCATGAGACTGTCGGTGATGGTGTTGTTGCCGAGTTGTCCCTCGTTGTTTTGACCCCAGGCGGCCACGGTCCCATCAGAGCACAGTGCCAGTCGATGACAGGCACCTGCCGCGATGGCGATCACAGTCTTGCCAAAGAGCGCCGAGGCCCCCTGATTGGTATTCACCGACACAGGATAGGTGCTTTGGGTTGCCACGTCGTCACCCAGTCTTCCCCAGGTGGCCACCGTCCCGTCGGTGCACAAGGCCATGCTGTGGTTTCCTGCGGCGGCGATGGCGATGACGGTCTTGTCAAAGAGGGCGGAGACTCCCGATTCAGTGCTGACGACCACGGGTGTCGTGATGATTCCTCCGGATCCGTTGCCGAGCGCGCCCGTTTGATCCGAGCCCCAACCAATGATGCTTCCATCCGAGCACAATGCCAGGCTGTGAAGGCTGCCGGCTGCAACAGCAATGATGGTTTTGCCTTTGAGCGCCGACGACTCTGATTGCGTGTCCACCGCCACCGCATCGTTGTGCGGAGCGAGACTGCCATCGCCAAGCTGACCGTGATGGTTGGCTCCCCAGGCAGCCAGGGTGCCGTCCGAGCAAAGAGCCAGGCTATGCTCCTGTCCGGCGGCCGTGGTGATGACCGTCCTGCCAGCGAACACGCCTGTTGCCGTCACGGGAGTTGGCTGGAGAATGTTGGAGCCGGTTGAGGAATTGCCGAGCTGGCCGCTGTCATTTCGACCCCAGGAAAAAAGCCGGTTGTTGGCCCAGATTAAAACCAGGTCATTGCCGCTGCCTCCGAAGTAGTTGGCCACGAACTGGTAGGTGACGCCGCCGTAAGTTAGTCCGAGTCTCTGTCCATGCGCGAGGTTGCTGAAGGTGCCGTTGATGAAATCCAGTCCCGTGTTCTGCACCACCATCAATTCCGCGCCCGTGACAGGATTGTGGTTGAGCGTCACCAACAGCTCCTTGCCCCTGGCTGTATAGCCATTGCTGGTTACCGGGATTTCACTGCCGGTGGTGTAGTTGGCGAGAACGCTGGTGCCGGTGCCGGTGACGTGGATGAGGAAAGGATTTTCATCCGCATCATTGCTGTTGATCTGTACGACCGCGGAGCGGGCGCCGCCCGCCGTGGGGGAAAATTTGATGGTGAAGGTGGTGGTGGCGGACGGAGCCAGTGTGGTGGTTCCGGCTGCTGTCACGATGAAATCGTCCGGATTGCCCGTGACGGCTTTGGTTACCGAGATGCCACTCAGGTTTGCGCTTCCGGTATTGGTAATCGTGAAAGTCTGAGTGTTGCTCATGGAGCCTGTGCTGATGCCAGTGAAGGAGGCGCTGCCGATGCCGCTTTGCCGCTCGGTGCCTGTGATGCCGCTGCCGTCAAAAATCGCGATCTCCGGCACAGGTACGCTGGTCCAGAGCAGTGCGTGATACACGGTTGGGCCACCCACGATACGGACAAAACGTTCGTTAGGCAGGAGCGGGGTGGCGCTCACTGCGGATGGTTGATAGTTGGCAGTGATTGTGTTGTTGCCGAGCTGGCCGAAGTCGTTGTCTCCCCATGAGGTCAGCGTTCCGTCCGAGCACAAGGCGAGGCAGTGATTTGCCCCGCCAATAAGTGACACCACTTTTCTACCCAGGAGTGGTGTGCCTGCTGTTGTGACTGCTGAGGGCTTGGTTTTGCCAAAGGGATCGACGTCGGTGAGGGTGCCATCTCCAAGCTGGCCTTCCGCATTTCGTCCCCAGGTCGCCAGGGTGCCATCGGAGCAAAGAGCCATGCTATGAAAGGCTCCAGCGGCGATGCCGGTGATTGTCTTGCCTGACAATGGCGTGCCAGTCTTCACCACCGTCACCGGCACCTTGCGGTCCTGCGTCGAATCATCGCCAAGCTGGCCATTCCGGTTGCGGCCCCAGGCAGCGATGGTGCCGTCGGAGCAAAGTGCCATGCTGTGCCGCTCACCAGTGGTAATGGATACGACAGTCTTGCCTGAAATGGCGGTGTTTGACGTGCTCACCTTCAATGGGAGCAAGGAACCATAGGGCGCGGTCGTGTTCGTGGCGTTGGTGCCGAGTTGACCGTAAAAGTTGTATCCCCAGGCGGCCAGGGTGCCGTCTGAACAGAGCGCCAGATTGTGATTCGTGCCTGCTGCGATGGCTATCACCGTCTTGCCATCCAAAGCCGTTCCCGCCGTGTGCACGGCCACCGCCATCGGGCGTGCAGTCGTGGTGCCATCGCCCAATTGTCCATAGTAGTTCAGCCCCCAGGCGACCAGCGTGCCATCCGAGCAGAGAGCCAGGTTGTGATTTCCGCCTGCTGCGATCGCGACCACCGTCCTGCCTGCCAAAGGCGAGCCAAGCGTGCGCACAGCGATTGGCACGAGGCTGTCGGTGGAGCTGTTATTGCCGAGTTCACCATGGGTATTGCTACCCCACGCCGCGAGTGTGCCGTCAGTGCAGAGGGCGAGGCTGTGAGCTGTGCCGGTGGCCAATGCCGCCACGGTCCTGCCTGCGAGCACACCAGTTGCCACTGCCGGTGTTGGCAAGAGGCGATTCAGGATGCTGTTGTCACCGATCTGGCCTGCATTGTTTTTACCCCAGCCCAGCAGGCGGCTTCCAGCCCGGCCCGTCTCGGCCGGGCCAACTGAAAGCGTGTAGTTTTTTACCAGTGTCGTGTTTGCGCTGTCGGTGGCGGTGATGGTGAATGTGGCTGTCGACAATGCAACCGGCACACCGCTGATCCGGATCGTTCCAGCCGCCGCGCTGGTGAATACGGCATCGCTTGTTAGTCCCGTTGTACCGCCATTGAAGTTGGTCACGGTCAGTGACTTGTAGGGTGCCGTGCCGCCTGTGATGGTTGCCACCTGGTGATACAGCGCGCCAAGCGTTGCAGTCGGCAGAGTTGCCGGTGCGATGGCCAGTGAACTGCCCGCCGTCGTGTTTGCAATGACATTGAAGGTGCGAGTGTATTCGTTGTTGGTTTCGTCGAGTTCGGTTGCCGCATTGCCGGCATCCACTTTCACCCGAAGTGTGTGAGATCCCGCTGTCAGTGGCCCGATCTTGAAGCTGGGAATTTCGAACGCCGTGCCTGGATTGAGGGGTGCCGAGCAGGTCTTCGTTGAGTTGAGCACGCCATCGACATAGAACTCGATGCTGAAGCTGGCCGGTGCGGACTGCGAACCTTGATTGATGACGCCGGCGTAGGTTGTGATCACGTCCGTCGAGGAGAAACTCGCGACATCGCCAGCCGTGTCGGTGTAAAACAAAAACTTGTCCGAATAGCCGTACAGCTTGTAATCCAGCGGCTTGAGATCGGGCAGGTTGGTGCCACTTACGGTGATGGTGCGGGTGTATTCATTATTCGCTTCATTGGTCTCGGCGATGCTGTTTGCCGGATCGATCTTCATCCGCAGCGCGTGAGTTCCCGCGCTCAGCGGGCCGACGCTAAATCCCGGAGCATACAGGTAGTTGCCATTGAGCTTGGCCGAGCGGGTTCGCGAATCGAAGAGCACGTCATCTAGATAAAGCTCGACCTTGATCCCCCCTGAGGCCGACACGTCGCCCTCATTCAGCACCACGGGATAAACGTAAACCGAGTCGGCTGTCGTGAAGACCGAAGCGTCATCCTCCGTGTCGGTGTAGAGGACGATGGTGTCCGAATAGTCGGGATGGTGGTAGGGAACCAGATCCACGGTTCCGACCAGCACGAAAGCTTCGGCATGATTGTTGGTTAGGTTCGGATCCGTTGCGCCTGATGTGACATCCAGCGTGTTGGTGAAGTACTCCACATTTCCAGGGAGCACCGTGACATTCAGTGTCGCACTGGCACCGATCGCCATGCTGCCGAGAGTTGCAGTGACGATGCCGTCGGCAAAGCTCACCGTGCCCTGTGAAGCGGTCGCCGAGACGTAGCTGACGCCTGCAGGAAGAGCGTATTTCGCGACGGCATTGGCGCATGGGTTGGGGCCATTGTTTTGCAGATTGCCGGTGATCGTGTAGTTGGTGCCGGGCAGTGCCGAAATCGAGGCGGCGAAAGTGGCGCTGAGATCTGAAGTTCCCTGCGCCACAGGGCCGAGATCATAGGTGGTGATGGCCATGCTCCAGCTTGCGATTGAGCCGCTGTAAGGAGTGGCGTTGTCGCTCACATAAAGCTGCCACTGGCCATTGGGATCTGTTCCGTTAAGCGACGAAAGCTGGAAATCATAGGTGCCGCCTGGAGCGGGCGCAGGTAGCGCTGCGGTGGTGTAGGCGGTTGGAATCCAGGAACCGCCCGCCAGAGGCATGCCATAGGGGAGGTAGTTGGCGGCCTCATCATCGAAGGTTAGGTTCACATGGCTCGCCGATGCCGCCGTGCCCACGCCAGCCATCAGGAGCACCTTTTGGCCGGTGGATGCATTGACCAGCAGAACACTGACATCGTTTGGATAGGTGTGGCTAAAGCCGGAGAGGTTCACCGTGACCTTTGAGATCGTCCCGCTGAGATTGGAGACATTCAGCAGTGACGGGTAAGGTGAGCCGTTTCCTGAGTTCGGGATCGTGATCGCACCTGAAGCCACAAGTGTGGTGGTTTTTGTGACAGGCGCGATGCTGTCCGTCTTGAATGAGAGACTCCAGCCGGCGATTGAGCCGCCGTTGAGGGCGGTGCCGTCATTCACAAACAACTGCCAGGTTCCATTGGGACTCCAGCCATTGCAGTCGGCGAGGCGGGTGCTGTATGGACCCGATGGCGCAGGTGCAGGGAAGATCGCCGGACCATAGGCTGCGGGAGAAGACCAACTGCTGGTCAGCGCCGAGTAATAAGGCAGCGTGCCAGACACGTCGTCGAAACCTAAAAAGACATTATTCACTGCGATGCCTGCGCCTGCATTGGCCATCAGCACCACCTTCTGCCCGGCCGGGCTCACCAGCAGCATTTGCACATCGGAAGGATGCGGGTGCGTGAAGCCAAAGATTTTCACCGACACATTGCTGATCGCCCCATCGAAGCCGGAAACAGGGATGGTTGCCGGATATGGAGTGCCTGTGCCCGAGAGCGGAATGGTCACCGCATTGGCTGTTTTGTAGCTGGAAACTTCAACCTCGGTGCTCGTGTCCGCTGACAATGAAAAGACGAACTCCACCACGCCAAGACTCAATGCGCCATCATTCAAACGCAGTCGCGCCTTGCTGCTGCCTCCAGAGGGACCATTGGCTCTAAATGAAAACGGGCGGGAAACCGAACCGCTTCCGGCTGACATGGCGCCATAGTCCTGGGCTGGCCCGGATTCCGCGACGCCTGCCTCGTTGAGCAATGTCGCGGTGAGATGATTCGCTCCCATGGAGCCGGTATTCTTGAGCGAGAAGGAGGCCGTCACGAATTCGCCTGGATCGTAGCGGCCATTCACACTGGTTTCCACGAGCAGGGTCATTGACTCGCCGACGATGACCGGAACGGCGGGTGCTGGTGGTGGAGCGGGTGCCGCGGTGATGGCATCGAGCGCATCCAATAATCCAACGCCTGAATCTTCGTCGATGCCCGCTGCTTCGATGTCACGACAGCCCGCTATCAATGCCGCGCGAATCTGGGCTGGAGTCAGGGCCGGATTGTAGGATTTGACCAGCGCTGCAATCGCTCCTGCATGAGGTGCCGCCGCTGAAGTGCCAAAGAATTTTTCAAACCGGTCACTCACACTTGTGGCACCACCGTCTGCGGCGGAGAGATCTGGCTTCTGCCGCAGCAAACCACCTGTGACGGTGAAGTTGCCCGGTGTGATCGGTGTGCCATCGCTTTGAAAAAACACGCGCCGGGGGCCATCGGACTCGAAGAGCTCCACAGGATTGGCGCTGCCGCCGCTGAAGGGTTGCGGGAAAGAGGACCCGACATCCACGGCGGCAACTGCAAGCGCGCCTGCTGCCGCTGCATGGCCGGTGATTTCTCCGTTCGTGCTCACGCTCAACTGGCCGCGCCTGGTGCCTAAATGCAAGAAGCGCGCGGCCCCGGATGCTTTCACCACCACGAGGCGTTCGCCTGCATTCAGACTGTCCACCGATTCCCAGGCATCCTGCGTGCCGGTTTGGGCATTAGTTGAACTGCGCAGCACATTGGTGCCAGTCGCGTCGAGCACATACAAGTCATAGTCATTGGTGGAAGCCCCAAGCGGGTCAGCCCAAAACAAATCGGCACCGCGCCCGCTGCCTTCATAGACGACGGTGTTGTAAGTTGTCTCACCGAAACTGTGGACCTCACCGCCCTTGCCGTTGAGCGGACCGACCGCCAACCCGCCACTGGCAAAATCGCCCTCCCAAGTGCCCGAGGTGCCATCGTTTTTGTTACCGGCATTTCCTGCCGAGGAGAAGTAAAGCGCGCCTCCAGCGGTGACTGTCTCCACCGCCCGGGCGATGATTCCATCCTGAAAGGGTGCCTCGCTGAAGTAGGAAACATCGTCCACAATGATATCGCAGCCAGCGGCCCGCAGATTGAGGATGTTCTGGGCAAAATTGCCTTCACCATGGTTGGCCGTCGCGAAAAACAACTCCGCGTCAGGAGCCAGATCGTGAATCAGTTCCAGCATGGCAGTGCCTTCGCCGGAGGCAGGGAAGCCGCTCTGGCCTGGCAGGATTTTCACGGCGGGAAGCTCGCCTTGTGCCATGGAATTGGTTAGGTAATCGACACTGTCTGAAAGGACCCCGACCTTCACACCCCGGCCCGTGGCCAGCGTTGTCGCACGCACCAGATTGGCCCGGTGTGTCACATCACCCTGGGTGACGACGTTGCCTGTATTGGTCGTCCATTTGGAAGCGCGCCGGATGAAGCGAACATCACCGCGTGCGGCCAGCGCCTCGATTTGCTGCAATGGCAGCGCCGCCCGGACCTGATGAAACCCGGGCGTGCTGGCCACCACCGTGCCACCCAGACGGGCGATCTCCGCGAGCAGCGCCGGAGTTACTGTGGCGTCCAGGTCGATGAGAATCCGTCCATCCGCACGACGCTCCAGATCGATTTTCATCTCCGTGGCCTTGCCTAAAGCGATGGGCTGCCGGCGGCGTTCCTTCTCAGCGTAAACCAGTTGAGAATCGAGCTTCCGCTGCTGCGGCGTGCGGGCCGCCTTGTCAGTTATCAGGGCCGCGATCTGCTCCGCCGCGCTCGGTGCAAGCTGCGCCCTGACAGGCGGTGATCCAATGATTACCGAAATTGCCACCAGCAAGCAAACGCAGGACCGGCGCAAACGCCCGCAACAATCAGACCCGGGTTCCAGCATCCAGCCATGGTCTTGCGTGGTGCAGGCAGGCACTGGCAGGTTGAAGTCTGGACGGGCTCTGTGGCTCACTCGGGTTCACTTGCAATTGGGTTTGCCCAGCAATGTGGCGCATGACGCCCCAACCAAAAACATCCTGAACGCGATGAGGGCTTCAGGGAGGAAGATGCGGTGAACGCACCCCGGGAACTCCGGTTGCATTGGGGCGATTGGGACACGCGGGCAAGATTAGACGAATCTTCAGCTTGAGCAATGACGAGCCTGAGCCGGAATCGGCAGCGTGGCGTTTGACGGTCAGTCGCGGTTTCGGCTACTGCCAGGCGAGCTCAGGCACATCAGCTTGAATTCGGAATCCATGACAACGGCCTTTGATCAAAATGATCCGAAAAGCCGGATGCAGGCCCCAGGCATGCCCGGTTTCATCAGGGGCAGGGGAGTTTCAGTTCTCCTGCCGATGCCGCGCACAGAAATTGTGAACATGCATGAAAAAGGCGGCGCAGCTTTTCAGCTACACCGCCTTTGGATTGATTCTTACACTGGTGATCAGGCGATCAATTCGCTCATCACACGTCCACCGTTGACGATGTCAATCGGACGGACGCCGTCCACCATGATGCGCTTCTCACCATTGATGCCCAGAAGGCGATACATGGTTTTAGCGAGATCCTGAGGGCCGACTGCGTCGCGGTCGGGTTCGCCGCCGAGGGCGTCTGAGGCACCGTGGATGTAACCTTCCTTCACGCCGCCACCGGCAAGGGCCACCGAGAAGACGCGAGGCCAGTGATCGCGACCATTGGTTGCGTTGATTTTGGGTGTGCGACCGAATTCGGAGCTGACCATGACGAGAGTCTTCTTGAGCATGCCGCGATCCGCGAGATCGGTGATGAGGCGGGCAAAGGCTTGGTCAAAATTAGGAGCCTGACCATCAAAGGCGCTCTTGATGTTGCTATGGTGATCCCAGCCGCCGTAGTTGACGGAAACCATGCGCACGCCGGCTTCGACCAGACGACGGGCAAGCAGGAAACGCTGACCAGCTGTGTTGCGACCATATTCATCGCGGAGTTTGTCGGACTCCTTATTCAGATCAAAGGCTTCACGGGCTTGCGTGCTGCTGATGAGGCCATAGGCGGCCTGATAGAAGCTATCCATGGCCGTGATGGAGTCGGCCTTCTCGACCGTGCGGAAGTGCTCATCCACGGTGCTCAAAAGGCTGCGGCGACGGTCAAAGCGTTTTTCGTCGATGTCCTTTGGCGTGAGCAAGTCACGCACGGAGAATCCTTTGTCAGCGGGGTCACTGCCGAGAGCGAAGGGACCGAAGGCGCTGCTCATATAGCCAGTGCCCTGTTCAGGGGCGACCATGTTTGGCACTACCACGTAGGGTGGCAGATTGTTTCGGGATCCCTGTTCATGGGAGATCATGGAGCCGAAGCTTGGGAACTTGATGGCCGGGCTAGGGCGGTAGCCGGTGAACATGTTATGCGTGCCACGCTCATGGGCGGCTTCACCATGGGTCATGCTGCGGATCACCGTCAGCTTGTTCATGATTTTGGCGATGTTCTTGAACTGCTCGCCCACATATTCGCCGGGAATGGAGGTCTTGATTGGCGTGTAAGGGCCACGGTAGTCAGGGCTGGCGAAGGGCTTCGGATCCCAGGACTCATGCTGAGCCATGCCGCCGGGCAGGTAGATGTGAATGATGGAGTCGGCGATTGGCTTGAAGGTCTCGACCTCAGGCATGACTGATGCTGCCTGAAGGCGCATCATCTCGGGCAGTGTTAATCCGAGACCACCCAGCATGCCAACGTAGAGGAAATCGCGACGGCTGACGCCTGAGCGGAGGTCGATATGGTTGCCTTGGCAATTGGGGTGCATTTTCATGTCGTATTTAGGGGGTGGGAGTGGATGCTTCGGCGTCAACTACGGCTTGGGTTATAGGTTCTTGCAACTTTGGGAAAAGTTTTTTACAGGGAAATGAGGTCTTCTGGGCTCTTCCATTTTCAGATCGCCCCTATTTTGACGAACTTGAGGCGATGGTGACCCATCCCGGAACAACCAATTCAGTGATCCAAACTTGATCGTTTTCCATGGCCATCGGTGAGTAGCATAACTTCACGGTGAGCGGAGCCAGCTTGCCTCCCGAACTGCGCAGCCAGTAGTCGAGATCCTTGTCCAGGTCTGTGCCTGATGGAACATAACCATAGACAGGAGGAGCGGTCGGATTGCCGGCAGGCACGAGCTGCACGCAGCGCAGGTTCTTAGCATCGCGAAAATATCCGGTGAAATGGGTGGACGTGGCAGCCAGGACGCGCATGAGGGTGGGTTTTTGTGGCCGATCCTGACGCATCTGCTCCCACTCAAGATCGCCCAGAGCGACAAAGCTTGGCCAGTCCACTCTTGGCCCGTCGGGACTGGGGACCACGGCGGCAAATTTTTTGGTGCCATCTTTCAGCACGACACGGAATTCGATGAAGCTGGCGCCACTTTTCACCTCGGACTCAATTCGCTGATAATCCACCACGCCCACCGGATGGTTTGCATAGAAATCCCGCATCTGCTGTTCCACGGCCTTCGGGTTCACCACAAAGGCGAGTTTTTCCTCGATTGTCGGGGCAGCGAGGAATTTCTCGAGAGCCAGTTGCGGTTCGCTGTTCGCAGTCATTGCCTGATTTCGCTGTGATGCGGCGCGAAAGCTGAGCTTTTTAATCGACTCGACCACGGCGATTGGTTTTGGCACCGAAGGTTTGAGTGGGGCTGACTGTTCGTGTGACAGTGCGGCATCGTCAGGAGAAGAGACGGGGAGTTGGCCACCTTCTCCAGCCATTTTAGAACCAAGAATGCTCCACATTCCCGTCATTTGAAAAAACGTTGCGAGCATGGCCAACCCCAGGACTGACCCGGCAGCCACAAAGAAACGCTTCCGCGCTCTGAGGATCTCCGGGTCTGAGCACATCCTCTCAAATGGATCTCCCGGCAGTTGCCGAGGGTCGCAGCCTAAATCCGATCTGGGCATGGAGTCTGTGGGTGGTGCCGTTCCCATCAAAAGCGCCTTGTGCTTGATCCGGCTTTCCCGCCCTGAGACTTGCAGCATGATTGTCCTGCCGCACGCCGGACAGGGCCGGGAACGTGTAACAGCGGTCACCTGAATCTCTACAAGTGACTCGCAGTGAGGGCAGGTCAGGGGGGCGGAAGGCATGGATAAACTCGGCGCGTACCATGTGCTGAAGACTCTCGGATGGCAACTTCGCAGATGAAAACGTTCACCTTCCGACTTCGCGTGCCCTTATTGTGCTTGAACTGGAATTGCTCTCGTGCTTGCCAGCGCTCCAATCACGGTCGAAGAAAACACTCCCATTTTTCACCACCTCATGTCCATCTGGAACTTCGCCAATCCACAGCTCAAAGATCTCGTCGCCTACGAACCCGGCAAGCCCATCGAGGATGTGGCGCGTGAGCTCGGCCTGAAACCCGAGGATATCATCAAGCTGGCCTCCAACGAAAATCCACTTGGACCCAGCCCCAAGGCGATCGTTGCCATGCGTGATGCCGTTAAGGATGTGCACATTTACCCCGATGGCGCCTCCTACCGGCTTCGTCAGGCGCTTGCCGAAAAATTTGACCTGGAGATGGGGAACCTCATCATCGGCTGCGGCAGCAATGAAATCATCGAGTTCATCGGCCACGCCTTCCTTCAGCCCGGGGATAACATCATCACCGCCAAGCACGCCTTTCTTGTCTACAAGCTCATGGCCAAAGTCTTCGGTGCTGAAACCATCGAAATCGATGATCCGGGTTATGTTCATGACCTCGATGCCATGGCTGCCGCCATCACGCCGCGCACCAAGAAAATCTTCATCGCCAATCCCAACAATCCCACCGGCACGCTCGTCACTCAGGACCAGATTGACCGTTTCATGGCAAAAGTTCCCGAGCATGTCGTCGTGGTCTTTGATGAGGCCTACTACGAGTTCCTCGATAATCCGCCCGACACCCTCAAATACGTCCGTCAGGGCCGCAACGTCGTTGTCCTGCGCACTTTCTCGAAGATTCAGGGGCTCGCCGGAACCCGCGTCGGCTATGGTATTGCTAACAAAGAGTTGATCGACATTCTGCAGCGCACCCGCCAGCCCTTCAATATCAACTCCATCGCCCAAGCCGGAGCCTTGGCCGGGCTGCACGATCAGGAGCATCAGGACAAAACCAAGAGGATCACTGACGAAGGCCGTGCTTATCTGCAGGCGCAGTTCGGTGACATGGGCCTCGAATACATTCCCAGCTACGCCAATTTCGTCCTCGTCAAAGTGGGTGATGGCAACGCCGTCTTCAAAAGCATGATGGCCCGGGGCATCATTGTCCGCGCCATGGCCGCCTACAAGCTCCCTGAGTGGGTTCGCATCTCAGTCGGCACCATGCCGCAGAATGAGAAGTGCATTGAGGTGCTGCGTCAGGTGCTCGGGAAGTAAAGCGCCTGTCAGATTCAGATCAGCCGCCGGCACCTTCTGCTGAATGGAAGCATGAGGTGCTGCATTTCGTGATTGCCACTTTGGCGTGTGTGCTTCACTCTCCGCGCCCATGAGCAATTCTGCCTCCCTCCCCGACGCCAACGCACCTTGGTACAAGCAACTGAATGGTTACCACTGGTTTGTCTTCTTCGTCGCATCTGCCGCGTGGTGTTTTGACTGCCTTGATCAGCAGCTCTTCATTCTTGCCCGCGACAATGCGGTAAAAGCGCTCTCGCCGGGAGTGGATTCACTGGCTCAGGGTAAACTCAGCGGCTGGGCCATGAGTGTCTTCATCGCAGGCTGGGCCACCGGCGGGCTTATCTTTGGTGCCGTCGGCGATCGTATCGGCCGCGCGAAAACACTGGCGATCACCGTGCTCATCTATTCACTCTTCACCGGCCTTTCGTCTTTCGCGTCGAACATCACCGAGTTCATGATTTATCGCGCCCTCACCGGCCTTGGGGTCGGTGGCGTGTTTGGTCTTGCCGTCGCGCTGGTTGCTGATGCGCTGCCTGACTCTGCCCGTCCGAAGGCGCTTGGCATGTTGCAGGCGCTCTCCGCTGTCGGCAATGTCACTGCCGGGCTCTGCGCCATGTCGCTTTCGGGTGTCGATCCGATGGTGTCGTGGAAATACTTGTTCTGGATCGGTTCGGTGCCGGCATTTTTGTGCATCTTCATCATGCTGCGTTTGAAGGAGCCTGAGAAATGGCTCCAGGCCAAGGCCACCAGCAAAATTGACAGCACCAAGTCGATGGGTTCCTACAGCAGTCTGTTTGGCGACATGCGCTGGCGCAAATCGGCGTTGTTTGGAATGATGCTCTGTGTGTCCGCCGTCGTCGGACTTTGGGGCATCGGCTTCTTCAGCAACAAACTCGTCTCCGCCGCCATCGCTGACTCGCTCGCCGGCAAGAACCTGAGCCCCACGGCGATCAGCGAAGCCAAGCAGTGGTGGTCCGCCGCCAACCTCATCGTTTTAAACATTGGAGCCTTCGTTGGTATGATTGCTTTCAGCAAAGCCGCGCATCGTTTTGGTCGGAAACCCGTTTTTGCCGTCGCTTTCCTCGCGGCAATGGCTGCGACGATCTTCTTCTATCAGGAGTTCAACACGCGCGATGACATCTGGATGAGCTTCGTGCTTGGTGTGTGCCAACTCTCGCTGTTTGCAGGCTTTGCCATCTATCTGCCCGAGTTGTTCCCCACCCGCCTGCGCAGCACCGGCACCAGCTTCTGTTACAATGTTGGTCGTTTCATCGCTGCCAGCGGTCCGGTCACGCTCGGCGTGTTACAGGCCAATCTCGGAGCCAAAGCCATTGCCGCCCTTCCTGCCACGGCCACCGCCGCCATGAAGGCCACTGCGGAACTCAACGCTTTCCGCAGTGCTGGTTGCTACATGAGCTCAGTGTTCCTGCTCGGACTCGTCGCCCTGATCTTCCTGCCGGAAACCAAGGG
>CAJCCF010000276.1 GCA_903960845.1 uncultured Verrucomicrobiota bacterium | reverse complement strand
GTTGTGCAGCTCGGTGCGATCCTCCGAGAGATGGTAAAGTTCCCACGGCTCACTCTGAAAGCTCACGAGTTTCCAGTCGCCATCACGGAGGCCGCGATCACTGCCAAACAGGAGATGAATCGGCTGGCGCGTCCTGATCTCATTGCCCGCAAAAATCGGTGCAAGCGAGATGCCGGCCAGGGACGTGAGTTCGCGACCCGGCCATGATTCCGGAATCGTTGTGCCACTGACTTCAGCCAATGTCGGCAGCACATCCACAAGATGGGCGGGTGAATGCACGAGCGCTCCCGGCCTGGTCTTCAGGCCTGCGGGCCAGCTCACGATGGCAGGGGTGGAGATGCCGCCTTCAAATTGATTTTGCTTGTAGAACCGGAACGGTGAATTGCGAGCCCAGGCCCAGCCGGTGCTGTCGCTCCAGGTCGTTTCAGGATCGTAGGGCTCGCGATCACGGCCGGTGCTGCGGCGGTCATACGGGCAGGCACCGTTGTCGGAGGCGAAGAGGATGAGGGTGTTGTCATATTCACCCCGGCTTTTAAGATCCGCCACGAGCCTGCCGATCTCCTGATCCAAACGGTCGATCAGCGCCGCGTAAGCAGCCATGCGCCGTCCCTCCCAGGTCCGCATTTCCGGAGTCAGATCCTTCCAGGCGGGAACATGATCGGGGCGCGGGCAGGCATCGAGGCTTTTGCCGAAGAGATTGAGCTCCGTCTGCTTTGCCACACGCGAGGCACGCACCACATCCCAGCCGGCATCATACTTGCCGAGATAGCGACGGTAATCGGCTTCCATGGGTTGCAGCGGCGCATGCGGCGCGTTGAAGGCCACATAGAGAAACCAGGGCTTCTTCGTGGCACGCGCCTCCTGGAGAAAGGTCAGCGCATGATCCACATTGGCCACCGTGGTGTAGAATCCCTTGTCCGGCACGGCCCAGGGCTCGCCATTGAGGCGGAAGGTTTTGTCCCCCAGATAATAATTGGTTGCGCCGGAAAGATGGCCAAAGTACCGCTGAAATCCAAAGTCGGTCGGCTGCTTATCCAGATGCCACTTGCCCGCCATGGCCGTGAAATAGCCAGCACTGCCGAGCACTTCAGGAATGATCGCGGCACGGCTCAGCTTCTCATCCCCCGCCTGACGGCACCAGCGTCCGGAGAGCAGGCTCACGCGCGAAGAGTGGCACTTGGCCGTGTTGTAAAACTGGGTGAACCGCAGGCCGCCGGCAGCAAGCTGGTCGAGATTCGGCGTGGCAATCTCGGAGCCATAACATCCAAGATCCGAATAGCCCAGGTCATCTGCCAGGATGACGATAATGTTGGGCTTGCCCGCAGAAACGGGAACAGCGGCGGCATGCAGCGTCAGTTGCAGTGCAGCGGCGAAAATCAGGGATGTCAATTTCATCGCCACAGGGAACGAACACCTGCCACGAATCTATTGCCGGGTTTCAGGAGCCGGCTTTCCGACCCTGCTGCCTCTCAACTCATCCCGCCGAGCCGGGCCGCCGCCAGTTTCAGGCGTTCCCGCAGGCCTGCGGCCTTTTCGGCCAGAGAGCGCTGCCCGGCCTCATAGAGATCACGCCCCCTGGCGGTCTCGATGCACAGAGGTTCAAAACCGAGGTGCCGCAGATCGTAGGGGCTGGCACGCATGTCAAGATCACGGCCTTCACAGGCATGAGCGAAGCATTCGCCAATGAGATCCGAGCCGATCCATGGCCAGAGTTTGCCGGCCCATTTGTAGAGATCCATGTTGGCGTGCAAACACGCGCCCTGCTCCATTTCCAGACGGGTCTCGAGCACGGGCTGAAGGACATTGAAAGGCCTGGCCTCAGGCGTGAAGAAGCGAAAGGCGTCGTAGTGCGAGCAACCGATGGGTTGCGACTCCACAAACGCGGCCAACTCTGCCGGAGAAAGGCGCAGCTCATTTCCCTGATGCCGCACCTGCTCGCGCGATTGCTTGTACACCATCGCCCATTCATGCAGTCCATAGCAGCCGAAACGCGGGGCGCGGTTCTGGATGTTGCCGCACAGCGTCGCGACCCAGCGCGCCAGACCACGGCGCTGCGGTGGTATGGCGCGGTCATCGAGTTGCAAAACGCCGTCCTCGTGAATGACCGGCACGGTGAGCAGCCAGGGCATCTCCACGAGATCCGCAGCGCTGACCTCGATTCCCACGCCCAGGGGAGGCAGCCACTGCTTTAGTTTTGCCGCAGAAAAGGTGTAGTAAGTGAACAGAAAATCATAAACCGGATGCTTCTCCCCGAGACTTCGACGCTGCACGAAAGCATCAGCCAGCGACTGCACACGGGCCAGATTGGCGGCACGGCGCGCTTTCCATTGCGGAGCTGTCCAGGTCTGGTCCGGCATCGTCATCACTTCGTCTTTTTCGCTGCATCCAGTCCCGGATTGCTGAGGTCCAGGCGATACATGAGCTGGTTGTAATCATACCTCGGCGTCATCACAGGATTGCCGGAGAAGGTGTTGGCATACGTGCCTTCAAAATAGATCAGCCTGCCGCCTTCCTGATCGAAAAACTCATGCTGTCTTGGATTGTAGAACGTGTAGTTAGGGTGACTGGCGATCTTCACCGCCTTGATCCATGGACCGGAGGGTGCTGCGGCCTCGGCATACCAGACCTCACCGAGCTCGGACACACCGCCTCCGGATTGATTGCCGATCATGATCCAGGCTTTGCGGTACGCGTTCCAGTTGACGCTGGATCGATGGATCTTCACCGGCTTGCCCGTCGCGGCATCCTTGAGTTGCATGAGCGCGCGGTTGGCGGGTAGGGCCTTTTTGGCGATCGCTTCAGCCTCGCCCGACTGGGTGGCGGGTGCGGCGCTTTTTTGCCAGAGATACTCCTGCGCCGTGTCCGACCAGGCCAGCGCCTCATAAGCCTTGGGATTCAGGACATCATCGTATCTGGCGGGAACGCGCGTCATGGCAAAGCTGCCGGTAAAATAAAAGTAATCGCCCCGCTCATCCTTCACCCGCAGCGCATTGCCATCCGGGTGCTGCCAGCCGGTCTCATCCCCCAGCACCCGCAGCACCGTGAAGTGCCCCAAAGCCTCCTGATACTCGGCGATGCCATGCTCCACCCGGGTCCCCAGATCCTTGAAACGGCCATAGTGACCCACCAGATGTTCCCTGCCCTCAGCATCCGCCACCACCAGCAGGCCAAAGATCCACACCGCTCCAGGTGCCTCCAGAGGCAGCATCTTGCGGACCCGGTCATTTTGATCCGTGAAGTAGGTTAGACCCACACCCGCTGCCGGATTCAGGCCGCTCTTGGCCGGCATATCCGACCATGCGCAGGTCGAGTGGAAATTGCCCAGCGGATAATGCGCCAGATTCGTGTCACCCCAAAGCCAGAACAGCCGCCCCTGCCACGGCAGTGCCTGGACACTGTCCTGGCCCATCGTCGCGCTAAAATTCGCCTTTGGCAGCGGACACTCCCTTCCCAGCAACTCCGAGTCCCGATAGATCCCCTGGCCCGTGATTCGGTAAAGCCGTTCGGCAAGATTGATCCGCTCCACCTTCACCTCAGCCTGCTCTCCGGGTCTGGGAGTCAGGCGCACTCCGCTGAATCCAAAACCATCCTTCTTCACTCGGTATCCCGGCGCACTAACGCTGAAAAATACCTCGCGCCCCATCAGTCCCGGTTCCTGAAAAGCGATCCAACCGGCACTATCCGTCACCAGCGCGATCTGATTCGTCGTCGTCAGCGTCACCAGCGGCACGCCGCGCCCCGTCACCTCATCAACCACATGAATCGCAAACCACTCCTCCGCCGCCGCATGAACCGCGATCAGAGAAGCCAGAGCCAAGAGAAAACCGCGCATAAATCAAAGACCGGAGTTGAGAGTGAACCGCGAACTCTTAAACGCCGAAGCAAATGGAGCCAGCGAAAATCAGGCGGCACCCCACCAACTTTCACCAACCGCAGATTCAGAAAGAGCATGCCAACAAAGGGATGGAAAAAACTTGCGATTTATTCATGACCAGACCAGACTTGGTTTACTTCATCAATAAGGTCATGAAACTCATCAATATCCAAGCCGCCAAGACCCATCTGTCTCGACTCGTCGAAGAGGTCGCTAGCGGTCAAGACATCGTTCTAGCCAAAGCCGGCAAGCCACTGGTGCGACTTGTGCCTTATGTTCAAACTCAGGGAGAGCGTCTGGGCGGCCAGTTCCGGGGGGAAATCTGGCAGGCAGATGATTGCTGGGATGATTCGTCATCCCTTTTGGATGAGTCCATTTCGAGTGGTCTTTTTCACCAAATCACGGAACCAGCCCTGGCTGCTGAGGAGGCCTCCCGCGCATGAGATTGCTGCTTGATTCCTGCGCCGTTGTTTGGTGGCTCAATGGGCCTGAAATGCTGTCCGACCCCGCACGCACCGCCATCGCCAGTCCGGCAAATCAGGTCTTCGTCAGCGCGGCTTCCATTTGGGAACTGGGTTTGAAAATCGCCAAAGGCAAGTTGCGCATGCCCGCCGGAATTCTCGGTGCACTGAATACCGATGGGATCCTGGCGCTCAACATCACTTGTGAGCACGCGGAGGCATCGCTGACACTGCCACCCATTCACGGCGATCCTTTTGACCGGCTCATCGTCGCTCAGGCCATGGCCGAGGAAATGATCATCGTGTCACGAGACGACATGATCAGTCAGTATCCGGTGCGGGTGATCAAGGCTTAGACGTCATGCGGTGACGAGTGTCCGCTCATGCAACTCATCCATCGCTGCCAGGATGAGTTGTCGATCCATCTCATGGACTTCAATCTTATGGCCGACATCGGGCACCAGGGTCACGGTCAGCTCACCGCCGAGATGCTCGCGAAACTCTTCCAAGCCTTCAAGGATCACCGGCTCACCGCTACTGCCTTCAGCCAGCAGGCCGGAGTGATAGGTCTCAAAGCCAATGCGCTCAATGAGGTCAAGCACGCGCTCCGCAGTGGCGGCGGCGAGAATGCCCTTCTTCACCGAATACACGAGATCCACAGCCATGCCGATCGCCACAGCCTCACCATGCGTGACCTGAAAATGTGTGATCTGCTCCAGCTTATGGGCGGCCCAGTGACCGAAGTCGAGCGGGCGGGCGCTGCCAAGCTCGAAGGGATCGCCACCCGTGGCGATGTGCTCGACATGCAACTCCGCGCTGCGCTGCACCAGACGCTCCAGAGCAGGCTGCTCCAAGTTGGCCAAGGCTCCGGCCAGTCCCTCGATCTCTTCAAAGAAGGCTTTGTCGCGAATGAGCGACACCTTGATCGCCTCGATGATTCCATTCCGGCGCTCGCGCACGGGCAGTGATTCCAGAAAAGCAAAATCATTCACCACGGCAAAAGGCACCGAGAAACTGCCGACCCAGTTCTTTTTGCCAAAGTAATTCACGCCATTCTTCACCCCGACACCGCCATCGCCCTGACTGAGCGTTGTGGTCGGAAAGCGCACATGACGAATGCCACGATGCGCCGTGGAAGCCGCAAAGCAGACGAGATCCAGCGCCGCACCACCACCGATCACAAAGATGTAGCTGTGCCGGTCCAGCGCCGCGTCATTGATCGCCTGCCAGCACTGCTGGACGAGTGCAAAGTCATTTTTACAAGGCTCCCCACCGGGCAGGATGACCGGCTCACCAGCCATGTCCAGAACCTCGGCATGAGCACGGGCGTAGTTGCGAATGGCCGCAAGCAAACCGGGATTGGCTGACACGACATGGTCATCGGCAAAGATCAGCACACGTGGCACCTTGTTCGGCTGGTCGAGCAGGAGCAGATCGCGAATGGTCGTGTTCTCAGGCGCAAAGACCCCGCGGGTAAAAAGGATGCGGTGCGCGTATTCGAGCCTGATTTTTTTCTCTAACATGGATGGGGTATCTGTTCCCCCGTCACAGGAAGCGATCAAAGGGAAAAGTAGAACGAGTTTTCTGCATCGATCATGCAGGCGAAAGCATTCCGATGGGGAAGTTCATGCTAAGTCGCCGCAATCCAGCGCTGCCAGAGCCGGAGCAGCGGAGCCAGCACAGCAAATGCGAACGCCAGTGGAAGTGACACCTGACTGACGGCCAATGCGTCCACCAGCGCGATCCCCGCCAGCAAAATACCCACCGCACGCCCGATGGCCGGACCGCCCTGGCGCATGATCCGCGTGGCAGCCGTGACCATGGCCGCAAAGGCAAAGATCAGGACAAGCAGTGCAGCCGACTTCATAAACCCGGTCGAAAAAACCAGCGCCGCCGCGAGGATGCCGGGTGCGAAAAGGAGGGTTCTGGCGAAAACAGATTTCCACCACGAAACTGAGGCACCTTTGGCCTCCATACGCGCCACCATGGTCAGACCGACGATGTAAGCCCCGAGGGCAAGGGCTTGAGGCAGTCCGATTGACCATCCCGGGGCCTTACAAGTGACGCACAGCAGAACCGCTGAACCGGACATCGCGTAAAGCAGTACACGGCACATGCCCATCACCCAAACCGCTCCGCCCCAAGGCTTGTGATAGAAGTCGTAAAACAGGATGCAGCCAACCAGTGCGGACGTGATCCCCCAGCAGGCACCGCCCGGAAAGACTGCCAAAAACCAACCGGCCACCAGCATCCCCAAGCCCACCGACCACGCGGCCATCAGACTCACGCGCCCGCCCGGGATGGGCCGCTCCGGCCGGTGTTCCCGGTCATAACGCACATCAGCGGCATCATTTAAAATCATCCCGCCCGTGTAGAGCAGCGACCCAGCGAGCAGGATCCAGAGCAGTGCCGGATTACCCGGAGCACCACCGGCCAGCAGCCATCCCGCAGTCACATTGGTCCAGACCGTGGGCAGGTTGGAAATGCGGGCGAGTTCAAGCCAGGCGCGAAGCATCGTGGGCGGCATGAGGCTCACTCCTTCACCAGACTGGTGAGTCTGGTGGTCACCTGCTGGCGCACCGGGACAATCTTGCCGTTGATCTGCAGTTTGATGTCAGCACGGAAGGCACCAAAGGAAACAGTCCCGCGCTCCAGATCGAAGAGCACCTGGCCAAAAGTCTTCGACCCTGCACCCAGCGTCACATTGCGGGTGCCGACCGACTCATCGGCACTCTTCATCTCACCCTCAAAGCTGATCTTCGCGTGGCGTCGCCCCTCATAGTCCAGAATGGTGTCCAGCTTTGCCCGCAGTTCGACAGTCACGGTGCCGGCGCTCGGAAATTTCACCGTCTCCTGCGAAGTCCAGCGGTCACCCAGCTTCACGGTCATTTTAGGTAACCCCATCTCCAGGGAACGCCGGTACAACTCGGCCACTTCCTTGGCTTCAGCGATGCCGTCCAGCGCAGGGATGCCATCCGCACTCGCAGCCATCGCGCCCGAATCACGCACTTCGACAAACCGGTCTTCGGGGCTGTAAACCAGGATGAATGACTTGCCGACACTCTGACCGACCGAAGCCCGGATCATCGGACTGGCCATGGTGAGGTTTGCTGAATCGAAAGTCTGCTTCTCACCCTGCAGCATCACTTCACCTGTCAGGGCCTGAAAAGTCACGCGCGCCAGCTTTTTCCCGCCCTCATCCGCAGTCACACGAATGACAGTGGTCTGCTTGACCTTCATCTTCTGGTCCTCCGGTTTGCCAATGGCGGTCAGGCCCGTGGCTGTCTCCGTCAATGTTTCCTGAGTGTAAACATGCCCCGGCAGCCAGCGAAGCTTGAGAGAATATTCATCCTCGGCCAGGGCAGGCCAAAGGGCCGTCAGCGACAGGCTGACGAGGAGGGCGATTTTCAAAGGCAGATGTGGGGCGTGGCTCATCACCCGTCGTGCTAAGGCAAAAGACCCGACATTGCAACTCTGCCCTCGGATCCCTGGCGTGGTCGCTGGTGAAAAATAATTCGTCAAGAAAGTTGGCACGTTTCCCGCTTAGCCATTAAAGCAGAGCATCAACCCCAGAAAATCACGCCTGATTCTTCTCTGGTCGTTGCAATCCGCCAAACCACACATCTAATTGCTCAGCCATGAAAAAAGTCGAAGCGATCATTAAGCCCTTCAAACTCGAAGACGTCAAAGAAGCCCTCTCAGAAGTGGGAGTGGAAGGAATGACCGTCGTCGAAGTCAAAGGATTCGGCCGTCAAAAAGGCCACACTGAAATTTATCGTGGCTCGGAGTACACGGTGGACTTCCTTCCCAAAGTGAAGATCGAAATCGTCGTCGAAGACACCCGCTGCACCACGGTCGTGGACGCCATCGTGAAGGCAGCCAACACCGGCAAGATCGGTGACGGCAAAGTTTTCGTGAGCGAAGTCATCGAAGCTGTCCGCATCCGCACGGGTGAGCGCGGCACCGACGCCGTCTCCGGTTCCTAGTTTTCACCTGAAACTGAAATCATTTCACCAACCCGCCGGGAGCCCGGCGGGTTTTGTGTTTTCACCCAACTCCCCTGCTCTCTTCAGAGCTGAGGGTCAGGGCCTACATCGCGCCTGCAGTATTCCCTCCCGCTTGAGTTGCGGGCGGGGTTCCGAAGTTTAAGGTGGTGGAGTGAAGTCTCGATTTTGGATCCCCATCATTTGCATCCTGTCTTTAGCCGCCCGGGCTCAGGATACCGGCCCGGCTGCGGACGCGGCAGGCGTGCCGAAAGATCGCGACACGATCCTGCAGCTCCAGATCTTCATGGACAATCACCTGTTCTGTCCGGGCAAGCTGGATGGCGCGGCAGGAGAGTTCACCTACAAGGCCATCGTGAACTACAATGTCTCCCGCGGGCATGAGGATATTTACAACTGGTCCCATGCGCTGAAGGAGGCGGAAAAGGAGGTGTCCGTGATCTTTGCGGCTTACCGAATCAAGCCGGAACTGACCACCTTTGTGAATGACCAGCTTCCCGAAAAACCGGAGGAGCAAATCAAGTTTCCCTACATGTACTATCGCAGCCTGGAGGAATTGGTGGCTGAGCGTTTCCACACGGATGAGGACTACCTGGCACTGATCAATCCCGGCAAAAACCTGGCCGAACTGAAAGTCGGCGACATCGTCGTGGTGCCCAATGTCACCGCCTTTCGGATCGAGGATGTGAAGGCGATGCAGAGCTTCAAAAGTGACCCGGCACTGAGCGCCAATACCATCATCGTGGACACCACGGAACGCATCGCCGTGGTCTATGGGCCGGACGAAAAACTGCTGGCTGCGTTTCCAATCACGCCCGGCAAGCCCGAGTTCATCCCCATCGGCACCTGGGAGGTGAAGACCATGATGACCACGCCCAGCTTCCGCTGGGACAAGCAGTTTCTCGAAGAAGGCGTGCGCGGTGAGGAGGCCTATCAGCTCCCACCCGGCCCGAACAGTCCTGTCGGCATCATCTGGTGCGGCATCAGCAAAAGCGGCATCGGTCTCCATGGCACCGCCATGCCGAGAACCATCGGCCGTGCCCGCAGTGCAGGCTGCGTGCGTTTCGCCAACTGGGATGCCATCCGACTGCCCACACTGCTGCGACCAGGGTCCGTCGTGATGGTGCGTTGAGCCGCAGGAACGCAAAAAAAACATCCCACACTCATCTTGCCAAGAACCGATGTCCCGCTAGTGTCCGGCCCGCTGATCTCAGCAAATGGAAGGGTGGCAGAGTGGTCGATTGTACCTGATTCGAAATCAGGCGTGGGGCAACTCACCGAGGGTTCGAATCCCTCCCCTTCCGCCACTGAACGATGGTGAGCCCCCTCACCAAACAGATCGATTGGAAAAAGCAGCGCGCGGATGAGCTTGGAAATCCACGAGCGGTTCCTGATCCAAACAAAACAGACGCGGATGGTTGCACCCGCGTCTGTGATAAGAGATTGAAACGTTGCCTTTGATCCTAGCTCACAAAGCTGATTTTGCCCACCTGACCTGCGGCCATGGCGGCGTGCTGAGCATCACTGCAGGCGCGGTCAATCGGGGCATCGGGAGCGGCATCGCTCGGAGTGAGCAGACCATTGGCGATCATCCAGCTTTCCACTTCTTCTCCGCTGATGTCGGGAATCATGGTGCCGTTGATTTCCACGCAGGGGCTGAGCGGCTGACCACTCTTCTGCTCCATTTCCCAGCGGAATGCCGGGTTCTTGATGATGTCCTTCTCCTCGTAGGCTAGATCGTATTTGCGGAAGATGGCGCGGATGCCTTCACTCCAGCCACAGTAGGTTTTCAGGTAGGCGGTGATTTTGGGTGGATTCATATTTGGGGGGATTTGCTTTCCGGACGGATGATGACGGTAAATCGGCGCAGGGAAAATGGTATTCGCGGCGGATTGCTCTCAGAGAGATGCGATACGGCGGCAGACTTCTTCGACGTTCGCACGGCTGTTGAAGGCGCTGATGCGGAAGTAGCCTTCTCCGGCACTGCCGAATCCACTGCCTGGAGTGATGACGACATTGGCTTCGTTCAACATCTTGTCGAACATCTGCCAACTGGTCAGTCCATTCGGGCAGCCAACCCAGACGTAGGGCGCATTGACACCGCCAAAGACTTTCAGTCCGGCCTTGGTGCAGGCTTCGACCAGCAGTTTGGCATTGCCCATGTAATGCTCGATCAGCGCGGCCACCTGGGCCTTGCCCTCAGGGCTGTAAATGGCCTCGGCACCGCGCTGCACGATGTAGCAGACGCCGTTGAACTTGGTGCTGTGACGGCGGCTCCACAGCGGATGAATGGCGAGCTTGGTGCCGTCCTTTTTCCTGCCCATGAGGCCTTTTGGAATCACGACGACAGCGCAGCGCACGCCGGTGAATCCACCATTTTTCGAGAAGCTGCGGAACTCGATCGCGCAATCACGCGCGCCTTCGATCTCATAAATGCTGCGCGGGATGGCCGGATCCTGGATGAAGGCCTCGTAGGCGGCGTCGTAAAGAATCGTCGTGCCATTGGCGAGAGCGTACTTCACCCAGGCTTCGAGCTGTGCGCGCGTTGCCACGGCTCCCGTCGGATTGTTCGGATAGCAGAGATAAACGAGATCCACCGGCACGCTTGGGATCTCCGGGACAAAACCATTCTCCGGTGTGCACTTGAGATAATGCAGGCCGGCATAGGCACCGCTTTCATCCGCTTCACCGGTGTTGCCGGCCATGACATTGGTGTCCACATACACGGGGTAGACCGGGTCCGTGATCGCCGTCCTGTTGCCGCTGCCAAAGATGTCCAGAATGTTGCCGGTATCACACTTGCTGCCATCGGAGATGAAGATCTCATCCGCATCAATGTTGATGCCGCGTGCCTTGAAATCATTGTCGGCGATGGCATTGCGCAGGAAATCGTAACCCTGCTCCGGCCCGTAGCCGCGGAAGCTGGAGCGGTCGCCCATTTCATCCACCGCCTTGTGCATCGCGGAGCGGACAGCATCAGGCAGCGCCTCGGTGACATCACCAATTCCGCAGCGGATCATTCGCTTGGCGGCATCCGGGTTCGCCTCCGTGAATGCCTTCACGCGGCGGGCGATTTCGGGAAAAAGGTATCCGGCTTTGAGCTTGAGGTAGTTTTCGTTGAGGTAGGCCATGGCAGATAGAAATGGGCACGCAGTGTGGCGAGTCCGTTCAGGGATGCAAGCTGCGGCATTTCACCTCCGGCGGAACTTGCCGGACAGGGGCGTTGGTCTCCCGGCGTAACCACTGGAAAGTTCTGGTTCCGCGCGGTTGCTCCGCGTTTACATTATCACCCACATGCACTCCACTCTCATCATCGGCTGCGGCAGCATTGGCGAGCGGCACCTGCGCTGCTTTCAAAAGACCGGACGCTGTTCCGTCGCCGCCTGTGACACCAATCCAACACTGCTGGCCACCATCAAGGAGCGCTATGGCGTCCAAGTTTTTTCTTCGCTCGATGCGGCGCTGGCGGAGGCCCGATTTGACTCAGTGGTGATCTGCACCCCCGCCCACCTGCATCTGCCGATCGCCATCAAGCTGCTGAATCTGCGGCTGCACGTGTTCATCGAGAAGCCGCTGGCAATTGATACGGCGCTCGTGCCGCAAGTCCGCGAAGCCATCGCACAGGCGCAGCGCTATGTGGCCGTGGCCTATGTCTACCATCTCATGCCATGGGTCGCCAATGCCAGGGAGTTTCTGAAGCAAGGCGAACTCGGAAAGGTCCTGCACGTGAGCAGCATGTCGGGCCAGCATTTCCCGACCTTTCGTCCCGCCTACCGCGACATCTATTACACACGCCATGAACTCGGCGGCGGCGCGATTCAGGATGCACTGACCCATCTGGTCAATGCGGTCGAGTGGCTCATCGGCCCATGCACGCGGGTGTATTGTGATGCAGCGCATCAGGCCCTGGAAGGCGTCACGGTGGAGGACACCGTCAATGTCACCTCACGTCACGGACAGGTGCTGGTGAGCTTTGCCATGACCCAGTTCCAGACCCCGAACGAAAACACGCTGCTCATCCACTGCGAGAACGGCAGCGTGAAGATCGAGACCAATCACCAGCGCTGGGGCGTGATGCAGCGCGGTGACACCGACTGGACCTGGCACCAAACGCCGCCGCAGGAGCGTGACGACATGTTCATCGCCCAGGCGAACGCCTTCCTGGATGGCGTGGAAGGCAGGGACACGCCGCTCTGCACCTTTGAAGAGGCGGTGCAGACACTGAAATTCAACCAGGCCGCGCTGCGCTCAGCAGCCACCGGCGCAGCCATCGAAATCGAATGAGTGCCACCCCAAAAGAACTGCGCCTGGCCATGCTCGGCATGATCGAAGGCAACGGGCATCCCTATTCCTGGAGCGGCATCGTCAATGGCTACAACCCGGACGAGATGGCGAAATGCCCCTATCCAGGCATCACCGCCTACATGGGCAGACAGCCGCTCGAATCCGTGCGCATCCCCGGCGCGCGGGTCACCCACATCTGGACGGATGATCCCGCCGACGCCCCGAAAGTGGCGGCGGCAAGTTTGATTGCAAACGTTGTTAGCCAGCCGGAGGAGGTGATCGGTCAGGTCGATGCCGCCATCATCGCCACCGATGACGGCAATGACCATGTCCGGCGTGCGCGCCCCTTCATTGAAGCGGGGCTGCCAACCTTCATCGACAAGCCGATGGCCACCAACATCGCAGACCTGCGCCAGTTTGTGCAGTGGCACCGCGAGGGCAGGATCATGCTCTCCACCAGCGGCATGAGGTATGCGCCGGAGATGCGTTTGAGCGACGCACAGCGCGCGCATCTCGGCGACCTGCGCTGGATCACCAGCTTCACCTGCAAGACCTGGGAACGCTACGGCATCCATGCGCTGGAGGCCGTGGAGCCGCTTCTCGGCACAGGCTTCCTCACCGTGCAGGCACACAGCGACGAGGGCGGCGACGTCATGCATCTCACGCACCGCAGCGGCGTCAGGCTGACCATCGGCGCGCTGCACGATGCCTACGGCAGCTTTGGTGCCGTGCATCTCTACGGCACGAAAGGCGATCTCGCGCTGAAGCTCAGCGACACTTACAACGCCTTTCGCTCCCAGCTCGTCGCCTTCATCGACATGCTGCACACGGGCACACGCCCGCTGCCCTTTGATGAAACAGTTGAACTCATGGCCGTCATCATCGCGGGCATCCGCAGCCGTGAGCAAAATGGCGCCGTCATCCGGGTCGCTGACATCCTTGCCGAACTATGAAAACACTCCTCTTCCTCGCGCTCACCCTCACGGCCCGCGCCGCTGCACCGATTGATGTCGCTTCGCGCTGGGAGCTTTTTGTCGATGAGTTCCTCGTCGCCCAGAAAAACGGTGTCGCGCTCAAGCTTCACGATCCGGTCAGGCGTGAGATCGTGCTCACCACCGACAAGCCCTGGGAAGGCCGCACCTGCGCCTATTTCAGTGTCATTCAGGATGGCAAAAGAGTGCTCATGTATT
>CAJCCF010000275.1 GCA_903960845.1 uncultured Verrucomicrobiota bacterium | reverse complement strand
CCACCGGCAACCTGGTCAACGGTGTCACCGTAAGCTCCGGCGGGACGCAACTCGCCAGAGCCGAGGACACAGTGCAGGTGGGCTTAAAAGCCCTGCTGCGTCTGGACAAGACCGTGACCCCGAGCAACACCAGCCCCGGATCAACCGTGCGCTACACTGTGACGGTGTACAATGAAGGCACCGGCAGCAACGTCTCACCACTGGTTGTCAGCGACTTCCTGCCTGCGGGTTTCACTTACCTTGGTTCCCCTGCTGCCACCGTGAACGGGGCCTCCATCACCGCCCCGACGGTGACCATCAATTCGGCCGATACGAACAAGCCGATCTTCACGCTCAATCAGTCGATCCTGCCCGCTAAAACCTTCACCATGAGTTTTGATGTCACAGTGGGGCCATCCGTCACTCCGGGCACGTACTACAACTTTGTGCAGATGCAGTATGAGGGTAAAATCATCCCTCCATCCCCCCAGGCTCCGGTCACGGTCGGTGGTGGTCAAATAGGTGACACCGTTTACCGGGACTGGGATGGCGATGGCGTCCGTGACGCCGATGAGGAAGGTCTGCCTGGCGTGACGGTTTCCTTGTATCAGAGTGATGGCACGACGCTCATCACCTCCACTGTGACGGACAGCAATGGCAACTATCTCTTCACCGGACTGGCTGCCGGCAGCTACGTGGTGAAGAGCACGACCCCTGCGAGCTACAACCTGACGGGCGATCCCGTGGGCGCGGTGGATGGCGCAGCCCCAGTGACGCTGGCGGCCAGTGAAGTGCGTTCTGACATCGACTTCGGTTACCTGCCGGGCGGTGCAGGCACCTTCAGCGGCTTTGTCTTTGAAGACACCAACAACAATGGAATCAAAGATGTCGGCGAGCCCGTCATCCCGAGCGTGACCGTGACCTTGTATGAGGATACAAATGCCAATGGCATCATTGATGCCGCCGACTCGTTTGTCGCCGACACGGCGTCCGATGGTACCGGCAGCTACACCTTCAGCAATCTTGACACCTCCCTGAGGTATTTGGTGGATGTCAATCAGGTTGACCCTGACCTGACCACCTACTTCAACCCGGATCCCTTCACCCTGACCACGGCTGATCCGATCCTGATCACGAATGTGTCTCTTCCGCCGGTCACCAATTTCGGCTTCTACCGCAATCTGCCTGCCAGCATCAGTGGTTTCGTTTATTTCGATGCGGACAACAGCACCACGAAGAATGTCGGTGATACCATGCTTCCTCTCGTCACGGTGAACCTTTATGCCAGCGACGGCGTCACTCTGCTCGCCACCACCACCTCGGCCAATGACGGCTCCTACAGTTTCCCTGGTCTGACCCCTGGCAATTACGTCGTCAAAGTGGACACCGCCGACCCGGATCTCCCCTCTAACTACACGGCCCCCATCAGCCAGTACAATCCGGTGACTCTGGTTTCCGGACAAAACGCCACCCGTGATTTCGGTTTCGTCCTGGTGCCATCCACGCTCAACAAAGCCGTCGATCTGGCCAGCGCAGCGCGCGGGGCCACTCTCACCTACACCCTGAATCCGAACTACACCGGCAACGCCGCCATCTCCAACCTGCAAGTCACGGATGCCACCCCCACCGGCACCACCTACGTCGGCAGTTCGGCAACACCGACACCGGCCTCAGCGCCATCCAACGGCGCCACAGGCACGGTGACCTGGAACCTCGGCTCAACCACGGCGGCCTCGGATGGCGGCAATACGATCAGCAATTCAGGTTCGGTCGCGACGATTACCCAACGAGGCAGCGCAACAACTGGAAATACGACCAACACGAACTTGACCATCAACAAGCCGACAGGGGTTGTGTCGGGGGATGTCATGATTGTGAACATTGAACAGGAAGTTAACAACACGACCGATCCCGCCTTGGCGGGTTGGACCGTTATCAGTGGTGCCGCTGTCGAGACCGTAGGTAAGAAGCGTTATCAATCCGTCCTCTATAAAGTCGCGGGAGGATCAGAACCCTCATCATACACCTTCACCCTGGGCACAGGCGTCAATGCTGCCAACGGAGCCATTGTGGCCTTTTACAACGTTGATAGCACAGGTGGTGTGAAGGCCGATGGAACGGCAGGTGGGCCCTTTGACGTTGACCCGGGATCCATCAACATCACTGGGACCAACTCAACCACCGCGACCGCGACCAGCATCACCACAGCCACGGCTAGCGCAGCGGTCATCATGCTGGCAGCCATAATGGACGGAACCGCAGGCGCAGCTTATAGCAGCTGGCAAATCGCAACCGGCCCTACCAGCCTAACCGAACTTTATGACTACGACGGTGTTGGGGGTGATTCCATTGGAGCGGCTTGGGTTATCAAGCCAGCAGCCGGCAGCACTGGCAATGGAACAGTGACGATGGACGTCAATAAAAAATCGGGTGCCATTCTGCTGGCGCTTAAAGCCGGT
>CAJCCF010000274.1 GCA_903960845.1 uncultured Verrucomicrobiota bacterium | reverse complement strand
CGGTGGCACTGTCGTTCTTGATGATCAGGTCTCCCGTGCCGGTGACGCCGCTGGAAATGGTTAGAACCTTGGTGCCCAGCGTGTTTTGCAGCGTCGTGCCAGCACTATTGACCTCAAGACTGCTGGCTCCTGATTTACTGATGGTAAGAGCCGACGTCGTACTTGCCTGAATAATCTGTGTCACGTTCGATCCAATGCCGCCGGTAATGGTCACGGTCCCGGTGCCTGCATTAATACCGGAATTGGTGATGGTTCCGGTGTTGTTGATTGCATTGGTTGTGAAGGTGACGGCGGCGGCGGCGGCAGTGGCGGCGTTGTTTTGGATGATGAGGTTGCCGGTGCCGGTGACGCCACTGGAGACCGTGAGAATCTTGGCAGTACCCACTGTGTCGTTCTTGATTGTGGTGCCAGCGCTGTTCACGCTGATCGGATTCGTGCTGATGGTCAGGGCTGATGTGGTGCTGTTTTCCGTGATGCTTGTCACGTTCGAACCAATGCCGCCGCTGATCGTCGTGGTGCCAGTGGTGTTACCGTTATTGATGATTGTGCCGGTGATGTTGATTGGATTGGTTGAGAAGACAACTGATCCCGTCAGCGCGGTAGCAGAGTAGGTAATGGTCAGGTTCCCCGTCCCTGTCATGCCACCGGTAAAGGTGGGTGCCGCCGTGGTAGCCCCGGCATCACCGCCACCGATAGTGAGATGATTGCTCAGAACAATCGGACCTTGGATGATCGTTGCACCAGTAGTGCGGCTGCCGAGGATGCTGAGCGTACCACCGCTGCCTGCAGCCACATTGATCTGATTGGCGTTGTAGGTGACATTGCTTTGGAATCTCAAGGCGGCATCATTGCCCCCCGCAGTATCACCTATAGTGATCACATTGCCGACACCACCGCCCGAGTTGGCCACCGTCGCGAGTTCAAGAATCCCCTTCTTGATGGTGATGCCACTGGTAAAGGTGTTGGCCCCTTGAAGATTCAGGCTGGAAACAGCACTGTCCTGAATGACCCCGGTGACGTTGGTGCCGATGATGCCGCTGATGAGAACGCCCTGAATGCTATTCGCGCCAGTGCCATTGTTAGTGATGGTACCGATGTTGTTGACGCCACCGGAAATAGTCACACCAGCATTGATGGGCGTCGCACCGTCGTTTTTAACAATGAGATTGCCCGTTCCCTGTATGGCAGCGGAAACGGTGAGCAACTTCAGGCTGGACAATTGTTGCAGCGTCGTTCCGCTGGGATTCACATTTAGCGCAGTGGTGCTGATGGTCAGGGCCGAGGTGGCGCTGTTCTCGATGATTGAGGTAACATTCGAGCCGATGCCGCCACTGATCGTCACGGTGCCGGTGCTGGTGCCCTGATTGGTCACTGTTCCGACATTATTCACCGCCTGCAGGGTGAAGGCGATCGTGCGCGCGGCAGCGGTGGCAGAATCGTTTTGGATCGTCAAATGATTCACCCCAGTCACGCCGCCGCTGAAGGTCATCGCGGCGATGTCGGCGCTATTACCGATGGTCAGCGGACCGGTCGCTCCAGTGGCCAGGACGATCGGATTGGCGTAAGTTAGACCGGTGGTGCCGATCAGCAGCGAGGCGGCACCGCCACCGGCGGAGTCGCCGAGGGTGACGGTGCCGGTGCCCGTCGTTCCACCCAGGGCCTTGTTGGAGACCGTGGCAATGACGGTGCCAGCCTTGATAGTCAGGCCACCGTCGAAGGTGTTGACACCGCTGAGGTTGAGCGTGCCTGCGCCAGTTTTGGATAGAAGGAACCCATTACCGGAAATAATGCCGGTGGCCGTGAGGGAAGAGCCGTTGGCCCCGCCACCATCAACGCTCCAAGTCTGTGCGGCGCCGAGGATAACATTTGGGTTGAGGGTCACCGCCCCCGCATTGGCGGCCACGTCAATGCCGCTGGCCTTGATGGTTAGGTTGCTGGTGGCGGGCGTTCCAGCGTTGACGGTCCATGCAGTGACACCGGGTGGATTGGCCGTAAACTGCAGGCCTTTCACGGTAAAATTAGCATCCAGACTGGTGGTGAATGTCGAACCGGGGAGGGTTGTTGTGTTGGTAGAGCCAAAGATGGCCGTTGTGCCGGGCCCCGGCGTGAAGGTGCCGTCAGTGGTGCCAGCGAGATCACTCGTGAAGTTGGTGGCTCCCGACACATTCGTTGCCCAGCTTCCCGTCGCCTGCGTGTTGTTCCAATAGAGATTGCCCACGATTGCGGCACCAGATGTGTATTGGATTTTGCTGCCGTCGCCGAGGACGCTCAAAGTTCCGGAAGAGAAGCCACCGGGCTGGGACCCGAGGAAGTAATTCGTCCCCACTAAGCCTGAAAAGCTGCTGGCAGGTGCGACCAGAAGATCGTAGACCGTCGAATCAAGCAGGCCGCCGATACCACTCAGGTTGAAGGTGAGCGTGTTAGCAATGGTCAATGCGCTTGCAGTCAGCGTGTCGGACGTGGCACCTAACTCCAGGCTGAGTGTTGCCGTGCCTGATCCAGCACCGAGATTGAGTGTGCCGAGACTGGATAGCGGTGTGCCCACGCCATCCAGAAAACTTAGAAACGCCCCGCCGCCCACTGTGACGCTGGTGATGGAACCGGGGAGGCTAAGGCCACCGGTGAGATTGAGATTGCTGCCGGTGCCGGTCGAACTCAGCGCGGTGGTGCCGTTGAGCGCCGAGGCAATGGTCAGGGTGCCGCCGGTGACAGATGTCGCTCCGGTGTAGGTCAGCGTCGAGTTGCTGATCGTGGCCAGGGCGGAACCCGTCTTGGTGATCGAAAGAGCGCCGCCGCCGGTGTTGCTGATGGTGCCGGTGCCGGTTGGCACAAAGGAAACCAGCTGATTGTTCGAGCCAAAGGTCAGCGAGGCCGGACTGGCGGAAGTGTTGTTGATCACGGCATTGCCTGCGGAGTTCGCGGTGAGGCTGTTGATGGTTTCAGTCCTGCCATTCAAATCCAGCGTGGCGGTGATGGCTGCAGCCGGACTGATGACGACATTGCCTCTGCCAATGCTAAACGACAGTGGCTCCGAAACGGCGATCGTCTGAGCGACATTGGCGACGAAGGACGTGGCATTTGTGATTGAGGCAATGGTTGAGTTGGGGGCGACGCCAACCCCAGTAAACGCCATCCCCACATACAACCCTGCGGTGGGAGCAGTGACGGTGGTGCTGGCCGTTGAAGCCACTGTGGTAGTGGCCGAAGTTGACAACACACCGTCGGGAATGACTCCATCAGCTGATAATTTTAATGTGCCACTGGCGATCGTCGTGGCTCCCAAATAGGCGTTGCTGGCATTGCCCAAAGTCAAGCTACCCGTGCCCGCATAGGTGATCCCCATCAAGCCGGCAGCCGTCTGGGTGGTAGATCCTCCTGTTTGGCTAATGGCACCGTTGATGATGGTGTCACCCGAGCCATCGAAGTTCCAGTTGCTGCCTGATGTAATGGCGGCGGTAAAAGTATAGGGCCCGCTGATCGTCAGCGTCTTGCCGGAGACGATATTATTGCGAATGAATCGACCACTGGCTGTCGTGGTGGGATTTGTCCATGCACCCGTGAAGTTGAGGCTGTAGTCACCGACGAACGATGCGATGGCATTCGTCGTGTTGGCTTCGGTGACTGGCGTGGCGATGGTTCGGTCTGCGCCGGAGGCAAAAATAGTGCCGTTATTGATCGATAATAACGTAGCGCCAAAAGCATTGTCGTGGCCCGCTCCCAGCGAACCTGCTGTGATCGTGGTGTTGCCGGTATAACTGTTATTGCCGGAAAGAATCCAAGTGCCAGGGCTGTCATGGCTGACGGACAAAGCACTGCCACCGTTATCAGCAAGAACGCTGGTGATCTCGTTGGCAAAGTTATTGGATCCACGTAACGCGAGTGTTTTGGTGGTACCGATGTTGTTTATAAATGTGCCGGACAAAACCAGAGGACCCGAACCGTCTGCGACGATTGTTGGAGCCGCAGTCGTAGTGCCGCCAAACGTGATAGCCCGGTCGCTCGTCTCCCCTGCCCCCACATAAACCAGCGTGCCAGTCGTGGTGGTCCCGCTACCAAGCGTGATCCCCTGAGCCGCCAGATTGGCTCCCGTGGATGTCCCGACACTGGTAGCAACACCCGTCACTGCACTGTTTCCCAGCGAGGTCACGACCAGCGTGCCTGCCGTCACAGCGGTCGAACCATTGTACGTGTTGTCCCCGAGAAGTTGTAGCATGCCGGTTCCCGTCTTACTGACGCCAGCCGTGCCGGAGGAGTTACTGATCACACCGGTGATCGTGGCGAAGTCGGTGAAGGTGTTGGCATTGTCGTCCACCTGGATGGTGCGTGTGGCGGCGGCGAGGTCGATTGGATTACGGAACTCCACCTCGCTGAGCGCGATGGCAGAGTTCAAGATGAGGTTTCCCGTGGTAACGAAACCACCGCTTGCCCAAGTAAGTGAGGAGGGTGTGGCAAGACCACCAATGGCCACCACAAGCTTGGTATCGTTGGCCGCAAAACCGCCGCCCGCGGTCCATGTGACTTCATTGGCATTGCCGGGCGTCGCCGTGGCCACCAAGCCACGCGTGAAATTACCGCTGGTGAGCAACTGGCCGCCACCAAAGACGAGCGGACTGTTGGTCGGCAGCGTGGTGCCGCTGGTGGCACCGAGCACGCCCGCCGTAATGGTCGTCGAACCCGTGTATGTGTTGGTGCCGCCGAGGAACCACGTGCCCACACCGATCTTGCTGAGGCTCGTCCTGTTGGCACCGTTGTCGGGGAGGATGTAGTTGAACTGACTGTCACCCGTGGAGGCACCGCCGAGAGTCAGCGTTTGAGGCGTCGACCCCGCACCAGCGCCGAAGAGGACGGTCTTGGCTCCCGTCAGCTTGTCGAGGATGAGGGCGGAATTGTTGCCCGAAGCATTGGCAATCTGACCACCGGCACCAGCGAAACCACCGTTAAAGGTGAACAGGCGGTCGATGCTCACCGAGGTGGTTCCGGTGTAATTGATGCCTGCGGTAGCTTGGCCCGCGAAAACAAGGCTGGCGGAGTTATTGGCGTCAGAAAGGCTCAGGTTGCCCTTGCCGATGCTGCTGGCCGTCCCGTAATTGGCGAGAAAGGGGACATTCACCAGCTTCGCCGTGGTCGTCAGCCCTGTGCCAATCGTGGTCACGCCCGAGTAGGTGTTCAGGCCGCTCCAAGTGGGGGAACCCGTCGTGCCCGTCACGCTCACGCTGAGCACACCGCCGCCGTCTTCCATGATCCCGGAGAAAATGCCCGCACCAGTCGTAACGTTTCCAACGGTGAGTGTTGCCGTCCCGGTCGTGGTCCTGATCGTGCCTGCACCATTCAGGGCCCCAATCGCCACGCCAGAATTCACGCCGTTCAAATCAAGAACTGCGCCTTGACGGAGATCAAGCGCGACACTCGAAGCACTCAATCTACCGCTGCCGCTGAGCTGAACGGTTCCCTCATTGATTGTGGTCGCGCCGGTCTGGGCATTGACCGCATTGATGACCAGTTTGCCCAGGCCGTTCTTGGTAAAGCCACCCGTCATCTCGGATTGAAAATTAGTGTTCAATGTCAGGGTGTCTCCCGCTGCGTCCGTTCGGATGACTATGGTGCCCGCGCCAACACCTGAGGAGATCAGGCTGCCGTTCGATGTGCCGATCGCCGCACTGACTCCGCCGGTTACGAGAATGTTGCCTTCAGTCGCGGCTGCACCCAGATTGATAGTTAGTTTGCCGGTCAGAGTCAGCGTCTGCGCGGTGTCGATTTTTAGTGAGGAAATTGTTACGGCAGCCTGATTGTATGACCCTGTGAGCAGGTTGTGCTTGGCAGCCGTCAAGACGGTAGGTGCCGTTGTGAAAATCGCGCCCGCAGCGGAATAAGTCGGCGCGACCACGAGTCCACCTGCGCCAGCCCCAATGCTGCCGTCTGAAATCGCAAAGTTACTTCCATTAAAATAAAGGTGCCCGTTTCCCGGAAGAGTTGTCGCGGTGGCAGCTGCAAACCCTGAATTGATTGCAACCGTGCCAGTGCTGCTGCCCGTAGTATCGAAGTTGACCCCTGAAGTCTTGGCCACAGTACCAAGACTGGTGAAAATGAGGTTCGTTGCTGCCGGCGAGGCGCTCGCCGCAGTCAGCTTGACGGTGCCAGCTCCCGCTGTGGGCGTCAGTGCGCCCAAGGTTTCCGTGGTGGCGCTGCCACTGAAACCGAGAAACTCCAACGTGCCGCCTGCTGTGAGTGTGGTGGCGTTTGCGTTAAAGATGATTGCACCCGTTTGATCAATCACCGTCGAAGCAGTCCCGGCATTGGCTTTGATTTTCAAGGTGCCGCCGGTGACGGTGGTGTTGCCTGTATAGGTATTGGCCCCAGCCAACTGCCAGGTGCCCGAATCAGCTTTCACGAGTGAGGTGGCGGCTGTGCTGTCCACGATTGCCCCGTTGATGGTGTTGGGCCCCAAGACGGTGCCGCCGATGCTGGTGCCGCCCAATGTCAATGTTTTGAGACCACCGCCAGTGGCCGTGAATGGCGCAGTGAAGATCACTGGGGCATTGAAGGTCTGATTGGCATTGATGGTCGCACCGCCAGTCGTGCCTGCGAGGTTAATGGCCCTGCCGGCAGCAGCTGTGAGACCTGCTGCAGTGGCTGCGGTGGTGGTGCCAATATTCAGCGTCCCAGCCACGGTGGTCGCGCCAATATTGATCGCTGACGCACTGGTTAGGAGGATAGAGCGAAAGTCGGTAATAGCCAGAGTACCCGCCTGGATATTGACCGCGCCGTCCAGCGTTCCGGCGGTGCTGCTGAGAGTCAAAGTCCCAGCGCCAGCCTTGGTGAGAACGTGGTCAAAGGCGGCAGCCGAAGCGGTAAAGGCACCACTGATGAACGTGTCACCTGTGCCATTGATGGTCATCGTTCTGGCGGCTGCATTGTTGGCCTGGCTCCAAAAGGCACCGGTGAAGGTGAGCGGACCGTTGAGATTGTTGGTGAAGACGCTGTTGCCAGTGGCGGTTTGCACCGGGGCGGTCGAAAAGGTCATACCATAGCCATCGCGACCATTGAAGGTCGTCGTCTGACCTTGCTCAAAGGCGAGGATGCCGAAGGTTGCCGTCTGATTGATGACGCTGCTACCCACCGCATGGTCTGCAAAAATGGAATTCGTGGTGACCGCGCTGCGCACATAAACATTCTTGCCGATGGCCGGGGTGTCCGAGCGCACCTCAAGAATGGCACCGGTGTTGCCGTTGAGATCAATCGTGGAGCTCGTGGTCGTTCCCGCATTCGTACCAAGCACGGCTCCCGATCCGATGCGCACCGAACCACCCGAAATGCGAAGTGTGCCGGAAAAACCCGTGGCATCCGTGGGCGCGAGGATCAGTGTGCCGAGGCCCGCTTTCTGAACGGAACCGGCACCCGAAAGTGTGCCCGTGATGGCGTAGTTGCCGATGCTGCCCGAGACAATACCTGAACCAAATGTCGTCATGTTGGTGACCGCAACGCCACCAGTGGCAACATTACCGAGCGTCAGCAGGCCGAAGGTGGAAGTGACCCCCGTATTGACGCTTCCGGTGCCGACCACTGAAGTGAGCGAACCCGATAGAGTGTTGCTACCCACACTCATCAACGCGATGCCAGATGTCACCGAAGACTGGCCAACAGCCACATTACCCATGCCGCTTGCGCTACCGTCGCTGATCTGAACATTTCGTGCTAGCGTGAAACCCGTAGTGTAGCCCCCGCCAAGCATAAGAGTTCCAGCAGAATTGGTGCCATTGATGATGACCGTGGAGTTGTCCAAACCAAGCACTCCATTACTGTCGATGACCAGCATTCCGGAATTGATCGTCGTTGCGCCGGTGTAGCTGTTGGTCGCATTGCTGAGCCGGATCGCTCCTCGACCGGAGGAAGCTGTTCCTGTCAGCGTCAGACCTGTCGAACCAGTGAGCTGTGAGGCGATGGTTGAATAAGTGCCAATATCCGCCGTGATATTGCCCGAGGTAAGATTGAGATCACCGACAGTAAGTGTGTAGCTGTTGCTGAAGCGCAGTGAGTTCGCGAGCGAACCTGTGCTAAGCGTGATGACCTGAGGGCTGAGGAGGATACCAGGGTTCGGAATGACACCCGGAAAGATCAGATCATCCGTTGAGATCGGCGCTACACTACCGCTCCAGTTGCTCGCGGTGTTCCACAATAAGTCCGTGCCGCTGCCTGCCGACCATGAGACATTGGCGGCAGGCAAATTCAGAGGTGAAACCAATTGCCAGACAACAACCAAAACGGTCATCAAGACACCAAAAGAGACATAACACTGACGAAATACTTTCATGAAGTTGAGATAGCGGGCAGAAGACAAATAGAATCTGTCTTTTTAACAGGCCGTCACCCTCTCTGGTATCCCCCGAAAGAGGGATTTTTCCAACACCTAGCCCTCGACCGACACCAACCCCATCGCATAGGCGCGCCCCAAAGCTTCCGCACGATCCACGACATCGAGTTTGGCGAAAATGGACTTGAGGTGGCTTTTGATAGTGTGCTCACTGATACCGAGGATGCGTCCGATATCATGATTCGACAGACCGCGCCCAAGATGCCTGACGACCTCCAATTCACGCGGACTAAGCTGTGCTGACTGAGTCCCTGCGTCAGTGTCTGACGCCGCGGTAAACCTAAAAACGGGAATGGAAGTCAGCGGGCATGGATGCCCTGCCGAGTGGCTGCTCGGGTGATCAAGGGGATGTTTGTGACGGGGGGATGATGCGGATTCATCCACTCAACAGGGTTCCGGCATCGGGTGGAAGCCCG
>CAJCCF010000273.1 GCA_903960845.1 uncultured Verrucomicrobiota bacterium | reverse complement strand
GGCCTGCTCGACAGCACGCTCATCCTCATGATGGGCGAGTTTGGTCGCAGTCCGACCATCAACAAAAACGCCGGACGCGATCACTGGCCACGCGTGATGTCCATGGTCGTCGCTGGTGGCGGCATGAAGCACGGCCAGGTCATCGGCAGCACCGACCGCCAGGGTGGCGACATCGATAGTCGCCGCGTTGCCCCCGGTGATCTCGCAGCCACGGTGTTCCATCATCTCGGCATCGAGCAGAACACCAACTGGATCGATCCCCAAGGCCGCCCGCGCCCCATCGTCGCGGATGAAGGCAAGGTGATCACCGAGTTGGTCGGCTGAGTCATCCCGCGCGTCCGCACGCCGCAGAGCCTGTTTGATGAGACAGCCAATTTTCACCAAGTCCAAGATGCCGGGTTCATTCGTGCCTGCCGCGAATTTGTCGGAGGTGATCCTCTACATAAACATCACTGAGCCGCCGTCTTTGCTCCGCGCTCGACCTTGCGGTAGAGGAATGCGTCACTCGTGAGCAGCGAAGTGATGAGGGCTTTCATGCTGCCGCTGTTGTCGCGGTAGGCGGCGTGAGCGGCTTGGAGGACGGGGGCATCGTTGAGGGTTTCGTTGCGGCCCATCCAGAAGCGGAAGGCGTGACGGACGAAGACTTGCTCGACGCGCTGGCTCTCGGCGAGCTTTTGGATCATTTCGAGGGCGTTCTTGACGGGGCCATCGACCGAGGGATCGCCGCTGTCGATGATCTCGCCGGTGGCATCGACGGGCTTGTCGAGCTCGGTGGTGAGGAAGAGGCCGGCGTGGTTGTACATCTCGAAGGGCAGTCCGAGCGGGTCCATCTTCTGGTGGCAGGTCCAGCAGTACTTTTTCTTCGTCACGCGCATGCGCTCACGGAGGGTGTTCTGTGGTTCGACCGGGAGCTGCGCATCGACGGTGATGGGCACATCGGGGATGCCGCCGCCGAGCAGGCGCTCGCGGATCCAGATGCCGCGATGAATGGCGTGGTTGTCCATGGCGTCGGATTGCGAAACGAGCCAGGCGGGGTGCGTGAGGATGCCGAGGCGCTGACCTTCAGGAGCGGTGGCGAGGATGCGCTCGGGTTCCATGGAGCCGGCTCCGAATGTTGGGCGGCTGACGCGAGCTTCCGTTGGCGGACCACTCAGGTTGGCGCTGGCGATCTCGGTGTTGGCACCTCCGCCGCGCTTCCGATTCTTCTTGTTGTTGTCGGCTCTCTTCTCGGCTGCTGCCAGCAGCTTGCTTTCCTGGGCGAGAGATTTCTGCGCGGCCTTGTCGTCGGGATTGTCCTTCAACTTGGCTTCCAATGCGGCGATCTCCGCCTTCAGCGCCTTGAGTTTAGCCGCTTGTTTCTGCTCATCCACTTCCTCGGCCTTCTTCTTCGCGGTCGCGGCGACAGCCTGCTCTTCCTTCGTGAGTTTCCTGCCGAAGTAGGTGTTGTCCGTCTTGGTGGCCACGACGCGCTGGGTGGTGAGCAGCTCCTTGAGCACGTTTTTGTCTTCCGCGAGGACCAGCTCGATCAGGCGGTCCGTGCTGGCCGTGGCGTCAAACATGGCGCGGTAGTGTCCATCCCCGCGGACTGAGATTCCGGTGCTCGCCAGCGCCTTCGTGTCCTTGCAAATGTAACCACCGAGATCGTAGTCGAAGTAGTCCCGGAAGAACTGCAGGACGCGCGGCTTGCGGATGCTGTCGTCTGCGAGCATGCGGGTGACCTCGCGCTGGACATCTTCACGCGTCTTCATGCGGCCTTCCATGATCGCCTGGCGCAGAGGTTCGTCGGGTTTGATGTAGCGCAGTGCGTGGTTCACGGTCAGGCCCAGCTCCCAATCCTGCAGCATGACGCGGCCGTGTTCATCAGGCTTGCCGGTTTCCACAAGCTCCGGCCGGAACAAGGCATCGCGGTCGAGGAAAATGGACGACAGGCCCATGAAGACGCCGTCCTCCTTGCCGACCTTGGCAATGCTGTCTTTGACGACTTGGAGGTAGCTGTCGGACTCCGAGGTGCTCGGTGGGCGGAAGGTCAGGGCTTCGAAAAGGTAGTCCACAGCGGCACGCAAACGCTCGCCGGTGACCTCGGACTCCTTCATGAGATCGAGGACAGGAGTCAGTGGACGAAGGACTTTGGTGCTATAGACAATGGCCGTGGGCAGCCCGCGCAGATCGCCCTTGGGTTTGACCTTGTCGTAGGTTTTCGGGTTATCGGTGATCTGCTCCTTCATGCCGACGAGGCTGAGCGGTCCGTAGGCCATGTATTGCAGGATGTCCTCCGCCTTACCGAGGATCTGCGTGGCCTCGGCGCTGTTGACCGTGTAAAAGTCGGGGTAGTTCTTCAAGCCGACCTTGCGGGCCGAGGACAGCACGACCGGCACGCTCTTGACCGCCGTGGCATAGGCCACGGTGCCGCCTTCCCAGCGAAGGATGTTATCCACGCCAAAGTAGAGCTTCAACTCGCCGCCGTGATTGGGTGGGACGACGTCGCCGTGGGTGCGGAGGCCGGGTTTCTGCGGATCGTATTTCGGCTCGGTATTGATGAGTTCGTTGAGCCGCGTGATGTGCTCCTGCGGCGTCACGCGCCAGATACGGGCGGGCGAGGCGGTCGGTGTCAGCTTGATGCCTTCCGGCAGTTTGCCAAAGAGCAGGTCGTGACTGACGAAGTTGCCCTTTTTAGGATCGAGATGGGCGTGGAAACCGCCCTTGTCCTTCATGGCGGCCCGCAACTCACCGATGATCCAATCCGAGAAGTGCAAGCGGTCGATGATCGGAGGCTGAGTCTTCTTCTTGGGCGGCATTTCCTCCAGCGCGATCTGTGCCCACACGGACTTCCAAGTGGCGGCGTTGGTCTCATCCACCGCAGTGAGTTCGCTGAGGTTCAGATCGCCCTTTTGCGTATCGTTGTCGTGGCAGTCGAAGCAGTGTTGTTCGAGGAAAGGCAGCGCGAGGTCTTTGAACTTCGCCTGAACGGGCTTGCCTGGCGTGTAGGTGTCCGCAGCCAGAGCAGGCAGCACGAAACCCGCGCTGAAGGTCATCGCGATGAGGGAGAGTCGGCTGAGTTTGGGTAGCGTGGTGGCCCGGGTGTTCATGGCGTGAAGGCAGTCAGTTGGTTCCAATGCAGATGACCTCTTTCATCGTGTGCATCCAGAGGCGGCCATTGGCGTAACTGAACGATGCGAGCGTCCAGGTCTCACCTGCGGGGCCGAGGTCATTGATCGCGACGAGGGCTTTCTCATCGAGCGTTTCGGCAAAGGCATCGATGACATAAACGGTGCCGTTCATGATGGGGAAGAACAGGTGGCGATTGACCAGAATCGGGCTCGCCGCGGAGACATGGCCCCAACCGGTGCCCTTCGCGCGTTTGTCGGTCGCGATGTCGATGCCGCGTGAGTTCTTCGTGTCATTCGGGAGGGCGTCGCGCTTCTCCCAGATTCGCTTTGGCTCAGGCCCGGCGACAAACTGTGCGGGAACGCGCAGGTATTCCGTCTTGCCGGTTTCAAGATGCACGCGGCCAATCGCGGTGATGTCGTGGGCGAGGAAATAGTGCCAGTCTCCCGCGACGATGTTGGTCTGATTCGTCAGCGGCATTCGCTTGCCGACTTTCAGCGCAATGCCCGACTCACGTTTGCCAGTCTCCGCGTCGGTGAGATCCACTTTGGCCGTCACATCTTGAGTCCGCATCACTTCGCCCGTGGTGCTGTCGAGCACGAGGTGATTGCTGCCTTGAAACCAGAACACCTGCTTGGCATTCCAAAGCGAGTTGAAGGAACTCTCTCCGTTGATTTCGCGACTCCAGAGAGTCTTGCCGGAGTCGAGCAGGGTCAGGCTCACACCGTAGGGTTTTTCCAAAGGATCGTGGCCACCGCCGCGACCATGCACCACCGCCCAGCGTCCATCGGCCAACTGCCCGGCCATGGGCGTGTTGTGGACGCAGGTGCCCGCTTCTTCGATCCACACGACTTTGCCGGTCTTTTTGTCGATCGCGTGCAGGTAGGTCCACACATCGCGCGGCTCGATCCCCGGCGGCACGGGCTTGTGGCGTTCGATTTTCATCCCAGCCTCTGGGTTGCGGACCTCGACCGTGATGATCTTGTCGCCCACGAGGATGGGTTCGCACTCGCGGTTCGTGTGGCGGGTGAGCGGGCGGAACTCGCGGAGCCACACGGGCTTGCCATTGAAATCAAAGCAGCCCATCGAGCCGCAGCGGTTAAAGAACCACACGTGCTCGCCATCGGCGATGGGCGCAAAGACGGTGCCATCGCTGAAAATGCCCGCCGTCTGCACCGGGTCCGTGCCCGGAAGATCGACGGTCCAGAGAATCTTGCCCGTGTTCGCATCGAGGCAGTAGCCGACGATGTTGGGCTCCAGCCGGTCGCTGGTTTCAGTCATCGGACGATGCGTCGTAACGAAAGCGCGATCACCCCAGATCGTCACCGCGCTTTGTCCGCCCTCAGGCAGCGTCGTGCGCCAGAGGATGTTTTTGCCGCCCACAACCGACCACGTGAGCGGCGGCTCGGGCCCTTCGATTTTCCAGTTGAGGTTCGGCCCGGACGCCTGCGGCCAGTTTTGGGCACGGATCGGGGCAGCCAGAGCCAAAGGACAGAGAGCGGCACCCGCAGCCGCAGTCAGGACAAAACGGCGAAAACTCACGCGAGGAAATGGGTTCGATTCAGGGCAGTGCTCATGGGGAAGTTTGGATCGCTTGGCGGAAACGCCGCCAAACGAGCAAACCTTCACCTTCTTTGGCAGGAACCTGAGCTTGAACAGGCGCGTGATGGCAGTCTGCGAGTCCTTACCTCCGCAGCGCATTGATCAGCTCATCGAGCTTGTTCAGCACATCCTGCATCTGACTCTGGTTGTAGCTGCCATCGGCTCCTTGGCCGAGGGTGGTCACACCGTTGCTGTTGTTGCTCGTTTGGGCCAAGGCATTCGCGATGGCGTTGTTGAGGTCGTTGATGGTCGCTCGCTGCTGGATGTCGGCGTTGAGCGAGGTGAGTTGCGAGCGCATCTCGGCACTGGAGGCAGGCGAGTTGTTCGCGGGTTTGGTCGGTTCGAAGGGCATGGCGTTTGTGAAGACAATGAGACTCGGAGACTGGGAGAAGAGGAGATTTCCAGAGGGCGATGCGGGAGCGATGAGCCAGTCTCCTTGTCTCATCGTCTCCCCATCTCCTCGTCTTGGTCGCCTATGGCGACACCGTCACCTTCACCACATCGGTCCAGTCGCCGTTGGGGGTGCCTTTGTCCCAGAAGCGCATGCGGTATTCGCGGACTTCGGGAGTGCCTGCGGCGAGCAGCGGGCGTTCGTCGATGTAGGGGCTTTCGGTGTCGATGGCGAGGAACTCCCAGGCTCCAGTGCC
>CAJCCF010000272.1 GCA_903960845.1 uncultured Verrucomicrobiota bacterium | reverse complement strand
GTCCGACATGCTTGCGATCTGCTCCTTCAGTTTTACAAGCTCCGCCGTAAGCGCGGCTGCCATCAGTTCAGCACCTTTTTTTCCTAAATCTTCCTGCCCTTTGCCGGTTTCTTCCATCACTGCCTTTTTAATTTCCGCACCCAAGCGTCCAATCGCTGTCTGCATTTCGGCACCAATGGCTACCGCGAGACCTTTCAACAGATCCTCAGTGCCTTGCGAGGTCCGCTCCATTTCAGCCAAGGCTTCCTCCGGCACATATCGAGGAAAAAGCGCATCGACACGGACCTGAATTTTGTGAATACGCCCCAGGGCAAAACCTTCCCACGCTTTCTCCCACCAACTGAAAAGCAAGCTTGCGCCAACTCCCCACACCGAACTCGAAAAAGCGACCGCACAGCCCTGAATCAATGGACGTATGCTCTTTTCGAGATCGGAAAAGTCCAGGCTACCAATCCCCAACTGCAAGCCAACAAACGTCCCCAGCACACCAAGGCCAGTGAGAATACTTGGAATCGCAAGAATGAGCCGACTTGTCGAGAAGGATGGCCCTAGAACAGACTCACGAAACACCTCTGCGGCATCGACAGTACGGCGCTTGGACAATTTACCAGTGCCGTCACGCGAAGGGAATTCGATCAGATGATGACGCAACTCGCGAAACAGCGAGAGGTCAGACGTGATGACTGCATTCGCTGCATGATCACCTCTCGTGAGTTTCAGATATGGCCTTGTTCTAGACCAGGAAGTCAAAGTCTGCCAAAGGACGCACAGCGCGAAGAAGGCAGCGATACCCAATGTCAGGAAGATCACAATGTCCCGCAATGCCTGCGTAGCGACATTGTGATCGGCATCCAATAGCCTCCTGATGAGAATCTCAGGGTTTAGGGTAGATGGGAGTAGAGATGACCAGTTCATTGCAAGAGAGGCAGAGCCATTTCGGCATTGGTTTGTTTTCTTGCGAATGGACTAGCCAGGAGTTAGTCGGCGCGGAGGCCGAGATGGCGTGTTTGCGACCGAAGTCGGCCTCGATGCAGATTGCGCGGTGGAGGGGGGGCGTGCCATTGAAGGTGATTTCCCCGATGTAAGCGAGTTAAGACACCGAGGGCAAGGAATGCCGCTCAATTCCTTCCCGGAATTTGACGACCACTGCCACCGGACTCCCATGCCGGAATCCACGTATTGAGATCGAAGCCGGTGGCCTGACTCTGGCATGCTAACTCCTTCAGCCAGCGGCCGGAACGCAGCTCTATGGTATCGCGGTGCTTTTGGAAATAGACGTTGTCGGATGGGGGGGCGGTGATGTGCATAGAATAATTCGGGTAGCGGGTGCGTTCACGATTCCACCGAATCAACTAAAGCGTCCATTCGCTCTTCGACCTCGGCGGCGAGGGCATCAAGCACGTCATGCTGCTCTTCCTGCGTGAGCGTGGCAAGGATGTGATCGAGCAGCGTTGTAGTGGAGCGGATGAACTCGCGGGCGTTTCGTTTCATGGGCAGATTCTAACCATGTTGCCACATGGGGTGGGACATTTATGGGGGTAGCGGGAAAAAAGTCACGGCGGAGATGATTCTCCAAATCAAGGCTTCCAACTCATCATTCCTCTCTCTTAGGATGCTGAGCAAGCATCCCCTTGATGGCCCCATGAAGATCGTCAAAAGGTTTGCCGATCCATGCGGCCGCCCCGAGTTCGATCATCTCATCTCCGAGTTTTGAGCCGGGGCCGAAGTGTGCGCTCATGGAGAGCACTGGCGCAGCGTGGTTCCTCGGGTGCTCCTTGATTTGACGGAGAAGTTTTCTAC
>CAJCCF010000271.1 GCA_903960845.1 uncultured Verrucomicrobiota bacterium | reverse complement strand
CGACATGCCCCAGGCCGTGCAAGCCGTGAAGCGCTTCCAGAGCGAGTTCGGCATGACTTACCCGCTGCTGATTGCTGGCACCAGCGACAAAGACGACGCAGGCACCAAGATGCCCCAGCTAGACCGCGTCTACGCCTTCCCGACAACGCTTGTCATCGACCGCCAAGGCCGCGTGCGCAAGATTCACACCGGGTTCAACGGCCCGGCCACCGGCGAAAAGTACACCCAGTTCCAGCGCGAGTTCACCAGCTTCATCGACAAACTGCTGGCGGAGAAACCGTAACCAAACGGGGCCGTCGGAGCCGGTGCCTCCCGGCATGGGATGGGGCGACTTCGGCTACGGTCGGGTGCTAATCCATGCTGCTACTCAAAAGCGGCAGGACGCCTCAGCCTGTCAACCACTTCAGCGGAAAGCTCCCGTGAATTGATGAGATCGGAAAGAGGTGACTGACGGGATTTCAATGCATCGACCAGAAACTCTTGGCGCTCGGCAATCACCGGCAGGATTTTTGTGCGGATGAAATCCGACTCGACAGGTTGCAAACGCTCATCGCCGATGACCTTGGAAACAGCACCGGGCAGGGCAGCATTCATGCGCGACAAGACTCCACGGACCAAACGCGGCGCCACTCTCGCCTCGCAGGCCAAAGCATCCCAATGGGTGCCTCCCACCCAACCGGGTTTGTTCTCGCCAGCAATACTCATCGACATGGTGGCACGCGGCAAATAGGCCTCCACACACAGCATGTCGTAGAAGGGGGCCACCGCAGCCTTCTGCCCACGCAGCAGGAAAGCGATGTTCTTTGCATGGGCGTCAAGGTTGCCAATCAGATAATTGAACGCCACCCACTGGATGACTGTATTCACGGCAACTGCAGGCCGATCGATGAATGGACCCTGTAGCACCTCGAACAGGTGATGCAGACCCAGTCCACCTTCGCTTTCGTATTTCCGTGACGGCGATACGCCGAGCGCCTGACACAAATCGATCTGGTGAAGCCGCTTGATGGGGCCAACCTCCCTGCCACTCCTAGGTTTCGACCTGACACGATCGAAGCGTTCGATGATGTACAACGGTTCGGGCAAGTGCCGCAAGGACACCTGCGGAACGGGCACCTTGAGTTCATCCGCCAGACGCATGCAAAAAAATTCGTTGGCAGGGCAAAACGGGAAATCCGCACTGGCATTCTCGGGCTTCACGATGTGCGTGGATGCCGCCGTGCCCTCCGGCAGGAACATCACGCCATCAGGATCGATCCGCAAGCCAAGCTTCTCTTGAGCCCCGGCTAGTGACATACGGATGTCGTCCCAAGACGCCATCAATGGCAAATTGCGCTTCCGCGATTCCCTAATCTTCGCCTGCAGTTCTTCCTCTGAAAGCGGCACCAGCACTTCGCCGGAAATATCGCTTTCGGGATTGACGGGCACGAGAGACAAGGCACCGGCTGTGTCCTGGCCGTGACGCACGAGGAAGGCCCAACTGTCTCGTGGATCTATCCGGTCACGTAAGGCGATGAGCTCTCGTAACCGTCCTTCCGGCAACAGGTTCTCGAAAAACCACTCCACAGGCCGATGCTCGCCGGCATCCTGATAATCACGGACGGTTAACGGAAATCCGGGGGCGATAGGATGCAACGTCCATTCATGTACATAGGAAAACGACCACCGGCCTTTGGTGACATCGAGGGTACCGATGCATACGCCATCAGACAGGACGCGCAACTGGCTCATGCGTCGCCGCCGCTATCGGGCGCCATCGGCAAGCGTAAGCGGACATTGATGCCGAAGCGCTGGCAAACAATCAGCACTTTGCCAATCTGTGCCGTCGCCTTGCCCCGCTCAAGCCCATTTAGAAACGGCAGGCTCACGTTGCACAGGGCTGCCGCATCCCGTTGTGTCAGCCCCGATTCTTTCCGAACCCGGCGGAGGGTGACTCCCAGTTCCCGGATAGAGGAAATACTGACTTCACGGGTCAGGGCGCCCACAAAAAGATAAACGACCATTGAATTCTGCCGTGCCCGAATGATCAGAGCAAGATAAAATCAACGTTCTTTTACTTTTTTTCTTCGTATTGCGGGCACTCTGCAAGCACCGCCGCCCTCATCCGTCCCATCCCCACCCCCTGATAAACTGGTGTTTCCGTCCAGTGGAGTAGCCCGCCATGCCCACCTTCGACTGCGTCTCCGAAATTGAAGGCCACGAACTGGCGAATGCCGTGGACCAGGCCAACCGCGAACTGGAAACCCGCTTCGACTTCAAAGGTGTGAAGGCTACCTACACCCGCGAAGGCTTCAGCGTCATTCTGGAAGCCCCCGAGCAGTTCCAGCTGAAGCAGATGGTGGAGATACTGAAGATGCGCATGAGCAAGCGCGGCATTGACATGGGCTGCGTGGAAGAAGAAGACATAGACAAGAACCTGGCGCGCGCCAAGCAAGTGGTGAAGCTGCGCCACGGCATTGACGCCGAAACGGGCAAGAAACTGCACAAGGCGATCAAAGACAGCAAGCTGAAGGTGACGGCGGCGCTGATGGGCGACAAGCTGCGCGTGACCGGCAAGAGCAGAGATGAACTGCAGGCCGCCATGCGGCTATTGAAGCAGTCCGCTACCGACCGGCCGATAGGCTTCAACAATTTCCGCGACTAGGCGCAAGCTGCTGAAATCCTTGTGGGTTTTGGTGGGGCGCAGGCGAACGCACGAGATTCGTACAGCTCTGCTTGGACTGCGTTTGGCGGATGAGGCCGAGCATTCGCTTGGATTCGGCCTGGCGGCCGCTTGATGGCTGCTTGATGCGGCAGTGAGTGGCACTGGCGTTGCGTTGGCGCGCAGTCGCCGCGCTTAGACACAGGCTCGTCCATTCGTGCGCGCGGATGCAGCCGGGATGTGGCGATTGCTTGCTCTCGGCTTCGCGCACGCTTGCTGTGTGCTGTGAACTTTGGCAGGGCATTACGAAGCATGCTGCCAGTGTAGTGTCGGCTTCCCCGCGTTCCTACCTAAACCAAATGAAATCGTGGGGGTTTTGGTTGGCATTAATAGAGCGTGAATCGCCAGTCAATGCTAGGCCTGCAACGCATGACCATCCTGGTATTTAGGGGTCCGAAAAACAACCACCAGGTCAAAAGCACTTGAATTCCCTATCGACTTAGACAACCCTTTCTCAGTGTGAAAAACCCATTGGCTCGTACTGAGGCTTATGCAGGACTTTTGACATGAATGTAATGGGCTATGTCGGTGCCATCATCTCTATCGTCGCTGGATGTCTTGGGCTGATCTGGCCAAAACAAGTCGGCCGAACGATTGGACTTCAGATTCCGGACCGGCTTGGAACATCAGAAGTACGCGCGACTTACGGCGGACTCTTTATCGGCGCAGGCGTATGTGTCCTGGTAATCGCCAGCAGCGATGCTGCACTCGTACTCGGAGCGGCGTGGGCAGGAGCTTTCATTGCGCGGGCGATTTCTTTCGTCATAGACAAGTCGCGTACGAAAGAGAACATCGTAGGCCT
>CAJCCF010000270.1 GCA_903960845.1 uncultured Verrucomicrobiota bacterium | reverse complement strand
CACCACGCCATCCTTGAGAAACTGCACTTGGCCAGCTTTCCGTTGAATGGCAAAAATCGTCTCGGCGGTGTAGGAATTGACTGGAGCGGCCAAAGTTGGGGCTGCCGCGTTCGCATTGATAGTGTAGGTGCCAGTTGTCGTAGTGCTAATGGCCCACTCCACATCGGGTGCCGACACCGTGGTCATGATGTTGGAGGTATTCAGGCCCACGGTGGCGATCGTGCCAGGTGTAAGCCGGAACACCAACAGACCGTCTTCCTTGATGTATTTGGACGCGAAGGCTCTGCTATTGTAGACAGCAGTGGTTCCAGGCGTTTGTTTTTTGATGCCCCCCTTATCGGTCGTGAGACTAGTGTTGAGCTGATAGGCGCTATCCCGAGGCCAGACCACCGGTTCTGTCCGGCTCAAGGGATCCGACGCCGAGGTGCCGCTTTCATATTCTTCAAAATTGCTGGTCTCATCCTGATCCGCATCGCCAGCGAAATCCACACCGCCAGAGCGCAGGAATGCCACCACGTCATTCCAACTGTGCGACGCTGGAAGTTGCTTTTCCTCCCAGGCATCCGGCATTCCATCGTTATCGAGATCACCCGTGGCAATCAGGCAGGATGTCATCTGGCTGCCCGGCTTGTAGAATGAGCAGTCCACGGACATGATCCCCACACTGGCTGTCGTGGAGGTGTGCATCAGATCATTGTCTTTAAAAAACAGAACCTGCGAACCAACGCGTCTGATCGTGAACTCGGTCTGATTCGTGAAACTGCCAAGGGAAACGCCTGCGGCGGCCCCGTGATAAACTTGGGCGGTGTTGTTCGACAACAGCAATATCGCGTGATCGATGTCCGTGTTGAGTTCATTGGAGTCAACCAGGTTTAACCCCACCGCAAAGTGACTGACACCACCCGCAAGGCCTTTGAAAGAAACGCCCCCATCCCGAAGGATCCGATTGCCGGCCACCGCACCTGCATCCCAAAGTGTGGATATGCCGGCCGATTTGGTGAGCGCTCCATTCTGGCCAGCGGTGAGCTTGGTTTTTCCCGAGGGCCCGAGTGTCCATTGCGCAGACTGAAACTCCGGCGGTTGCTGGGCAGTTAAAGTGGTGACCAACGCCAAAAACACCGCTGTGACTGATAGATGAGAGGCAGCTGAATCACGCCATTTCAAGCCGGTGAGGGAGATGAATCGATTCATGGTAGGTTCTTGAGCTTGTGTGCTTGGCTTTATCCTCGGGATCGGCAAGAATTGTTACGTGTATTTATCCTGTAGTTGCTTGGTTGCGTCTTATTATGTATTCCAGCCATCTTGCAAGTGTTTATTTGGTATTTACGCATATCCGCCTCGTTTCTCGTTCGTTTCGGGGCTGCCTTCAGGCGGTTGGAATTTGGGCGGAGGGCGGGCGATTCCAGCCAGGCGGTGCTTGCTGGGGTATCCAGCCGGACTTGGGAGAGTATTAACCGGGGAGGGGTCACATCCGGACTTGCCTATGGCCATGACCTTCGCTGAATAAGCGCTGCCACCGAACATGTCCTCACCTCACGCACCCACTGTCGTCATCGAGAATTTTTACCCCTGCCTGGAAGGCGGGCGGCATCCCATCAAACGCATCATCGGCGAGCCGCTGGACCTGTGGTGTGACATTTTCATGGATGGCCACGTCGTCATGTCAGCGGTGCTCAAGTGGCGGTTGATCGGTGCGAAGCGCTGGTTTGAAGCGCCGATGACGCCGACCGAGAATGACCGCTGGCAGGGCCGTTGCAGTTTCGAGGTCGCTGGCCGCTGGGAATATGCGGTTGAGGCCTGGGCGGACAGCTTCCGCGGATGGAAAAAAACTTTCGTCATCCGGGTGCAGGCCAAAGATCCTGATGTGCCGGTCGAGGCGCTGGAGGGGGCACGACTGCTGCGCGAGGCGGCCCAGCGCGCCCGTGCTGCCGGAGCGGCGGATGGCGGAACGCAGATTGAAGACGTGGCCGACCTGCTCACCTCTCTGCCTCCCGAAGAGGTGCTGGAGATGCTGCTTTCCGAGGACCTGCAAAAACTCATGGACTGCTACGCCGACCGCAGCCTGTCCACCACCAGCGAGCCGCTGCGTGTCATCGCCGAGCGTGCACGCGCCCGTTTCTCGGCCTGGTATGAGTTCTTCCCGCGCAGTGCCGAGGGCAGGCAGGACAAGCACAGCACCTTCCGCGACTGCCTGCCGCGGCTCGATGACGCGAAGGCGATGGGTTTTGACACGATTTACTTCCCGCCCATCCACCCCATCGGCACCACGGCGCGCAAGGGTAAAAACAACACCCTGACCGCCTATCCCGACGATGTCGGCAGTCCGTGGGCCATCGGTTCATCCGCAGGCGGGCACCGCGCCGTGGAGCCGAAGCTTGGCACCATCGACGACTTTGTCTGGCTGGTGAAAGAGGCCGAAAAGCGCGGGCTGGAGATCGCGCTCGATTTCGCCATCAACTGCTCTCCGGACCACCCGTATGTCAAAGACCATCCGGACTGGTTTTATCAGCGTCCGGACGGCAGCATCCGCTACGCCGAGAATCCGCCGAAGAAATACCAGGACATCTACCCGATCAATTTTCACTGCGCTGACTGGAAGAATCTCTGGCGCGAGCTGATCGATGTCGTGCTCTTCTGGGTGGACAAGGGTGTTAAGATTTTTCGCGTGGACAATCCCCACACCAAGCCGGTGTCGTTCTGGGAAGAGCTGATCAGTGCCGTGCACCGCAAAGACCCCTCTATCATTTTTCTGGCCGAAGCCTTCACCAAGCCGAAGATGATGCAGGCGCTTGGTAAGATTGGATTCACCCAGAGCTACACCTACTTCACATGGCGTGAGGACAAGGCCGGCCTAACCGAATATGCCAAAGAGCTGACGCAGGGCGAGATGCGCTGGTATTACCGTGGCAACTTCTGGCCGAACACACCGGACATCCACCCCTACTACCTGCAGAATGCACCGGGCAGCATGTTCCGCCTGCGCGCGGCGCTGGCGGCCACGCTCTCTTCAACATGGGGCATGTATGCCGGATATGAGCTGTGTGAAAACGCGCCGCTGCCGGGAAAGGAGGAGTATCTGGACTCCGAGAAATTCGAGCTCAAGAAGCGCGACTACAACGCGCCGGGAAACATCAAAGGATTCATCGCCCGCCTGAACCATATCCGCCGGGACAATCCGGCGATGCATCTCTACGACAATCTTGTTTTCCATCAGGCGGATCACGATCAGATGCTGTGCTACAGCAAATCCACCCCGGATCAGAGCAACCGGATCCTCTGCGTGATCAGCCTCAACGGCCATGCCCCCATCGCCAGCCTCGTGCATCTCGATCTCGCCGCGCTGGGCCTTGATGCCGGGCGGCCCTATCGGGTGCATGATCTGATGCACGGCCACGTTTATGAGTGGTCCGGGGCTGACAACTACGTCTCCCTGAATCCCGAGGGCACCTCCATGCACCTCTTCAAAGTGGAGCAATAGTATCATGAGCAAGCACCATCACCACCACCACGCGGGCTGCGTCCGGGCCGAACCGGAGAAGCTGCTGCATGAAGCGGTGGATCGAGCCCGTGCCGCCGGGCTGCGGCGGACAAAGGCGCTGGAAGATGTGCTCACCATCCTGATCCGCGCCTGCCAGCCGCTGACGCTGGCAGATGTCGCTGAATCCAAGAGGCTCGACAGCGGTGCGGACAAAGCGACGGTGTATCGTCTCCTCATGAAGCTGGAGGAGCGCGGGCTGATCCGCCGGCTGGGGCTGCATGACCGCGCGGCCTATTACACAATGATCGTGCCTGGCGAGCACAGCGATTACCTCATCTGCAACGACTGCGGCCGCATCGAAAGACTGGACATTCACTGTCCGGTGCAGGAGCTGGAAAAGCAGATCGCCAAAAGTTCGGGCTTCAAAAAGCTGTACCACGAGTTGGAATTCTTCGGTCAGTGCCCCGCCTGCGCCGAGGCCTGACCAGGTGGTCATTGACAGTCCTGGCTTTCATCATCCGTTAGCTGCACTCCGTCTCATGAATGATCAGTCCATTCTCTCCAAACGCTGGCAGCGGCAGGCCCGCCGCACCGCATGGAAAGTGAATGCCGGATGGTTGCTCGAGTCGCTCACGCCATTGCTTGTCGGTGCCGGCGCGCTTGGTTTCGCCGGCATCCTGTGGATGCGGTCACGTCAGGCGCTGATGGAGCCTCAGCAAATCCAGCCCTGGCTGGCGGGTGCCGTGCCACTGCTGCTCATCACGGCCTGGCTGATGGCACGCCGGCATTTCATCAGCGCATCGGCGGCCCTGGTGCGGCTGGAATCACAGCTTCATCTGCACAATGCACTCACGGTGGCGCAACTCGGCCGCGGCGCCTGGCCGGAGATTCCGGGAGTCGTGCCGGACGGACTCCAGTGGCGCTGGTCGCGTGCAGGCGGCCCGTTTGTCGTCTGCATCGTTTGTTTGGCTGCGGCACTCTACCTTCCGGTCAATCCCGCCGTGGTGGCCATGCTGCCGGGTGTGGAACCACAGGCATGGCAGCAGATGGATCAATGGCTGGAAAAACTCCAGGAGGAGAAGATCATCACCCCCGAATCAAAAGAAGAGCAGGCGGGGAAAATCGAAGCCCTGCGTGACCAGCCAAAGGAAAAATGGTTCAGCCATGAAAGCCTGAATGCGAGCGACACACTCAAAGAGCAGCTGCAGCGGGATCTCGCCAACCAGTCGCAAAACATGTCCAAAGCGGAGCGCAGCCTGAGTGCGCTGCAAAACTACGCCGACAAACTTTCCGAACAGGCGAAGGAGCAACTGCTCAAAGAGTTTGATGACGCGATTGGGGGCATGAAGAGCGGCATGTTGGAGCTGGACCCGAAGCTGTTGAAAGAACTCTCCCAGATCGACCCGAAGAATCTGAAATCGCTTTCCAAAGAACAGCTCGACCAACTCCGGGAGTCTCTGAAAAACAAGAGCGGCACCTGTGAAGGCATGGGCGGCAAAGGCTTTCTTGGCGATGGAAAAAAAGGGGATGCCCAGCCAGGCGAAGGATTGGGCGAAGGTCTGGGTGAGGGCGAAGAAGGCGACCAACCAGGCAAAGGCGGCATCACTCGCGGTCCCGGCACCGCACCGCTGACGCTGTCGAAAGATGAAAACAATTTTGGCACGGACAAGAACGAAGCCGTCTCCAATCAGGACATGTCACGCGCGCAACTCGGCACCACGCTCGGCCTTCAGGATGGCAAGCACGACGTGGACAAGACCTACACCGGCCCCACCGCCGCGGGTGACGCCGGCAACAAAGGCCAGGGTGGTCAGCAAGTCTGGCGCGAGTCACTGACCCCGGAGGAGAAGGCGGAGCTGAAGCGCGTGTTTCAGTAGGCTGCTTTTCTGATACATCACTCTTTGTCGAGCATGGCTTGGATGGCCTCAATCAGCTCGGGCCTGTTGAGAACATGCAGAAGCTTCTTGGAGCGTTCGAACCAGATAGCGCTGCCAGCCGGGAAGATGACACCCAATGAACTAATAGCGTCCTTGGTGCTTACGCTGTCTGGATGAATCAAGCCATCTTTCTTCCACAGTACCTTCTTGAGCGATGCGTGATCAAAGTCAGAGACGTCCAAGGCCTTCAATTCCATGCCCGACGGCTTAGATTTCGGATCAGCCTGGACCTTTCGAATCGTAAGCTCTGCCTCCGTCTCGTCGATCAATGTCTCCAAGCAATGATGCGCCACCGTGCAATGCACGACCGAGAGCACATTCATTCTTGGAACAAAGTCCGCCTGTGCTCCATCCCAGAAAGGAATGCCCATTTTATCCAACAGTTTTTCTGCCTGCCAGAGGGGAGCCGAAGGCAACCGATTGCTAACTTTTGGAAACCAACGAGCTGCCAAATTTTCGCTCAGTGAAAAGTTCCTGATATGAGGCGTTCTCCAACTATTTCGATACTTTATCTCCACACCGATAGTGAACTGCCTTTTGACCAAACTGTAGCCAGCACCACCGAGTTCCGTGACAT
>CAJCCF010000269.1 GCA_903960845.1 uncultured Verrucomicrobiota bacterium | reverse complement strand
CGGGATGCCGTGGCGGCGGCGGCCAGGTCCAAATACGGGCTGCCGGAAAAGGCGCTGCAGCTGAACTGCTCGCACACGCATTGCGGACCGGAACTGCGCTACACGGAACTGGAGTTCATGAGTTTCACCGATCCGCTGCGCAAGGAGCGCTGCCTGCGCTACAACTCATTTTTGACGGACAGGATCGTGGGCATCATCGGTGAAGCCCTGCAGCACCTGGAACCGGCGACCGTCAGTTACGGTCACGCGCGCTGCGGCTTCGCCATGAATCGCCGGCTCAAGAGCGACAAGCCTTCGGGCGATCCCTACCTGAACAGCCCGAATCCCGAAGGCGTGGTGGATCACGATGTGCCCGTGCTCACGGTCAACACGGCGGCCGGAAAGTTGAGCGCGATTGTTTTTGGTTATGCCTGCCACAACACGTCGATGAGCATCAAGCAGTGGCATGGCGACTACGCGGGCCATGCCCAACAATTGATTGAGGAGGCGCATCCGGGCACCGTGGCGCTGTTCATGATGGGCTGCGGCGGTGATCAGAATGCGTATCCGCGCTTCAGCCCGATCTTCAGTTTCCGCCATGGTCAAAGTCTCGCCACAGCGGTGGAGGCGGCGCTTGATGCGAAGCCGAAACCGGTCCACGGCCCGCTCAGCATCGACTGGCAGACGACCCGGCTTGATTATGCATCCATCCCCACGGCTGAACAGATCGGGAAGCGTCTCGGCACCGGTGAAGGCTATGACAAGGGCTACGAGGTGTATCAGCGCAAGTGGGACGAGAAGCGGCTGCATGCGATCAGGAACGGCGGCCTGCGTGATCATTATGACTACCCGGTTCAGACCCTGCGCTTCGGCAGTGACCTGACCTTGGTGGCGCTCAGCGGCGAGACCTGCGTGGATTATTCCCTGCGGCTCAAGCACGAGTTCAAGGGCCCCGGCGCGCTGTGGGTCGCGGGATACAGCAACGACATTCTCGCTTACATCCCGAGCAAGCGCGTGCTGCATGAAGGCGGCTACGAAGCTTTCCGCTCACTCATGTATTGGTCGAATCCGCTGCACCCCGACAAGTTCGCCGACACACTCGAAGAGCGCATCATCGGCAAGGTGGGAGAGATGCTGAAGTAAGTCCCGGCCGTCCCGATGAAACTGACAGCATTGATCCCGCTTCTAGCCACAGCACTTGGCATGGCCCGCGCCGCGGATTCCGGCACTTTCACCGTGACGATGTCTCCATCATCCACCGTGGTGCAGCGTGAGGGCATCACAGGTGCGGGCCAGGTCGTGATGGACGCAGCAAAGCGGATCACGGTGAATTACCCCAACCATCCGGACGATTTTGGCGGCTCAGGCGGCACGGGCACAAGTCATTCGGCTGACGGCGGCATCACCTGGACTCAGGGGCCCGATGACTGGCCGCTGCCAAAGATGGTGGACCTCTGGCAGGACCGGTTGCGCAGTGGCGAGATGATCGCGTTTGGCATCCGCTGGGTGCCTGATCCGAAGAAGCGCGGCGAAATCACGGCGCAGGACGTGCCTGCCAATGCCTATCAAATCGCGATCACGAAGGATCAAGGCCGCACCTGGCAGACGGAGACAGCGATGATCGAATGCCCCGCGCAGTTCGGTGTCATCGCACGCCCGCTGCCGCATGTCTTCGAAGATGAAAAGGGTGCGCTGTTCATGCCCGCGTACTCCTGGGGAAAGCATGGCAATCACGCCCTGCTTTTGACCTCCGCAGACCGCGGCAAGCACTGGACGGTG
>CAJCCF010000268.1 GCA_903960845.1 uncultured Verrucomicrobiota bacterium | reverse complement strand
GGTTCAGTTTCGCAACATCCAGCTCACGCATCTTGGCAGGGCCGCGATGCCTGAACGCGACGCGCTCAAACCCCATCTTGAAACTTTAAACCTGAAGCCTGAAACTTCATTCATCCAGCCGCCTGCGGAACTCAATCTTGGCTTCGAAAAAGGCACGCTCGAAGGCTGGAAAATCGAAGGCAACGCCTGGGACAAACAACCGGTCGAGGGCGACACGGTCGCCATTCGCAAGCGCGGCAACTCGCAGCATGCCGGCAAGTTCTGGCTCGGCGGTTACGAGCGCAGCGGCGACAAGGGCACCGGCACGCTGACTTCCGCGAGTTTTGAAGTGCTCCATCCATGGGCCAGCCTTCTCATTGGCGGAGGTCGCCCGGTGAAAGTGGACATCGTTGAGGAAGCCACGGGCAAAGTACTTTTCAGCGCCAGCGGCGAGGATCGCGAGAACATGCAGCGCGTGGCGGTGGATCTCGAAAACCAGACCGGCAGGAAGATTTTCATTCGCATCACCGATGCCAGCCAGACCGGCTGGGGCCACGTGAACTTTGATGACTTTGTCTTTCACGATCAGAAACCCTCCTTTGCCACCACGCTGACCATCAGCGGCGACCTCACAAAACGTGGCGATGAAAGCCCAGTCCTCTGGCACCTGCTGCCGAACCCTTCCAAAGACCTGCCGGAGATGCGCGTGCAGGATGGCTTTCAGGTCGAGCTGATCGCCGCCGAACCTAAAGTGCGTCAACCGATCGCATTCTGCTTCGACGAGCGCGGCCGCCTCTGGGTGGCTGAGGCGTTCAGCTATCCGAACCGGCAGCCGGAGGGCCATGGCAAGGATCGCATCAGCATCCTGGAGGACGCGGATGGCGATGGTTCCTTTGAGACGCAGAAAGTTTTCTGCGAAGGTTTGAATTTGGTGAGCGGCATCGAGGTCGGCTTTGGCGGTGTGTGGGTGGGAGCCGCGCCGTATTTGATGTTCATTCCGAAAGACTCGAACGACAAAGCGGGCAAGCCGCAGGTGTTGCTCGATGGCTGGGGCTACCAGGACACGCATGAAACACTCAACAGTTTCATCTGGGGTCCAGACGGCTGGCTGTATGGCAATCAGGGCGTTTTCACGCAGTCATTCATCGGCAAACCCGGCACGCCTGAAGCGCAGCGCATCAAACTCAACGCAGGTGTTTGGCGCTATCACCCGGTGCGGCATGAGTTTGAAGTCTTCTGCCATGGCGGCAGCAACCAGTGGGGGCTCGACTACAACAGCAACGGCCACTTCTTCATGACGCACTGCCGCAGTTTCTTTGGCAAAGGCGGCACCACGCACGCCATTCGCAACGGCCATTTCTGGAATCAATCCAACAACAACTACGCGCCCTTCATCTCAGCCTCCGCGCCCGCGTTCTCGCCCGATCTGCAAAACTACCTGCCAGCCTCAGCGCGATACGACAGCGGCGAAGGCGGTGCAGGCAAACCCGGCACCACCGCCGTGTATGGCGGTCACTCGCACGTCGGCACCATGATCTACAACGGCGACAACTGGCCAGCGATCTACCGCGACCATCTCTTCACGCACAACCTGCACGGCCATCAGCTCAATCACCAGCACATGGTCCGCACCGGCAGCGGCTACGAGACGTTTCATGCGGGCTACGATCTCCTCTACAGCCCCGCCGCCGATTACATCCCTGTCGATCTCCAGACCGGCCCCGATGGCGCCGTTTATGTCATCGACTGGACCGACACCCAGCACTGCCACAACCCCGACGATGAAAAATGGGACCGCAGCAACGGCCGCATCTACCGCATCTCATGGAAGGAGACCTACAAGCCCGTGAAGGTGGATATGCGGAAGATGAGCGATCATGAACTGCTGCTCAACCAGCGTCATCGGAACACCTGGTATGCGAGAACCGCGAGACGGCTGCTGCAGGAGCGCGGATCCGGCCCAACCATTGATGTAACAATGGCCAAATCATTCGTCCAACCGCTCGACAGCGACCATGCTGAATCAGCTTTGAGTTGCCTTTGGACGCTGCATGCAGCCAGCCAGCTTGCGGAGCGTCATCTTCAGACGGCCTTGAAGAACAAAAGCGAGATCGTTCGCTCATGGGCCATCCAACTTGCCACGGAAGAAACCGGCAAACCCGAGCTAAACACCGAAACATTGCTCAAGCTCGCGCAGACTGATCCATCACCCGCCGTGCGTCTCGCACTGGCATCGGCCTTGCCGAAGCTGGATGCGAAGACGGTTTGGGAGGTTGGCTCGGCGCTCGCGATGCATGGTGAAGACAAGGACGACCGATTCCTGCCGAAGATGATCTGGTTCGGTCTCGCTCGTGTCTTTGAGCAGGATTGGGCACGTGGTCTGGCGCTGGCGGAAAAGACACCGGTGCCATCACTGGCTGATTCGATCCGCTGGTTTGCCGGCAGGAGCGCCGAAGGACGTGAGGCGTTCGTTCCAACGATCAGGACCGAGCGTGATCTGCAACTTCTGGCGTTTGCCCTCAAAGATGAATCCACCGTGAAGATGCCGAAGGCCTGGCCTGAAATTCAAAGCAAAAATCAGAAGTCAGACATTGGAAATTCACTGTCTGCTCTGTTTGGCGATCAAAGTGTTCTTTCTGAAATGCGCGGCATGCTGGCTGACACCGCGAAACCGCTGCCGCAACGACGCGCGGCCTTCGATCTGCTCAAACGCACCGGCGATGCCGGATCGACGCCGATCTTCGCGAAGCTGCTTGATGAAGAGGCCTTCGCGTCGGCGGTGATTCCACTGCTTTCGCGCTCGAATGATCCGGCGACGGCCACGGCGCTGATGCAGCGCTTTGAAAAACTGACGCCCACCGACCGCAGCGCCGCTTTGGGGGCTTTGACCAGCCGTGCCGAACTTGCGCTGCCCTTGCTCGCGGCGGTGAAGGAGGGCACGTTCGACAAGAAGCATCTCAGCAGCCTGCAAATCCGCCAGATGCGCAACCTGAACAACACCGGGGTGAACACGCTGCTCGATCAAACCTGGGGCAAGGTGAACGAGTCGTCCGCCGCAGCGAAGGCGAGCATCGCCAAACTCAGGAAGGCCTATGAATCCGCGCCGCTCTGGGCCTTCAATGCCAAATCGGGCGAGCAGACCTTCCAGCAACTTTGCGCCGTGTGCCACGCGATGAACGGTGCCGGTGGCAAACTGGGTCCCGATCTGGCCGGATCATGGCGCAACGGCCTTGCCTATTTCCTGGAAAACATCGTCGATCCAAATGCCGTCGTTGGAGACAATTTCCAGCTCCACGTCCTGACGAAAAAAGATGGCAGTGTCGTCTCCGGCATCATCGAGCAGGAAACCGCCACCGCCATCACGGCGCGCACCGTCACCGAGTCGGTCATCATCTCCAAGACCGATCTCAAGGACCGTCAGAAGCTTGCCGTCTCGATCATGCCCCCGGGCCTGCTGGAGGCCCTGCCTGAGCGCAAGGCGCTGGAGTTGTTGAAATACCTGCTGAGCAAGCGGGAATGAAACGGTGATTGCCATCCGTGAACACGGTCCGGTTTTGGAAGGACTGCCATGTCGATCCGTAACAACGACTGACACCATGCCAACCCGCCGCCATTTCATTTCCACCACCCTCGCCGCCGTCACTGCATCACGCCTTGAAGCTGACGAAAGCCGTGAACCCGGCGACTTGTCATCCATCGAGAAGATCATGCGCGGGTTTGTCATGCAGCGCATGATGGATGACGACGGACTCTGCCGCGGTTGCTTGTGCGCGGCGACCCTGGCCCCGTGGACCAATGAAGATCTGGCCAAAACAGAGCAGCGGCGGATCATCGACATGTTCCAGAACTCACCGGACAAGGCCGGTTGCCTGACCTATGAAAACGCACTGATGGCCACGGGTGAGTTCGCGCTGAGCCAGATCCTCCGCCACAAGGCGACCGGGGAAGATGAAGCGCGTGAACTGGCGCATCGCGGCATCAGGGGCATC
>CAJCCF010000267.1 GCA_903960845.1 uncultured Verrucomicrobiota bacterium | reverse complement strand
CGCTCAGGCACGCGTCTCGAATGGGATGGCGCAGCGATGAAATTCAAGAATGATGAGCAGGCGAATGGATTGCTCACACCCCAGTATCGCAACGGCTGGACGATGTAGCATGGCCTTGATGCGATGCCTCAAACGTTTGTCCGCATAGTTACTGCCTGCATCACAAGCAGTGCTCATCCGTGACGCCTGATTGCCTGCCGGCCCAAAGATTGTCAGGCAATCGACATAATTGCCCGCTTCTGAACCGTAGTAGCAGGCTGACCAGATTCCTTTTTCTCCATGACCGTCGCCAATCGCGCACACCACCTCTCCGCTTCGATGGCATTTGTTGCCGCAGCTTTATGCCCATTGGCAATGGCCGCAGAACCTTTGCCGCCACTTGCTCCAGAACACACAGCGTTCTTTGAGTCTAAAATCCGTCCGGTGCTCGCCGAGCATTGCTATGGCTGCCATTCGGCGCAGGCACAGGACAAGGGAAAATTGAAGGCCGGGCTGTTTGTCGACAGCCGGCAGGGACTCATGAGCGGTGGTGAGACAGGACCCGCTTTGATGCCCGGCAAACCTCTGGAGAGCTTGCTGCTCAAAGTGATCCGTCATGAGATCAAGGACGCGGAAATGCCACCGAAGGGCAAACTCCCCGCCAGCGTCATCGCTGATCTCACCAAGTGGGTCGAGATGGGCGCGCCTGACCCTCGGCTGAAGGTGGCACCGGTGGTCAAAACCAAGCGCGCCATTGATGTCCAGTCGGGAAAAGATTGGTGGGCATTCAAGCCCCTGACTCAGCCGGGCTTGCCTGCGGTCAAAAACGCCGCCTGGCCACGCACGCCGGTCGATGCGTTCATCCTTGCGAAGCAGGAAGCGGCCGGCCTGATGCCGAACAACATCGCGAGCAAAGAGCAGCTGCTGCGGCGTGTGACCTTCGACCTGACAGGCATGGCACCGACACCGGAAGAGCGGGCCGCATTCTTGAATGACCACCGTGCCGACGCCTACTCGAAGCTCATAGATCGCCTGCTGGAAAGCCCGAAGTATGGTGAGCGCTGGGGCCGTCACTGGCTCGATGTGGTGCGTTTTGCAGAGAGCGGCGGCTATGAGTTCGACGGCTTTCGGCCAGGGGCCTACCATTATCGCGACTGGGTCATCAAGGCGATGAACAACGACATGCCGTATGATGAATTCGTGCGCATGCAGCTGGCTGGCGACCAGATCAAGCCGGGCGAATATGATGGCGCGAGCGCAACGGGATTTCTCGTTGCGGGACCGTATCCGGGCCAGATCACCGCAAAAACCGTGGAGAAAATCCGCTATGATCAGCTCGATGACATGGTCTCAACCATCGGCAGCGGCATGCTGGGACTGACGATGGCATGCGTGCGTTGCCACGATCATAAGTTCGATCCGCTGCCTCAGCGCGACTATTATGGCATTGCGGCAGCGCTTGCGACCACGGTTCACTCACCGGGCAAGATCGACCTCGCCTATGTTGAAACCCAAAAGAAGCTTGCGGCCCACAATCAAATCGGCGCGCCGCTGCAGGCCGCACTGAAGAAATTCGAATCCGAGGAACTGCCAAAGCGCTACGAAAAGTGGCAACTCGAGCAATTGCCCAAACTGCAATCCACCTCCCCCTGGCAGGTCTTTGACATCCAGACAGCCGCCGCTCAGAGCGCACGTCTCGTCACAGATCGGGACGGACACGTGATCCACACCGGGAACAAAACCAAGGATGAAACTTACACGATCAAGGTCGTCACTTATCAGAAAGGTGTGCGTGCATTCCGGCTCGATGCACTGAGTGATCCCACACTGCCGTCCAAAGGCCCCGGCCTGTCCAACAACGGCAATTTTGTGCTGGGTGATGTGAAAGTCATCGCGAAGCCGCTCGATGCAAAACACAAGTCCAAGCCTGTCACGCTCAAGCTCAAGGCCGCGCAGGTCAGCTTTGAACAGAAAAACTATGAGTTCAGCAAAGCGGTCGATGGCAATCCGAACACCGGCTGGGGCGTGGCTCCACAATTGGGCAGGGATCACGCGGCGGTCTTCGCGATTGATGGCGAAACCATGGGTTTTGATGGCGGCACGGAATTTGAGATCCAGTTGCGCTTCAGCAACTTCTTCGGCCTTGGAAAGATCAGGCTGGCGTTCAACAATGGCAGCACCTTGGCGCAACTCGCCGACACGGAGGACATGCAGAACCTGCGGGAACTCCGCGCGCTGACGGACGCCAAAATCGCAACCGCCAGCATGACACGCTGGTTCAGCCGGTTCGATGAACGCGCGCAAAAACTCATCGCCGCCGTCACCGAGCACGAGCGCAAACGCCCGCAGCCTGTTTTGACCGAAGTCTACACGACGTCGAATGGCGGCCAGGATGTGTTTTTCCTACGCCGTGGCGAGGTGGATCGCAAAGAGGGCAAAGCCAGTCCCAATTTCATCCAGGTGCTCATGCGCTCCAGCGATGCCGAGAAAAAATGGGGGCCGCAGCCCGAGACGAAACAGCCCGCAATGCATCCGCGGCTTTCTTTGGCCAACTGGATGACCGATGCCCAGGCGGGCGGAGGCCCGCTGCTGGCGCGCGTGATCGTGAACCGCGTCTGGCGTCAACATTTTGGCCGTGGCATCGTGCCGACCAGCAATGATTTCGGAACACAGGGAGAGAAGCCCACGCATCCCGAATTGCTCGACTGGCTCGCCTCAGAGCTCATCAAAAACGGCTGGCGAGTCAAACCGATCCACCGGCTCATCCTTCTCAGTTCCGTTTACACCCAGTCCGGCGAGGTGAATTCATCGAGTGTGCAGCGCGATCCCGAAAACCGTCTGTGGGCACAGCGCCCCGCGAGGCGCTTGGAGGCTGAGGCCATCCGTGACACTTTGCTGCAGCTTGGCGGCAGGCTGGATGTCAAAATGTATGGCCCGTCAGAGACCAACAATGAAAGCGGCCGGCGCAGTGTCTATCTGCGGGTCAAGCGCAGCGAATTGGTGCCCTTCATGACCATGTTCGATGCGCCCGAGCCGAATCAAAGCATCGGCGACCGCGGCAACACCACCGTGCCCACACAGGCGCTCGCCGTCATGAATTCGCCCTTCGTGCATGATCTCGCGGCGCAATTCCTCAATCGCATCATGGCCACGAAACCCAGAGGCACCGAGCAGATCATCAGCAAGGCCTACGAATACGCTCTCGGCCGCCTTCCCGCAGCGCATGAAACTCAGCGCATGAAAACCTTCATCGAGCAGCAAACGCAACTCCTCGGCAACCGGCCCGATTCAGAAACGCTGGCGGCGCGGGAGTTCTGCCATGCCTTGCTTTGTTTGAATGAGTTCATCTACGTGGACTAGCCCACCCATCACGAACGCTTCTCACCACACACATGTTCAACGACCTCACTTCGAACCAATCGCTCCTGCCCTCGCGCCGTCGATTCCTGCAGCAAAGCAGTCTCGGATTTGGTTCCGTCGCGCTGGCTTCAATGCTGAATGAACAGCAAGCCAAAGCTGCTCCCGCATCACTCAATCCGCTGGCCCTGCGGCCTTCGCTGTTTGCTCCCAAGGTCAAATCCGTCATCTGGCTGTTCATGACCGGCGCACCGTCTCAGGTGGACACTTGGGATTACAAACCCGAGCTGCAAAAACGCAACGGAGAGCCCCTGCCCGGCAGCGATTCCAAGACCGGCTTCTTCACCACCAGTGGCAAGATTTTGAAATCGCCCTTCGATTGGAAACAGCACGGCGAATCGGGTTCCTGGGTCTCCAGCATCTTCCCGCATCTTTCCCGGCATGTGGACAAGATGGCTTTCATCCACTCCATGCATTTGAAGGCCAACAATCACGCCCCGGCCTCGATGGAGTTGATGTGCGGAGACAGCCAACCGGGCAGGCCCAGCGCCGGGGCATGGCTGACTTACGGTCTCGGCACGGAGAACCAAAACCTGCCCTCCTTTGTCGTCATGCATGAAAGGCGTCCGCGCGGTGATGACCAGATCTGGTCCGCCGGATTCCTGCCAAAATCGTTTCAAGCGCTCACGCTGGATGCACGGCGCAATGGCGTGATCGACAATCTCTCACGCCACACAATGGAGAGCGCGGCGCAGCAGCGTTCCTCGCTCGATTTGATCAAGGAGATGAACCAGCAGCACGCGCAACTGCGATCACCGCAGACAGATCTCGCCGCGCGCATCAACTCATTTGAACTCGCCTACCGGATGCAGACAGCCGCGCCCGAGGCGCTCGACATCAGTCAGGAAAGCGAAGCCACCAAAAAGCTCTACGGCCTCGACAACAAGACCTGCGAAGTCTTCGCCCGCCAATGCCTAACCGCGCGCCGTCTGGTTGAGCGTGGCGTGCGTTTTGTGCAGATCTTTGCCGGCAAAAACTCGAATGGTGACGGTGCCGTGGACGACGTGCCCTGGGATGGGCACACCAACATTGAAACGAACCACCGTTCCTGCGGAGCGGCCACGGATCAGCCTGCCGCCGCACTGTTGGCCGATCTTGCAGGCCGTGGATTGCTCGATGAAACGCTTGTCATCTGGGGTGGCGAGTTTGGCCGCACCTCCGACTCGCAGGGCAGCACCGGTCGTGACCACAATCCCAAAGGATTCACCATCTGGATGGCCGGCGGCGGCATCAAAGGCGGAATCCATCATGGAGCGACCGACGAATTCGGCTACAAGGCCGTGGAAGACAAAGTCCACGTCAACGACCTTCACGCCACGCTGCTCCACCTGCTTGGTCTCGATCACGAAAAGCTCACCTATCGCCACAACGGCCGCGATTATCGCCTGACCGATCTCGGTGGCCGTGTGATCAACGAGATCCTGGCCTGATGTGGCAGGTCTCTTGCAGCGATCCCTCATGAACTTGATTCCCCTCCTCACAGCGACCGCCACTCTGGTTCTCGCTCCTGTTTTTGCCGAATGGCCCCAGGCCGCCGGGCCTGATGGCAACTGGCAGGGCCACGGGCCCGCAGCACCAGTGCAGTGGAGTGTGACGCGCAATCAAAACATCCTTTGGCGCACCGCGCTGCCCAATGGCGGTCAAAGCGGCATCGCGATCTGGGGTGACCGTCTTTTCCTGACGACATTCGACGTCTTCAAAGAGGGCGATTCCCTGTTCTCCGGCAGCATCCTCGGTCACTGCCTTGATCAACAGACCGGCCGGCTTCTCTGGTCCGTGAAACTCAACGGGCCGACGAAAAGCCCCATGCTCTACGCCTACAGCGATTCGACTTCGCCCACGCCTGTGACGGATGGCAAGCATGTCTGGTTCACCAACAACAGTGGTGAAATGGGCTGCTGGGATTTCTCCGGAAAGGAAGTCTGGCGGCGCAGCTTCACACCGTGGGGCGAGCCCTATCCGTTTAACAAACAGCATGAACCCATGCTGGTCGGCGACACGATCATCCATGTGGAACCGGGCGATGCAACGCCACCGGAGAAATCCGGCTGGAATTACCTGCGCGGCATCGACAAGCGCACCGGCAAAACCCTCTGGATCGCGAACGACGGCACCACGACCTACTGCACCTCTGTCTTCGGACACACGGCGGATGGCACCCCGGCGGTGCTCACGGGTCGTGGCGGTCACCACGGTGTGCCGGAGCGCCCGGTGGGTTTGTCACTCATCTCGCTGGCCGCCGGCAGTGAAGGAAAAACACTTTGGCGTTTCATCGCTGACACCGATGACGATGGCAAACCGCTGACCGATCCCGGCTCACTCGCCGCACCCACCTGGCAGGCGCTATGGACACTGCACTGGGACGCGAAGCATGCGTATTGGTTCAAGCTCAATCCCGAAGAGTCGCACCTCGTGTTCGACAGCGGCACCGGCAAACTTCAGCGCGAGCAATCACTGATCCGGGGCGTCGACTACCGGCAGTGGGATCCGTCAGCGAAAAAGCACATCGTCCACAGGAACGTCAATCTCCGCGAGATGCGCGAACTTGCCCCGCGCAACCTTCTCGCGGCTGACGATGTCATCCGCGTGCTTCCGGCCTGGCACTGCAACATGGTTATCAACGGTTATCACTACTTCCTCACCAGCACCGCTCACCGCCGCAACCGGCACGCGCCAAAAGGCCGCGGCGGCCCGTCCCACTGCATTGCCCGCGTGAACGTGGAGACCGGAAAGGTCGAGTATTTCGAAGTGCCGGTGACCATCATCCGCAAGCCGGGCGCGCCCGATGAACCGGTCTACGGCATCGCCCAGCGCACCACCACACTCAACGCCTCCGGTCAGGACATCGCCGCCGAGGATCGCTCGCGCACCGACGGTTGGGAAATCCCCGCATTCTGGGGCAGTCCGGTGGCGGTCAACGACAAGATCTATGTCACGACGATGATCGGGATCACTTATGTCATTGATTCCAAAGCCCCGGTGCTTGATGCCGGCGCGCTCCTCGCAGTCAACGATCTCGGCCCATCAGGAGAGACCTGGAGCCTGAACTCGGTCAGCTATGATGAGGGCCGCCTCTATCATCGCAGCCTGAAGGAAGTCATCTGCATTGGCGTGAAGACGCCGCCAGCCAAATAATCACCGCCCATGAACCGACTCATCAGCCTTGCCCTCATTCTCGCCGCCAGTTCCATGACTGCTGCCGAGCCGCATCCCATCCGCGTCCTGGTGTGGGATGAACAACAGCCGAAACAAGCTCAAGGTTATGGCGACAAATTTCTCGGCGACACCATCGCCGCGCATCTCACGACCCTGCCCGGGTTGATGGTGAAATCGACGAAACTTGATGCCCCTGAACAGGGACTCGATGACGCCACGCTGGATGCCACCGATGTCCTTGTCTTCTGGAGTCATGTGCGACAAAAAGATCAGGATGACGCGCGGGTCGAAGCCGTGGTGAAACGCGTGATGGCGGGCAAACTCTGCCTCATCGCACTGCACTCCGCACACTGGTCGAAACCCTTTGTGCGGCTCATGCAGGAGCGTTCGAAGGCCGATGCCATTCTGCAAATCCCTGAGGCCGAACGCGCCACCGCCAAGTGGGACTACAGCAACGACAAGCCCTACGGCATCATCCGACCCAAAGTGGCGCGCACCACACCATTCATCGAAAAGGGCGAGGGCCATGTGTGGAAGCTCACCCTGCCGCAGTGCGTCTTTCCAGCTTATCGGGCCGACGGAGCCCCGGGACATCTCACCACGTTGCTGCCGGATCACCCCATCGCCAAAGGTCTGCCCGTCAAGTGGGACATCCCGCAGACCGAAATGTATGGCGAGCCCTTCCATGTCCCGCCGCCTGATGAAGTGGTTTTCGAAGAGCGCTGGGACAAAGGCGAACACTTCCGCAGTGGCTGCGTGTGGAAGGTTGGGCAGGGTCGTGTCTTTTATTTCCGTCCGGGCCACGAATCCTTCCCCGTTTTCAAACAGGCCGAACCGGTGCGCGTGATCGAAAACGCCGTCCGCTGGCTTGGAACAGGAAGCGGGCGCTGAATGTCCGAAAGGTGCCGAAACCTGTCTGTCCATCCGCAAGGATTCAGTGCGGCTGCAGCGTTCTATTGAGCCCATCCCGCCGGGCCGCCTTTCCTCCCTATCAACCATGAAGCATGTTCTATTCACCGCCGTTTTGTGCCTGTTCGTCCAGGCCGGGCCTGCCCGGTCTGCGGAAAGCACGAAGCCTAACATCCTTTTCTTCTTCGCTGACGACCAGCGCGCGGACACCATTGCGGCACTGGGCAATCCCGTGATCAGGACACCAAGCCTGGACCGCCTGGCACATCGTGGCATCGCCTTCAACCGCGCCTACATGCAGGGCGGCATGAACGGCGCAACCTGCGTGCCCTCACGCGCCATGCTGCTCTCGGGACGAAACTTATTTCACATCGACGAGAAACTGATGCGCGATGAAACATGGCCCGAGGCTTTTGGAAAAGCCGGCTACAAAACCTTCGTCAGCGGCAAGTGGCACAATGGAGACCAATCGCTCGCGCGCTGCTTTCAAGTGGCCAGGTCCATGTTCACCGGTGGAATGACCAATCCCATGGAGGCAAAACTGCGTGACGTGGTGGATGGCAAAGTGGGTCCGGCTAAACCGTCCGCGAAGCACGCCTGCGAAGCCTTTGCGGATGAGGCCATCCGCTTCATCAAAGAACAGGCTGAAGGGCCATTCTTCGCCTATGTGCCTTTTGATGGCCCGCACGATCCACACATCGTGCCAGATGATTTCCCCATCCACTACGCGGCCGATCAGATCCCGCTGCCGCCGGACTTTCTGCCGCAGCATCCCTTCAACAATGGCGAAATGTCCATCCGCGACGAGCAACTCCTGCCCTGGCCACGCACAGAAGAAAAAGTGCGCAGCTTCCTCGCCGAGTACTACCGCTACATCTCCTTTCT
>CAJCCF010000266.1 GCA_903960845.1 uncultured Verrucomicrobiota bacterium | reverse complement strand
CCCGCCCGGGTGATCGGCTGGCGGTAGGCGATGATTGCCAGCGTTTCCAGGGCCGGCTGGCTCAGACGCTGGACTTTCTTGCCGGGGAAAAGGGCGCGACACCACTCGGAATACTCTGCCTTGGCGCATAGCCGCCACCCATGCGGGCGCTCTACAATGGTGAAAGCACGCCCGTCCCTTTGGTAGTGTGCCACGAGTTCATCGATGGCACCGCGCAAGTTGAGTTCATCAATGGTGAGCAGGGGCGCGACCCATTCGGGCACTTCGGACGGATCTGCCGCGGCATCCTGCATATCCTTGGCTGTGTCCTTCACCGCGATGAGCATCTGCGTCAGGGGCAGAGGTTCCTGGGTGGCAAAGAGCAAAGATTCGACGATGGCGGTCAGTTCCATGAGAAAGAAGGGCGCGCACCCAAAGCGAGCACGTTGGGCGAGTCAAGTTGGGGTGTGCCGCTCGAATGCTCAGCCCGCGTTCTCGATCATTTTGGCGAATTCGGCAAAGAAGTACTTCGCGTCATTCGGGCCGGGAGCGGCCTCAGGGTGATATTGCACGCTGAGCACAGGGGCTTCGCGGTGTCTCATGCCTTCCACCGTGCCATCATTGAGATTGATGTGCGTGACCTCGATATTCGAAGGCAGGCTGGCCGGATCGATGGCAAAACCGTGGTTCTGGCTGGTGATGCTGACTTTGCCGGTGCGCAAATCCTTGACCGGTTGGTTGCCGCCGCGGTGTCCAAATTTGAGTTTGAAAGTCTTGCCGCCGTAAGCGTGTCCCAGAAGTTGGTGACCCAGACAGATGGCGAAAATGGGCTTCTTGCCGATCAGGGCTTTGATTTCCTGATGGATGTAGCCCAGCGCGGCAGGGTCACCGGGGCCGTTGGAAAGGAAGACGCCATCGGGATTTTTCGCCAGCACCTGCTCGGCGGTGGTCGTGGCGGGCACCACTTCGACGCGGAATCCGTGTTGCCGCAGGTTGCGCAGGATGTTGGTTTTGATGCCGAAATCGTAGGCCACGATGTGGTGCTTTGTTGGCGGCAGATCATGGAAGGCGCCCAGCGGGCCGCCTTCACGGTTCTGGCTCGGGCTGGGGATGTCCCACACGCGACTTTCAGTGTCTTCCGGGTCCCATACGTAGGCCTTTGGGGTGGTCACTTCCTTCACGTAATCACTGCCACTCATCGGCGGACTCGCCTTTGCCGCTTCGATGGCCTGTTCCACCGTCAGTTCAGTGGTGATCACGGACTGCATGGCACCGCGTGTGCGCAGATGCTTGGTCAGCGCCCGAGTGTCGATGCCCTGGATCCCCTGGATGCCGTGTTCCTTTAAATAAGCGTCCAGCGACTGGGTGCTGCGCCAGTTGCTCGGCACCGCACAGAGTTCCTCGATCACAAAACCGCGCACGTGGGGCTGAGAGCTTTCGGGGTCCAGGCCATTGATGCCATAGTTGCCGATCATCGGGTAAGTCATCGCCACGATCTGCCCGCGATACGAGGGATCGGTGAGCACTTCCTGATAACCAGTCATGGAAGTGTTGAAGCAGGCTTCTCCTGTGCAGGTGCCAGGAGCACCAAAGGATTCGCCTTCAAAATACCGTCCGTCTTCGAGTGCCAGAATTGCTTTCATCAATGGGTAAAGTGCGCGGCACCTAGCGCGGGTGATTGGTGAATGCAAGAGGTGCCTGTAATCGAGTTACAAGAGATGATTGTCACCGCGCCGGTTTTACCGGATTCGCTTGAGGACGGGTTCGATCATCAGGCTCCTCAATGAGCCATCCCGGTGCCATCCGCCCTGCCTCTGGACGATTCCGTGCAGGTGATCAGGCACGATTTTCCCCAGGAACACTTCAGCCCGGGTCAGGGTCAGGGTTAAACTGCCATCCTGATTCACCCGGATCGTCTGGGGTTGATCACTGTTGATCCAGCCATCTTCGGTGAAAAAGATCACCTTTGGCGCGGGTTGATCCGGTTGGAATGGGAGTGCTTTGTCCGTGGCGGGCTTGAGCGTCAGGGTGACCGTGAGATCCTTTTCTTCTG
>CAJCCF010000265.1 GCA_903960845.1 uncultured Verrucomicrobiota bacterium | reverse complement strand
TCCAATAGGGTTGTTGATTTCGGCAAGGCGTCGTTTCGGACGAGATCAAGGGAGTTGGGGTCGTAGCTTGTCACACCATCGGCGCTGAATGTCAGCAGCCGCGATCCCACGATCCTGACTCGCGGCACCTCAGCGATCCGTTTGTGTGTCTGCCTGCTGACAATGATGGTCTTTGCGTGATCGGGAAGTGTGTAATTCGTCGAAAGGTTGCAGTAAACGAGCAGAGCATTCTGGCAGCATTTAATGCCTCCGTAAGAAGCATGGTGTCCAAATTGAGCAAGGTTTAGCTCCCACGATTTTTTTCGTGATCCCACGTCATACGCTGCCATCGCTCCATCCGTGGTGACCCGATAGAGCATCCCATCATTCAAGCACAGCCCTCCCGTTTCTCCTTGCGTTGGAATCTCCCAAAGGATCTCGCCATCGCTCAGGTTGATGGCGAGGAGCTTTGATTCAGTGACGCGCTTTTGAGAGCGGTCGTATAGCTCACTGGCAAGAAAGCATTCTGACTTCGTGAACATATGGCCTCTCTCGAGTCGCCACTGTTCGGGTCCGGTGCTTTGGTATTTAGTCCAGATTCTTTTGCCTGTCGCGCGGTCGAATCGGCTCAGTCCGGCCTCCGATCCAGAAACACCCCACATGCCAGTCACGCAATAGACAGAGTCATCATCGCACCACGAAGGTCCCTCAAACCTGCCAATCGTGACAGACCAAGCAACTGGCGCGGCGGAAAATGCATTCGGGAAAAACCAAAAGAACGCCGCAGTGATAGATAACAGCAGCGCGACTGCGAAGGTCAGCTTGATGGACATTCTCATTCGTTCGGATTCCTGCCGTTGTACAGCAAATTACCCGAGATGCATAACATAAAGATTTGGACGATGGGGTTAGCTCTTGGCATGATGGCGATGCATACGCGGGATTACGGTTTGCGAACTTAGCTGCTCCTGCGAGCCTTCATGCGTGATTCAGTGAGCGGTTCATCTGCTTGCGAAAGCCATTCAAGCGCAGCGATCCATCCGCGAGCACATCGAGCAGCGTGTAGCCATTGTTGTCAGCGCCGCTGCCTTCCACCATCGCCACGAGCGTCGTGTAATGAATGCTGGCGATCTGCTGGTAATCGTTTTTGTGCGAGTGACCTTGGAAGACGGCGAGCACCTTGCCGGATTTTTCGAGCAGCGAGCGCACTTCGGCGGCATTCTGCACCGCATGGGCTTTGTCGGCATCGAGACGTTGGTGGGCGAGCACGATGACGGGGCCGCTGGCTTGGCCGAGCTGCGTTTCAAGCCATGAAAGCTCCGCCTTCGGCACGTGGGTGTCTTTCCAATCGAAATTCTTCCGCGAATACGGCGTGCCGTCGGAACGGAAGCAGGCGTCGAGAATGACAAAGGTTAGGCCGCCGGCCTCGAAGCTCTCAAAACTGCCGCTGGCCTTGGTGTTCGCGGCGAACTCTTCTTTCGTCAGTGTGCCGACGCAGTGATTTCCCAAAACGTAGTGCCTTGGCATCGAAAGCCTGGCGAAGCGCGATTCCATCGTCCGCAGCCACTCGATTTCCGTTTCGACCGAATCGGCCTGGTCGATGAAATCACCGAGTTCAACAACCAAGGCCGGCTTTTCGCGGTTCATGACCTCGACGGCCTCATCCAGCTTCGTCAGCGCTTCGCGGTAATAACGCGTTTTGGTCGGCTGCTTGTCCGCGTAGTGGAGATCCGTCATCAAGCCGACCCGCAGCAGTGGTTGGGCATTGGCATCGGCGGCCTGGAGACTGCTGAAACCAGCGAGACAGAGTGTGCTCTGTTTTAGAAAGGCGCGGCGGGAGATCATGAAAAAAGTGGTTTCGGCTTTAGCCGAAGGATTGGGTTGAAGTTGCGACTGAAGTCGCCGCCACTTTCACAGAGCTTTCACCTGTTTCATTGAGCTTGAGAAGCACTCATGCACATAGGCCATGGCTTTCTTCACCCTGGCCTGCGCTCCAGCGTAATCAGCGTCGATGGCGAAAAGGGTCTCCGCGATCTTTTCGACGGGTGTTTCATCCATTTCGAGCAACCACTCGGGCAGGCCGATGTCCTTGAACATCCAGCACTTGGGTGAATGAAACTCGGAGTAGGTGTGGATGATCGGTGTGCCGTTGGCGAGAGCGATGATGGGCGAATGCGGCTCATGGCAGACGACCGTGTGGGCTCGGGCAAAGATCGAGGCCGCCTCATCAGCGTTCCAAAAAGTATCGAGGTTCACGACGTGCTTCTGGATCTCCGGCGGCAGTGGATCGTGGATGAGGCGCTTGTTGTGGCCCATTTCTTTGATGGTCTCAGGCGCGATGAGCACCTTGTGGCCGGTCTTCTTCACCCACTGTGTGACGAGCTCGCGGAATTTCGCCGCGCGGCGTTCATCATCGGCGATCTGCTGCGGCGTGGGATGCAGCGGATTGAGCTTCTCCGGGCGTGAATCGTCCACGCCGGGGTATTTTGGCGTGTTGGTGCGGATCATGGCGGTGATGAACTTCTTTTCCTCCAAGCCAAGCTTTTTCATCGTGGCAAGCCCGCGCTCGTCATCGCGCACGTCGATGCCAAAGCAGCCATCCGGGCCGAATTCAAGCACCGGAGTCTTCACGCCGCCATTTTTGAGGATGCTGAGTGTTTTGGTTTCACGCGTGTAGATGAAAGCCGCTGCATTCAAAAGTTCGATGCGCTCCGCCGCCCCCTCTCCTTCAATGATTGTTGGGAAGAAGGACTGACCAAAGAGGCCGTAGGGTTTGCCGTGCTGTCGGCAGAACTTCATGTAGCTGAGGTCCTGTCCCATGCCGGAGTTGCGGATGAAGAGATCGCAGTCTTTGACGGCCTCCTGAAGCTTCCGGTCTTTCTCGCCTTTGCCATCGAGTTTACCTTGAAGGAGATCGATCTTTGGAAAACGACGCTTGAGCATCGCGATGACGCGTTCGTCAACTTTCATCGCCCAAAGCACCACCTTCACCTCCGGCAGATGCTCCTCAATCACCCGCAGCGTGCCCGGCGTGTGGCCGATGTCGCCAATGTTGATAGTGTCCCATGCGGATTGCAGCACGATGGTTTTTGGCCTGCCGCTCGCGGCAAAAACAGAACCGCCGAGCGCGGTGGTGATGGCGGAGATGAAATGACGGCGCGTGGGCATGGTGTGTGGTGACTTGTGGGTGCGGTGCTCTTTGATCAGTGAGATTCCAGCTTCACGTTATCAATGAAGAACGCGGTCTTTGTGGTGCCGAGGGCGCTGAAGAGAAGGTAACCGGCGTCGGTCCAGCCGGGTTTGGCGGCGAAGGTCAGATAGCCTTTTTTTCTCGCCGTCCTGACGGGTGAAGGAGACGGTCCAAGTGCCGGATTTGGCAGGTGTGATTGGCGTGGCGGCGACTTCGGAAGTGGCGGTGATTTCCACATGCACCCATTGGTTGGGTGCAACCTCAAAGGGCACAGGACCGCTCTGCAAACCTGGGGCGATCTTGCCATTCTGCCAGCGAACATAAGGACCGGCCCCGAACTCACCCGCTTTGTTGCGCATCTCGAAAAACCAGTCGGCACCGGGCTGGGCCATGATGTCGAAACTGACGTGGTAGGTGCCGGACTCGGCCCACTTGGGGTAGATGTCGAGCACGGGGTCGTAGCTGTGCTTCAAGCCGGGAGCGTCCTGCACTTTAAGGCTGCGCTTGGAGGTTCCGCCGATGGGCGAGCCGATCTCGTCGGTGACGCCGATGCTTTCGCCTTTGTTTTCGGTGGAGTATTTGGCGTTGCGAATGCCGAGCGTGCCGAGAGAGGAGCGCTCGAAGGATTGATCGACCTTGTATGGCGGCGCGGGCCACGGTTTGGCCTCGCTTTGCCACGTGGGGTAATCGTGACCTTTCGCGGCGAGTGAAAGCCATGAAGCGTCTGTTTTGCGCACACCAGCGAGCGTGAGATCCCAGGGTTTGAAACCGAGCTTTTCAGCCGGTGAGCCGGGCTTGAGGCGGAAGTCGCGCTCGGCGAGGTTTTCAAACATCGGATCGGCAAACTTGCTTTCGCGGTCGCGCCCCATCTTGCGCCATTCATCCCAGGTGAAGTGGGATTTCGTGAGCTTCGCGGGGATTTTGCCGTCGGTGGGCCAGTAGAGGTTTTTGCGAAAGATGAGGCTGTCCTTGGGATCGCCGCGATCGGTCTTGTCGAAAAACTTCCAGTTCCACTCGCCGCCATCGAGCAGCGGTGATGCGGGATCCCACACGACGATGTTATTCATGTAGCGGAAGCGCAGGCGTGCTTCATTGCGGCTGGCCTGGATTTGAGCAGAGTTGCCAAAGGCGAAGATGTTGTTCCGCACTGTGTTGAAGTAGCCGTAATGCTGATGGAAACCGGCGTTCCAGGTGTCGTGCACGAGGTTGTTTTCCATCAGCGTGTCGGTGGCTCCTTCGTCATTGTAGAGACCCCAGCCTCCGTAGCGATGGCTGGCAATGTGATGGACGTGATTGCCACGAATGATCGTGCCGGGCGAGGTGCCAAGGCCGTAAAAACCGCCCATGTCGCTCAGGTAAGCCCAGCCGAGATGATGGATGTGGTTGTTCTCCACCAGCGTCTCACGCGACGCGGTGTCACCATAGCCCCAGTTCCATCCGGCGCTGATGCCGGTGTAGTAAAAGTCGCCGATGTCGCAATGTTTGACCGCGCAGTGCTGCGTGTGCGTGAAGACCACACCGCACGCGCTGGGATGCAGCCGACCGCCGTGCTGGATGATGCAGTCATCCACGACGATGTGATGATTCACCCGCTCGTCTGCTGGTCGGCCTGTTTCGCCGACATAGACACCGCCGCCGCCGAGATCATGGAGGTGGCAATGCTTCACCGAGGAGTCGGCGCAGCCGTTTTTGAACCAGATGGCGTGCAGACCGGTGTGTGTGATCTCGCAATTCTCAAAATGAACGCCCTGCGAATCTTCGATCTCGATGGAGCCATCGCTCGTTGTTGCGGCCTGGCCATCGTGCAGGCCATCGGCGGGATAGAGATGCTGGCTGCCTTGAAACGAGATGCCTTCAAAACGCACGGCATGAGCGCCTTTCATGACGATGAATTTCGTAACCACGGGTGCGATGACCGCTGTCTTTGTCATGTCCTCGCCAGGCAGCGGCAGGTAGAACAATTCGCCCTTCGCCTTGTCGAGATACCATTCGCCCGGTTCATCGAGCGCGGCGCGGTAGTTCTCCATCCAGAAGCGCTGATCGGGCTCAAACTCGACGAATGGATAGCGCGACCGGCCTTTGATCTGAACGGCGAGCGCTTCGTCGTTCAGCGCCTTGATGCGGCACTGGCCCACGGCCCAGGCATGCGTCACGGTGAGCAAAACGTCGTCGCGTTCAGCTTGCGGGATGCTTTTGAGCAGATCGTACTGCTCAGCCGGGATGCTGAAGGCGTGAAAATTCATGTTCTCCTTCAAATCCGGAAACACACCGGCTCCGACCGCCTCGGTAATGTGGTAGAATCCTTTGTTCGGCGAGCGGGCGAGCGTGGCGCGACGGCCATTGATCCAGAGTTGCTCAAACTTCCACGCTTTGTCCGGCAGTGTGGCTTTCCAGAGATTGGAGGGACTTGGCAAGTGCCTCTCCTTGACCTGCTGCCAGCCGGTGATCGGCTTTCCGGCCATGAACACGGCGTTTTTGCCGCTCCAAGTCACCTGCGAGTCGTCTTTGCCGAGTGTGATCGTTTCATCGATCGGATGCACGCCATCCTCAACGACGATGCGCACGGGCTTCGGAGCCTTGCGAGCTTGTTCAAGCACCGCCGCAAGGTTGCCGGGCTTGAGCGTGATGTCAGCGGCATTGAGATAGGAGACGAAGAGAAGGAAGCCGGCAGTCCTGAGCATGTCTCTTCCATGTCATGCATTCGAGACAGAATCAATCCTTGCGCTCCATAGCTTTCCGGAGCCGACGGCGGTGGCGCCGTCACTTTTCGAACACGCTTTTTAGCCAGGCATCCACCACCGGTGTCGCCGGATACGCGGGATCGCCAAGGCGGCGATTGATCTCGGCGTGACCTTTGAGACCGATACCGTCAAAGCTGCGCACCTCGGCGGGGGTGCCGGCTTTTTGCAAAGCGGCGGCCAGCGCTTTTGACTGCGCCGTGCCATCCACGCGCTGCACATGCAGGATCAAAAACGCGGGGGCGTTTGGCGCGGCAGCATGGTGCGTTGGCGAAAGCGTGAGCTGTCTTTCCTTTTCACCGCCAAAGGCCTGAATGTAGGTCTCATGCATGAAGTCACCGCCCTCCGCGATCTGACGCGGCACGTCGTAGCATGCGCCATCGAGCGGGATGACGCCGCGCAGGGATTTCGGACTCAGGCCGGCCTTGTTCAAATAACGCATGTCCGTGCCAACGAGAGCCGAAAGGTGGGCTCCGGCACTGTGTCCCATCAAAACGACGCGCGAGGCATCAAAACCGAGCGACTCCGCCTGCCGGATGAGAAAGGCGAGTGCGGACGCCACATCTTGCGCCTGTTGCTCCACCGGGGCGGCGGGCACGAGTCTGTATGTGCGTCCCGTGGCTCATGTCCGATGCTGGCGTTCCCCCATCGTGGAGTGAGTTTTTCATGCAGAGCCCGAGTCTCAACTTCCGTTGCCGTTACAGGCAGGACAGGACCAGCGCCGAATGGAGAGGAGTGTGGTGTATGTTCGACCGAGTCGGTCAATGTTTATTCAGGGGCTGTTTGTGGCTGGGTGGTCGGCGATTATGCACTTTGCGGTAAATCAAACAACGTCATCGTCCTCGCCATAACGTCCTGCACGAAGCTAAGCGGCACTTTGCAGACGGGTTGCCACTTGCGCTCGTTCCAGTCCTGCGAGCGGATGTGATCACAGAGAACGACACCACCCACAGGCAGGCCAGCCGGGACGGCGAGCTCGAAGGGTTACCCTTTGACCTTGCTGGTGATGGGGCAAAAGACGGCGAGGCCTGTCTTCTCGTTGTAGCGAGTGTGGCTGAGAACGATGGCGGGGCGGCGACCTGCCTGCTCGCGACCTGCCCGAGGATCGAACACCAGCCAGCCGATAGTGCCCAATTCCGGCACGGACGGAGTTTTGGCCTTCATATCGGCAGGACCTCCCGGCCTACATCCACACCCCACTCCGTCGCGGGATGGAGGTTTTCGGGTGTCACCTGACTGAGTCGGTCGTCGAGGCTGATTTTTTTCGGCGCAGCCTTCACGGTGAGTCCCGAGGCACCGACTTTGAGCGTGACAGGGTCACCCTCTTTGACGTGAATCTGCTTCGCGACGGCGAGAGGAATACGCAGTGCCAGGCTGTTGCCCCATTTTTGAATCGTGGCTGTCATGTTTCTACATTGAGGCTACCACGCAGACTTTTCAATCCTCCGGGCCGGAGCCATGAAAATTGCAAATGTCACTTTCAGATTTCATGGTGAAGGCGGCTACTGCTTTAGCCGCAGTCTGTCGTGATGATTCGGCTAAAGCCGAAGCCACTTTGGAAAGTTTCCCCAACTCCTCCGCACTTAACGCCCGATCAAACACGGCCACGCCGCCGATCCAGCCGGTGAAGCCAACGCTCCGGGAGCTGTGGATGACGCGGCCGATGGTGAAGGGGCCGCCGCTTTGCGCGTCCTTCGGCTTGTAGAGGTCGTGCGGATACCACCAGGGGTTCAGGCGCAACGCCACGAGATCACGAGCGACTTCTTTTCCGCCGCGCAGGGTGACTTCGATCTTGGTGAAGCGATGCTCACGCAGTTCGACGCGCTCGTCGGCAGATTCGCGCAGCACTTTCACGCTCAGCGGTTCGCCTTCGGGAGGGTTGTAGTGTTGAGTTTTTAGGAAGGTCTCGTCCTCGCCGTTCTGCTTGCCGGGCAGCTTCGCGTAGTGGCCCTGCATGTAGGCGTTGTAGGCGTAAGAGATGAGTTTGTCGTTCTTTGGGTTGTCGAGCCAGCGATCGCCTGAGACGCCGTTCAACCATCCGGTGAGTTCGTCCTTCTCATGATCAAATGTCATCGCAAAGCACTGCCAGGAGGCATCGAGCACTTCCGTCGGTGAATCGGCGGGCACTTCGGGCGAGAGATCCGCGGAGTTGCACTTGTGCAGCGCATACTTGTTCAGGAACGAGCTCGCGCCGTTCTCTGACACATGGCCGCAGGCGCTGCCTTGCTTGTTGAGGCCGGCAAAGAGCGCGTATTGGCGCTGGCCGCGCTCCACCTTGGCGATGGTGGTGGTGCTCTTCTCCTTCAAATCAGTGCCTTCATGCCAGATGCCGGCCAGCGCGTGATTGCCACTCTCGCGAATCGCCCACACGACCACCGTGACCGACTTGCCCGCTCCTTTGATGTCGAGTGTCGTGTCGTGCAATCGCGAACGCGGCACAAAGAGGAATGGGCGGAAGTTCTCATCCGTCTCTTTGACGATGCGGATGGCATTCCCGAACGGCCCACGACCCAGCAACGGAAAATCCGCATACGTCGCTTCACGCCCGGCGCCCCAGTAGTCCTTGATGTAGTTCGCCGCATCGAGCGGGTAATCCGTGGTGGCTCCAGCGGGCACATGTGCCGTGAAACGATGCGCACCATCCGGCTCGCGTTTCATGAAATCCCAGAAGGCCACCAGGCCCGGTGTGGTTGTGACGGTGGCGACAGATTCGGCGGCGAAAAGGGGCATCGAGAAGGAAAGAAGAAGAGTGAGGAATTTCATGGGGGAATCATTTTCCAGTTTCAGGTTCCATGTTTTAAGAGAGGGCGGTTCGAGGACTCGAGATGTGATCGAAGTCTCATGAAATCCGAATGCAGAGAACTTGAAACCAGAAACTTGAACCCCGCATCGCATCCGCGCTCTACTCGGCCACCAACTGCAACGCATCCAGAATCACAAATCCGTCCGTGCCCGCATTGCGGAGCGTGAGGGTGGTTTTGAGGCCTTTTTGCAAGTCCACCTTGCCGATGCTGCGGAAGGCTTCGCCAGCGGGAAGAGGCTGCGTTTGGTCCACGAGCAGTTCGACGGTTTTCTCGCCGTTTTGGATCGTCAGTGGAACCTTCGTCGCACGCGTCTCATGGGCCGAGTATGCCATGCGCAGTTCGTAGCGTCCGGTTTTTGGCACCTCGATACGAAACACAGCGGAGGACTCGCCATCGCCGCGTTTGTCATCGTGAAGATAGCCGGTGCCGATGTGTGGCTTGAAGCTGGATGAGCGGCTCCACGGGCCTTTCAGCTCCGCCTGCGCGTCATCGAGCACGATGCCGGGCAGTGTTTTCGGGTCGATGCTCATCGCGCCCTTTGGCTCGGGTGGCCGATCGGCGAGCACCGGAAGATCGAGCATCTGCTTCTGCGCCAGCAATCGCTCACGCAGCGCCGGATACGGTAGCTTTTGCACCGCGATGTTTTGTTTGGCGCTCAACGCGGCAGCAATGCCTGCGCTTTGACCGAGGATCATCCATGTCGGCTCCACGCGGATGGAGCAGATGCCCACGTGCGTGCAGGACAGCGCCACCGGCACGAGCAGATTCACACACTCAGCGGCTTTGGGTGTGATGGCTCGATACGGGATATGATACGGATAACCGTGCATCCGGCCCGGCATGCGCACCGGCATGATCGTGCCTTCGTCGATGACGAACTTGCTCGTGCCCACACGCTGGCAGTCGTGTGAATCGATGGGAAACGAGGACACAACGATGGCATCCGCCTTCTCCGGTTGCTCCATGATGTCCTTCTGAGAGACAACGTATTCGCCGATCATGCGCCGTCCCTCGCGCACATACAGTTGTGGCGACCAGTGACCGTAATCCGGGAACTCATCGCGACACAGTCCGAGCTTGCTCATTTCCTTTCGGATGGGCTCCGGCACGGTCGCGTCGGTGGTGAGGAAATGATAAAACTCCAGCGTGTATTGTTTGTGAGCCTCCCAGATCTTTGCACGGCCTGCCTCATCCGCCTCGCTCCAGCCATTGCAGGCCCCGACAAGTCCCATGGAGAACTGTTTTCCGATGCCGTTGTTCGCATCGAATTTATTCCCCGGCAGCGGATACAAATCCCACGGCAAGTGCGGACGCTTTTCCTGAGCGAAGTAGCGCCGCAGAACCTCGAATCGCGCTGGGTCGTAGTTTGCAGGCTTGGGGAAGGGGACTCGGTTCGCCGGGTCTTTGGTGACGCAGAGGCGGAAGCTGTAGACCATCACATTCTTGTCACCGTCTTCATCGGGGCCCGCGTTCGTCGTGGTGATGAATGGCAACGGCTTGCCATCGGCATCAAGGCCTGACATGGCCATTTTCTTCTTTGAATACTGCTTTCCAGCCAGCGACTCGCCGAACTCCTTTCGGCCCTCGCGACCAATCGTCCAACTCACACCCGCTGCGGCCATGAGATCGCCCTCGTAAGTGCCATCGATGAAAACTTTGGACGCGAACTCGCCATCACTTGTGGCCAGCTTGGTGATGCGTGAGCGGTCTTTGATCACTGACTTCAGCACGAGCTTCGTTAGCACCTTCACGCCGGCTTCATCAAGCATCTCCTTCGTGATCCTGGCGGCAATGTGCGGCTCATAGGTCCAGTGCGTGTGATCCTTCTCGCTCACCTTGTAGGGCAATTCGACTCCGCGCTGCTGATAGTCTTTCTCGATCCGAAGGTGCCATTCCTCAAACAAGCCCAGTACGGTGCTGCGCACCGTTTGATTCGAGTCGCTGAAGCAAAGCCCGCCCGTATTCACACCTCCCACATGGGCCGTCGGTTCCAGCATGATCACAGAGGCACCTTCGCGAGCTGCGGCGATGGCTGCGCAAAAGCCACCTGGCGTGGCTCCATACACGATCACATCCGCCTCATGGGCGGCGTGGGCGGAAAGACTGATGGCGAAAAACAGGGCTGCGATTCGTGTCATGCTTTTCAACAGGCCGCTGCTTTCATGTTTTGGACATCATTTTGTTCACGCCCCGTGTTTGCATGGCTGCGCGGTGAAAGTGCGCCAGTAACTCAAACGATGGAAGACCTGAAAACTCAACCTGCCCAAGGGCGCAGAACAAAGGCTGGATGTCGTTCCCTTGCAGTTCGTTGTTCACCATGATGCGGAGACTGG
>CAJCCF010000264.1 GCA_903960845.1 uncultured Verrucomicrobiota bacterium | reverse complement strand
GAGTTCGCGCGCGGCGCTTTTCTTTCTCGTCCCGCGCACGAGTTTCCCGAGTTTCCCGAGTTCGCGTTTCAGCGCCGTTGAGGTGGCTTGCGGCGCTTGGCACACACCTTGAGCGGCACCTGTTCCTTGGGGCAGCCGACATTCAAGCGGTGAACCAGCAGCCGATAGATGAGGTGCTGACCATGCTGCACGAGGGTAAGTGAGATCGCTCGCATTGGTCCGTAAAAGGCCCTCTGGCGCGTCTGTGGCTGGCGCGAGGGTAAGTGTAGCAGAATCCATCTCGAAGGCGTTCAGCGTCACGCAAACAGCCTTTAAAAACCACGCTGAAATAGCTCAGCCAGTCGTCGAGGTCGTTGCCCGGTTTGGTGCCAGCGACGAGCAAGCGAGCGGCTACCAGCGTGCAGAACACGCGTGTGGCACGCAGCCCGCATTTCACGCGCAGCCAGAGCAGATCGAACTTGGCATTGTGGGCAATGATCTCGACGGATTCGAGCGCCGTCTTCATCTCACCGAGGTCGTAGCCGATGGCGCGCAGATCCAGAATCCACGGCTCCTGGTCTGGCACGCACAGCGACAGCATCCGGATGTCACCGGCCCAGGGATCGAGACCATCGCCTTTGCGCGGGCCGTAGGTTTCCAGATCAAGGGCAACAGAATGGGATTTGCGAATCGCGGCGGCGATGGCGGCGAAGTCACTCACCTCGCTTATCACCCGTTCAATCGGGTTTGGACAAGTTCGGACGTTTCGGACGGCTAACCGTCCGCACAGGTCCACTAGGGGAGCCTCAATATGTTTTTCAATTTTAAAACTTTTCGTTTTAGATTTCTCACGCGCGTACGCGCAAGCCCTCTTTACCCCGTCCGAAACGTCCGAAATTCCGGTTTCGGTTGGTTGAATAAAACCGTTTCGGACGGTTCGGACGGCTGATTTCAACTCAGTAGGGCGGGCAGCGAGGATGTCAGCCTGCATCAAAGCGAAGCGACGGATGATGGCGGGGAAGTCCACGTTGTGGAAAAACTCACCATGGAGAGTGGTAGCTGGAGGGGGAGTGGTCATGGTTCGGAATGAGTTGGGGGCGTGTCGGTTTCGATGATTTCGACGTGCATGAAGCCACGCTTGGCGGTGTTGCCGCGCTTGAGGTCGTTGCGCTTGGCGGCCTGATGGAACTCCATCATGAGGGGACCGGCCTGGGACTCGAAGCGCTTGCGAGGCAGGGCGCTCCAGCCCTTCGTTGCGCAGTAGTTTTCATAGGCTGCGAGGATTTCGTCGGAAGTGACGGAAGCGCCCTGCTCACGCCGAAGGCACTGCTTGATGAACAGGCGCAATGAATCGCTCTCGGCGAGCAGGGACTCGATACAGTCCTCTTGCGCGGCAGTGAGCGGGATGTCTTTGCGCTGGAGGGAAAGCTCGCGCAAACGCATGGTCCCGATGATGAACCAGTTGAGGATGCCGCTGCCTTCTTCGGCCAGCAGCACGCGGTCGAAGTCGTCGATTTTGCAGGTAGCGGGGCGATCAAAGGGGATGATGAGCAGACGGCGTTTCCAGGCGCTCTCATCACCATCTAGCTTCACCCGCAGGCGGTCGTTGCAGGTGATGAGGATGTTGTGTTCACCGACGATGTCGCGCTTGCGCCCGCCCTTGGTTTCCATGGTGAGCGGGTCGCCGCCGGTGAGTGCCTTGATGACCTTGGCTCCACGGCAGGAAAGGAAGTCGCCTTCCACGTCGGAGCCCACCAGCAGGGATGCCTGGTCGAGGTTGTCGAGTT
>CAJCCF010000263.1 GCA_903960845.1 uncultured Verrucomicrobiota bacterium | reverse complement strand
CCCAGCCGGAGTTGGCGTTGGAGAATGAGCTGGTGGCCCAGCTCATCGGCCAGGGTTACACGCCGGTGGCGGTGACGGATGAGGCCTCGATGCTGGCGAACCTGAAGACGCAACTGGAGGCCTTCAACGGTTTGACGCTGACGGCGGGAGAGTTCATCAAGGTGCTGAACTACCTGACCAAAAGCTCCGGCGTCTTTGCCAAGGCGCATATCCTGCGGGACCGGATGAAGCTGACGAAGGAAGACGGGACGACGGTTTATCTGGAATTCTTCGACTCGGTGAATCCGCTGCGGAACCGCTACCAAGTGACGCAGCAGGTGGCGATGGAGGGCAGCTACAAGAACCGCTACGACGTGACGATCCTGGTCAACGGCCTGCCGCTGGTGCAGATCGAGCTGAAGCGGCGCGGGCTGGAGATGAAGGAGGCCTTCAATCAGATCCAACGCTACCAGAAGCACAGCTACTGGAGCGCGCAGGGTCTGTTCCACTTTGTGCAGCTCTTTGTGATCTCAAACGGGGTGAACACGAAGTATTACGCGAATGCACGCCGCCAGTCCTTCAAGCAGACCTTTTACTGGGCGGCGGAGGACAACAAGACGATCCGCGAGCTGCCCGCCTTCACCACGGCCTTCCTGAACCGGGAGCATGTGGGGACGATGATCGGCAAATACATCGTGCTCAATGAGACGGACAAGATCCTGATGGTGCTGCGCCCGTATCAATACTATGCCGCTGAGCGGATGGTGGAGCGGGTGAAGAATCCGCCCGCAGAGAACCCGAATGGCTACGTCTGGCACACGACAGGCAGCGGCAAGACGCTGACCTCGTTCAAGGCGGCACAGATCATCACCGGCCTGCCGGGCGTGTACAAGGTGGTCTTCTGCGTGGACCGCCGTGACTTGGATGATCAGACCATTCGTGAGTTCAACGCCTTCAGCAAAGGCAGCGTGGACAGCACCGATGACACGAAGATGCTGGTGCAGCAGTTCACCGATGGCACGAAGCTGATCGTGACGACCCTGCAAAAGCTGAACGCCGCCATCAGCAAGACGAAGCATCTGGAACAGATGGCGAAGCTGGAGGACGAGCGAATCATCTTCATCTTCGACGAGTGCCACCGCAGCCAGTTCGGCGACACGCACAAGCGCATCACCGCCTTCTTCAGCAATCACCAGATGTTCGGCTTCACCGGCACGCCGATCTTTGCCGAGAATGCTGTGGCCAAGGACGGCAAGAAGCACACGACCGTGGAACTCTTCCACAAGAAGCTGCACAGCTATGTCATCACGGATGCGATCAAGGACGAGAACGTGCTGAAATTTGCCGTGGAGTATGTGGGCCGTTACAAGAAGAAGCCGACCTGTCCCACGGAGCTGGACATCGAGGTGGAGGGGATCGACACCAAGGAGCTGATGGAGGATGACACCCGTCTGGCAAAGATCGCCGACTACGTGCTGGATCACCATGCGGTGAAGACGCGGAACAAGGAGTTCACCGCGATGATGTGCGTCAGTTCGGTGGAGGTGCTCATCAAATACTACGAGCTGTTTGCCAAACGGAAGACGGAGGGAAAGCACAAGCTGCGCGTGGCCACCATCTTCAGCTACACCAGCAACGAAGAGGACAAGGACGCCAACGGCATCCTGGATGAGGACTGTGAGATCACGGGCGGTGAAGGTGGCAATCCGCACACGCGGGAGAAGCTGGATGGCTTCATCGGCGACTACAACGCGATGTTTGGCACAGCGTTTTCGACCAAGGACTCCAAGTTGTTCTACGGTTACTATCGCGACATCGCCAGGAAGGTGAAGGAGCGCAAAATTGATCTCCTGTTGGTGGTGAACATGTTCCTCACCGGATTCGACAGCAAGACACTGAACACGCTCTACGTGGACAAGACGTTGCGTTACCACGGCCTAGTGCAGGCCTACTCCCGCACGAACCGCATCCTCAATGAGGTGAAGAGCCAGGGGAACATCGTGGTCTTCCGCAACCTCAAGAAACGCACGGATGAAGCCATCGCTCTCTTTTCCAACGTGAAGGCCAAGGAGGAAATCTTCGTGCCGCCGTATGAGGACTATGTGGCGAAGTTCAACGAGGTGGTGGTGCAGTTGCTCACCCTGACGCCGACGGTGAAGAGCGTGAAGGATCTGAAGGACGAGGAAGCGGAGATGCAGTTCGTGAAGATATTCCGCGAGCTGATGCGCCTGCGGAACATTCTGGAGTCGTTCTCGGAGTTCAGTGACGAGGATTTGTCCCTCCCCGCCCAACGCTTTGCCGACTACCGCAGCGCCAATCTCGATCTCTACGACAAGGTCAAGACGGACAACCTGAAGGAGAAGGCCAGCATTCTCAACGATGTGGACTTCGAGCTGGAACTGATCCACCGCGACGTGATCAACGTGCAGTATATCCTGACGCTGCTTGCCAAGCTCTACGGCGCGGATGCGGCGGAAGCCCCACAACTGCGGAAGCTGATCCTCGACAGCGTGGCCGGAGACATCGAGCTGCGCAGCAAGAAGGAACTCATCGAGAAGTTCATCGAGGATAATCTGCCCAACGTGGAAAGCGCAGCGGAGATTCCCGACAGCTTCGAGGCCTTCTGGGAAAAGGAGCGCGTGGCCGCCTTTGACCAACTAGTGGAAGAAGAGTGCCTTGATGCCGACAAGCTCAAGAAGGTGATCGACCGCTATGTCTATACCGGCCAGGAGCCGCTGCCCGACCCCGACATTGCCGAGATCATCCTGAAGCCGATGAAGGTCATGGAGCGTGGGCCGTCCAAGAAGCGGGTCTTTGACCGCGTGGTGGATTACGTGGCGACCTTCATCAAGGGGATCGCGGCATAGTCCGCAACCAAGGTGCCGCCCTTATCCGACCTTTCGGCGCACGGTGGTGCCGGCGTTCATGAGGTCGTCGCGTTCCAGGCCGGTGAGGGATTGAATCCGGCGCAGCAGCCAGAACAGCAAGCCCATGGTCACCGCCAGCATGGGCACGCCGATCACGATGAAACCCACCCAGTTTTGGCGGCCGATGGCTTGGGTGTATTCTTCCGTGCCCGGTGTCTTGCCCTTCAGGTAAAACAGGACCAGCAGCGCATTGGCGACGGCGGACATCAGCATCGTTCCGGCCAGGGCCCATGAGGCGTGTCCCATCAGGCGGTGAAAGGCTGATCGTTTGTCGGCGCTGTCCAGCGCGCCCTGCAGCACGGGGTGATTGATCACCTGAGGATTGAGCAGCAGCTCATTCACCAGAGGTTTTTTGAAGTAAAAGCTCAGCGGAAAGGCCAGCCCCAGGAAGACCGGAAATGCTGCCTCTTTGAGCGCGAACCAGCCCGAGCTCAGATTCAGCAGGCCCAGCCCGCCTGTCACAATCACGGCCACCAGTCCCAGGATGGAAAAGAAGTTCAGACCGCGCTTTTTGATGAAGCAATGGATGCCAAATCCCAGTGGCATGAGCAGCGCCACCACCAGCGCCCAGACGGGCCCGAGCCGCTCCGGTTTGCTCATCGACTCCAGCACCAGTGACGGCAGGATCACGGTCAGCAGCAAATCAGCGAGGGGGTGGGGTTGGTCTTGAGCAGCTTGAGCCATGGCTTTTCGTAACCATCAAACGGTCTCCATTGCAATCGTGGATGGCACTTTCCCGAACTATGAATTCCCGGCATGCGGCTCGGACGGGCGGCGGCGGGAAACTACCCGCTGAGCTTGGTGAAAAGGCGCGCGATGCCATCCGCTGAGCGGCAGGCGATGGCCGCTTCGGCGAGAATCATGGCGACATCGAGCCGGCTGATTTTGATGCCGCGCAGCTTGTCATCCCAGCTTGCAGCCTGCATCCGCGCCAGGGTTTTGGCTCCGATCAGCAGAGGTAAGGCGGTGGCATAGCGCAGCTTCCCGTCGGCCACATGCTGGACATAGTGCAGACCGCAGTCGAGATGTCCGCGGCAGATGCCTAACCAGGATTGCCAAAGCGGCTGCAGCACGCGGCTGTCCGCGATCACGGCTTCCGGGCTGGCCCCCGGGAGGTAGCAGCGGCCATCCCGGACGTCTTCGCCGATGTCGCGCAGGATGTTGATGAGCTGCAGGCCTTTGCCGAGACTGGCACCCCAGGATTTCATCTGCTCCAGATTCATCTCAGGGTCGAGTGATGCGGGCTTTTCGATGGCGCACATCTCCGTCCAGAACTCGCCGACACAGCCGGCGACCAGCCAGGTGTATTCATCGAGTTCTTCCGCCGACTGCAAACAGCGGAGCTGGCCATCTGAAGGGAAGCGCTGGATGTCGAGTCGCTGTCCGTGGATGATGCGCTCGAGCACCTGCTGGATGGCGGCAAGCGGCGCGCCGCGCATGGTGCCGAGCCAGGCGAGACCATCGGTGAAGCGCTCCATGAGCCGGCGCTCGGCGGCATCGCCCTGACGCGGTACGAAGTCCTGCGCGATGCGCGCGGCCAGTCCCTGCAGGCTGGTCGCATCCGGCAGCTGAATCAGGGTCTGGTACTGCTCCAGGCAGTCGAGCCGCACCCCGGCGCTGACACTGGCGGTGTCGGCAATCGTGTCGGCAGTGCGCGCCAGAAGATAGGCGAGCGAGATGGGCT
>CAJCCF010000262.1 GCA_903960845.1 uncultured Verrucomicrobiota bacterium | reverse complement strand
CAGCAGCGCGGACTTTTCGGGGCGTTCGCTGAATGATGAAGGCTTGAAGACCTTTCTGGCTGAGAACAAAGCCTCCGGCGGCTCGTGGACGGTGGACAAGCTGGCACTCGCCGCTGCCTATTATCATCCAGATGTGGCTTTGGCACGGGCGGAGGCCGATGAAGTGGCGGCGGGCATCAAGTCGGCGCAAATGCGGCCCAACCCGGTTCTGAGCTTTTCACCTCAATATGCCAGTTTTCGCGCAAACCCGATCACACCTTGGTTTCTGGGCTTTAGCCCGTCAATACCCATCGAAACGGCAGGCAAGCGATCTAAGCGCACGGAGCAGGCGCTCGCTGCTGCCGAGGCGGCTCGGTGGCGTGCGTCCGCCCGCGCTTGGGCGGCACGTACCCGCGTGCGGGCCTCGATGCTGGAGCTTCACGGAGCACGCGAAAACATCCGCCTGCTGGAAACCGAGCAAACGCTGCACGACGAGGCCATCAAGAAACTCACCGCGCAGATGGAGGCGGGGGATGTGTCGCTCTTTGAACTCACGCAGGCTCGTCTCATGCTGAATCGCACGCGGCTGGCTTTGCAAGATGCGCGGCGCATCGCAGCCACCGGCGAGGCACGACTGGCAGCGGCGGTCGGCCTGCCGTTGAATGCAATCCAATCGGTGAAGTTGGATTTTTCGGCCTTTCATCGGCTTCCCGAATCGGAAAACAGCCGCAAGCTCGCGCTCACACGTCGGGCCGATCTCATGGCCTTGCTCTCCGACTATGCAGCGGCGGAAGCGGCGCTGAAACTGGAGCTAGCGCGGCAGTATCCCGACATCAACATCAGCCCCGGCTACGATTACAACTCCGGCCAAAACCGCTGGCAGCTTGGCTTGAACGTGGCGCTGCCCTTGAATCGAAATCGCGGCCCCATCGCTGAAGCGGAGGCGCGTCGAATCACCGCCGAAAAACGTTTCCTCGCGCAGCAGGCGGCCATCCAGGGTGAACTCGACATCGCGCTCGCAGCTTACCAAGCCTCGCGTGCTAAAGCCAACACGGCCATGCAGCTCGCACTGGAGGCCGATACCGCGTCTGGCACCACGAAGAAAATGGTCGAGGCAGGCAATGTTTCCGCACTCGAACTCACCCGCCGTCAGATTGAGGCCAGTGCTGCGAAAGTCGCGCTCATGGCGGCCAACATCGAAGCCCAAACCGCCGTCGGTGCGCTGGAAGACGCCATGCAATCCCCTCTCCGTTGATTTATGAAACGACTTCTACTCATCTCCCTTTTCGTTACGCGCCTGCATGCCGCTGATGCTGGTGGCTCCGCGCCTGCCATGATAACAAAAGAAGGCGATCTCGTCATCCTCACGCTCAAGCCGGAGGCCGAGCAGGCGTTGCGCCTCAAAACCATCACTGTCGAAAAACGCACCGTGCCCGCCGTGCGGCTGTTTTCCGGTGAGGTCGTCACACCGCTCGCGGCGGAGGGCAAACCCGTCGCTCCCGTGCTCGGCGGCACTTTAGATGAAGTGCTCCGCCTCGCCGATCTGCAAGCCGCTGCCGATGGTCGCATCCTGCAAGCGCAGGTGCAGATGGATGCCGCAAAGATCGCCGTGGAGCGCGCGAAAAAGATGCTAAGCGCCGAAGCGGGCAGCGTGCGCGGAGTCGATGAAGCCAAAGCCACGCTCCAGCTCGCCGAAGCCGCTATGACCACCGCCAATGCCCAGCGTGATCTGTTGGGCTCACCCGTCGGCCAGGACGGAGCCAAACGTGCTTGGGTGCGGGTCGCCATCTACAGTGGCGAGGCCGCGCTGCTCGATGACAAAGCCCCCGTCAGCATCCGCACTCTCGTGTCCACGTCCAAAGCGCAGAGCGCCAAGCCCGTCGCCGGGCCTCCCACCGCGAACGCGCTGACAAACACCATCGACTGGTATTATGAACTGCCCGCCGACACACCGCTGCGGGCCGGTGAACGTGCCGCCATCGAGATTCCCACCAGTGACAGCAAGCAGGAGGCGCTCGTCATTCCCTTCAATGCCGTGCTGCATGACATCCACGGCGGCCAGTGGGTGTATGCAAAAAACGGCGAGCACAGCTACACGCGCAAGCGCATTCAGATCGCGCGTCTCGCGGGTGCGAATGCCGTGCTCTCCAGCGGCCCGGCCGCAGGGACGCAGATCGTCACCTATGGCTCCGCCGAGCTGTTCGGCACGGAGTTCATGACTGGCAAGTAACCGCACCTTACCACTCCCATGCTGAACTCCATTGTCTCTTGGGCGCTGAACATGCGCGTGCTCGTCGTGGCTGCCGCGCTGGCGCTGCTGTTTGTCGGCATCAATGCCACGAAAAACGCGCCGTTGGATGTCTTCCCAGAGTTCGCGCCGCCACTGGTCGAGGTGCAGACGGAAGCTCCCGGCCTTTCCACGGAGGAGGTGGACTCCCTCGTCACTGTGCCGTTGGAAAACTCGCTCAACGGCCTACCTTTCCTCAAAACCAT
>CAJCCF010000261.1 GCA_903960845.1 uncultured Verrucomicrobiota bacterium | reverse complement strand
CTCCTCGACCTCGTAATTCTCCAGGCTGGCATCGATGCATGGATTGAGCGGGAGGTGGAGACCGCTCTGCTTGAGGATGATTCCATTGACGACGATGTCGGCCGCCACGTTCCAAAGGTGTGGATCACGTTCCCGACGTCGTGGAATGTGCAGGAGCGCGGCATGCAGGAGTTCATGGGTCATCACCGCGTCGAGTTCGGCCGGGGCCAACGACTCGACAAACTGTGGATTGAACCGAACCTCCCTGCCATCGGTGCAGGCGGTGAGCACCTGCTCGTCCAGCACCTGTTCCAAAAACAGAGCCAATGCGCCAAAGAAAGGCGTCTTCCAGCGCACGCGGAGAATGCAGGCGGAGATCTTGTCTTCCACGTTCATCATGATGCTCCGCCGGTCATGAGATGTTTGAGGAAGCGCTTCATGCGTGGCTCGCTCGTCAGCAGCGCCGCCAGAAGTCCGGTATGACCGCGCCCGGCGGCACGGTCATGGATGCTGTGAATGAAGAGCTGACACCACTCTGCACCGGCCTTCTCGACAACCCAGCCAAAGCTGTTGCGAATGGCCTCTTCAGTGACGGCACGAGCGCTCAATCCGATCACCACTGCATAACGCAACGAAGGTTCGGCTGGAAACTTGAGCTTTCCCCCGCGGCCCTGCAGCACCGCCTCGAGATCCGGCAGTTGCGAATAGAGCTTGCAGAAAGCTTCGAACTCCGCAGCCGCCCCGTCCCCGACAGCGGCGGCGATGGCCATGGTTCTTTCGTGCAGTTCAGAGGCCATCTCCCATGAGCGACAGGAGGGCCAGGCTGGATTTCGACCATCCGGCTTGTGGAGCAGCGTTGGTCTGAAAGCGAGAAAAGCGAGCACCTGCTCGTGAATGCCACTGCGGCCGGCCCAGGTTCGAAAGCTGTCGAAGTGCGGTTCCACGTGGTAATGCAGAAACCGGTTGGCCAGCGGTGTGGGCATGTCGTAAACGGCCGCCCGATCCTCCTTTCGATTGCCGGCAGCCCAGACAAACCAGCCGTCGGGCACCTCATAGTTTCCCACACGCCGGTTGAGGATGAGCTGCTGCGCAATTCCCTGCACGGCGGGCGGTGCCATGTTGAGTTCATCAAGGAACAGAACTCCCTTCCCATCGTTCGGCAGGAACTCCGGCGGCAGCCAGCGTGAAACCTTGCCGTCAGCCACCGGCAGTCCGCGCAGATCGGTCGGTGCCAGCTGACTCAGACGCAGATCCACCAGTTGTAAGGAATGACGTTCGGCCACATGGGCCACGATGGCGGACTTCCCCACCCCGGGTGGTCCCCAAATCATGACGGAGCGCATCAAGCCGTGGCCTGTGATCGCTGAGAGTTCGGATTGCAGTTGAGCGGGTGTCATGGCCTGACTCCTTTCGTAAGGTTGGGAAACTGCTTCGGATTCCTGGCCACGCGCTTGTGCGCCTGTTCGCGCACGACCGGATGCGGATCCTCCATCAGCCTGGCCAGCATATCCGGCTCGATATCATGACCGTTCTTCGCCGTCATCGCACGCACATACCAGCACTTGTCGGCCGCCAGTTTTCGGAGCCTTCTTTTACCCGCCCGGTAAACACCGGCTGCCACCGCACGACGATAAGGATTCAGGCTGGCCGCCAGGCCTAACCATGTATTGCTTTTGCCATTGCCCCCCGTCTTTCCCAGCCATTGGCGGAGGCAAATGAGGGTTCGCGGAGTGTATCTTTCGACCAAAGCCAGCTGAACCCCGGGAGCCTCGTCCCTGATCAATTTTTGCAGCACCTTGAGGGTCGTTACTGTCGATGATGCCGCCACTTTTCGAACCTTGGGGGAAATGTCTGAAGCCACTTTCCCGTCCAGCCTCAAACTGACGTCGCTATGCCACGAGCACAAAACAAGTTCGGCAGCCCTGATCCGAACGCCGACCCTCCCGTGGTCGAGCAGACCCAGATGTCCATTGACCTTGTATCCATGATGTTGAAGAACCGCCAGTCTGACGCGAACCGATGGATCCTTGCACAAGCGGGGCAGTTCATCGACTGGCAGGCGCGGGTCCTCGACCACTTTGGCACGAAGCTTCGCATGGGGATCGCGCGACAGAATGGCGAATGTTTCACGCATGATCCTGCCATCGTAGCTTCGCAGCCTTCCCATCAGGCATGCGCAGACCGTTTCGCGAACCTTCAGGCTCACATCTGCGGCGAGTTGCGGACGCAGTTCAGCGGCACGACTGCCCACCATGCCTGCCACCACCGCACGCACTGCGGCGAAGGGGTGCTGAGCCCCCACATCAACCAGCGTAGAAGACTCTGACTCCTTCATCGCGTTGACGGCAGTTTCCTCATCGGCATGGCGCAACAGCACCGCATGGTCGTCTTCCGACAATCGATTGTTAGCCGCCAGTGCGCGGGTCACGCGATCCTCGCATCCCAGCAACCGCTGGATCACCGGTGGAGTGATGGTGCGGTTTGTGGCAACGGCCACCATCTCATTCACCTGACACGAATCGCAGAGCATGTCTTCCAGTCTCTGCTGAAGTTTGCCGGTGAGCGGCACTTTCTCGAAATTCAGATGGAGCCATGCTTCCACACGGATCGCTGAATTGTCGTGCGCCATCAGATCGACCCGCACCGACTCATGGCATCCCCCATTCATCGCGATCAACAGGCACATGCTTTCACCGTTGCCCATCAACAAACGCCATCCTTGCTCCCGCAACGCCTTGCCTTCGCCCTTCGCAGCCAGGCGTTCCCTCACTTCCAGGGGTGGATCCTGTGCCAGTTTCTCGTGGGCTACCAGCGTCAGATCCTTGCATTCCGCCACGATCTTGCGCACGTCCTCATCAGGATCAGCGGAAAGTTTTTCGACCACGCCGCTCCAGCGGGTGGAATCCTCCACTTGCCGGACATGCGTGGGAAGTTTCTTCGCCAGAGCGATCCGGATGTCCGGCTCCGGATCCCCTGCGAAAATCTCCAAACAGGAATGCGGCAGTCGTTCCAGCATCGATTTACGCACCTCGAACGAAGCGTCCGTGGCGAGGTGCCTTTGGGCGCTATCCAGAACAGCCTGCGGAATATCTATCGGTTCTCCGCACCTCCAGGAATAAGCCAGCCAAGTGCAACGATCGGCCTCGGGCAGGTGGTTTTCCAATTCCGCCTTCCGTCCCTCCCTTCTCAGGGCGTCATAAACAGCCAGCTTCACACCGCGGGACAGCAGTTCATGAAATCTTTTCCCTGTGGCAAGGGTTCGGTAGGCGAGGATCGGATTCTCCAGTGCAGCCAGCGGATGATGCAGCACCCAAAGTTGATGAAGGACAGCCTTGGGTGTGTTGGGATTCACCGCCACCTGCCATCGCACACCGGGTGCCTCAACGCTGGCCAGTGACGTCAGCACAGAGGGATGGGTGGCCGGGTCGGAGGCCAATTGAAGACTTTCATTCAAGTCGCCCGGGGTGACATTTTTGGAACTTTTCCCAGCCTTTGGGACACCTGGTTTGCGCGAGAGGTTTGACATCATCCTGCACTCTAGCTGGTGGGGTAGGACAATTGTGGGGTGACCAGAGTAAAATTTACAAAATAATTCGATATGGCTGCCGGCACCACGGATCACACGGACAGTGTCCTTTCACCACAGCTTCCAGGCTGATCCAAACCATGATCATGCTGCGGACTGAAATCCGCACTCCACACCGCTCACCGTGTGCGCGGATCACTTGTCTTATTTGAGGGCGCTCAGATACTCAACGAGGTCCGCCGCTTCCTGCGCGGTGAAGCCCTGAAGCAAGCCTTCCGGCATCAAGGATACAGGCAGTGTTTGCTCTGTTTTCACATCGCTCTTTTTCAATGCCATGGTCTGCCCGGTGATGGTCTTGAGCAGGATGAG
>CAJCCF010000260.1 GCA_903960845.1 uncultured Verrucomicrobiota bacterium | reverse complement strand
CCGCGCGCTCGGCGCCACGCAGGACCTGCAGAGCGCCAACCGCGAGCTGGTGCGCAACCTGGCGCACGAAATCAAGAACCCCCTGGGCGGGCTGCGTGGTTCGGCGCAGCTGCTCGAGCGCGAGCTGGACCGTCCTGAGTTGCGCGAATACACCCAGGTCATCATCAAGGAGGCCGACCGTTTGCAGATGCTGATGGATCGTCTGCTGGCACCGCATCGCATGGTGCAGCGCGCGCCGGTCAACATCCATGAGGTGTGTGAGCGGGTTCGCAGCCTGATCTTGGCTGAGTTTCCCAGCGGCATCCGGGTGGTGCGCGATTACGATGTGTCGTTACCGGAGTTTCAGGGCGACCGTGAGCAGCTGATTCAGGCGGTGCTCAACATCACACGCAATGCCTCCCAGGCGCTACTGGCCTCGCCGACTCCCGAGGGCGGTGCCCGCATTACCCTGCGTACGCGTGCCGCATGGCAAACCTCCATCGCCGGGCGGACTTGCAGGCTGGCACTAGAATTGCAAGTCGTGGACAACGGTCCTGGCATTGCGGCAGAACTGCGGGAACGCATCTTTCTGCCGCTGGTTTCGGGACGTGAGGGCGGTACAGGTCTGGGCCTGACGCTGGCGCAATCTTTCGTGCAGAACCATCGTGGCATGTTTGAATGCGAGAGCCAGCCAGGGAGAACAGCCTTCCGCGTGTTGTTTCCACTTTGATAAGGCGTTGTTCGGCATTCCATGCATGGAATTGGACCGAAACAGCGCGACGAGGCTTCAATGAGACCGGTTTGGGTTGTTGACGATGACCGTTCGATTCGCTGGGTGTTTGAAAAGGCGCTGACCCGGGAGGGCATTCCCTTTGAGACCTTTTCGCTGGCACAGGATGCAATCGACGCACTAAAACAGGGCGCTCCACAGGTGCTGGTGTCCGACATCCGCATGCCCGGCACCTCGGGCCTGGAATTGCTGCAGACGGTCAAGGCGCAATTTCCCGCGTTGCCGGTGATCGTCATGACGGCTTACTCCGATCTTGAATCGGCGGTGTCTGCGTTTCAGGGTGGTGCCTTCGAGTATCTGCCCAAGCCTTTCGATGTCGATCAGGCAGTCGATCTCATACGTCGTGCCATCGATGAGTCGGCACGTGAGGAAGCCTTCGAGGAAGCACCTACCGCATCACCTGACATTCTCGGTCAGGCGCCCTCGATGCAGGAGGTGTTCCGCGCCATTGGTCGCTTGTCGCAGTCCAATGCCACGGTGCTGATCACCGGCGAATCGGGTTCGGGCAAGGAGCTGGTGGCGCGTGCCCTGCACCGGCACAGTCAGCGTGCGGCACGGCCCTTCATTGCCATCAACACCGCGGCCATGCCCAAGGATTTGCTCGAGTCCGAACTGTTCGGACATGAGCGTGGCGCGTTCACGGGTGCCCAGGCGATGCGCCGGGGACGGTTCGAGCAGGCCGAGGGCGGCACGCTGTTTCTGGATGAAATCGGCGATATGCCGCCCGAGCTGCAAACCCGTTTACTGCGTGTGTTGTCCGATGGCACCTTCTACCGTGTTGGTGGGCATCAACCGATACGTGCCAATGTGCGGGTTATTGCCGCCACGCATCAGGATCTGGAGTCACGCGTGCGTGAAGGCCAGTTCCGTGAGGATCTGTACCACCGTCTGAACGTGATCCGGCTACGGCTGCCGTCATTGCGTGAGCGGCGTGAAGATATCCCGCTGCTGGCACGGCACTTTCTGGCGCGCTCATCCAAAGAGCTGGGAGTCGAGGCCAAGCGTTTGTCCGATGCTGCCATGACCTATCT
>CAJCCF010000259.1 GCA_903960845.1 uncultured Verrucomicrobiota bacterium | reverse complement strand
TCACTTCCTCATATTGCCTCGCCATGGTCGCGAGACAAAACGAGCGCAGCAGCAGCACGGTCGGATCGGTGGCGGCACTCATGCTTCCACCTCCTGCAAATGCGAGGCTTCCATCGCTTCCCCGTCCCTGGCTTCTAACGCTTCCAGTGCTTCCCCGGCTTCCTGCCCCTCATCCTCTCCGCCATCCAACAGCGCGTCGTAATCGGTCAGGCAAACTTCCAGGGGTGGCCGCTCCCGCCACTCCCGCTCCAGATCCCGCCACGTATCTAACATTCCTTTCACCTCCTTCGCCGAGACCGCCGGACGCGGTGCTGCCAGCAGGTGTTCCAATGCATTTTCCACGGCCGTTTGCCCTTCATCGGCGGCCAGCTTGAGCACTTCAAGGTAACGCCGGTCCGCCTCGACCCCAGCGCGTGTCAGATGATCGTAAGCGGCCCGGTAAACGAGGGACGGGAACAACTCCTCCCGCCAGCGGTAGCCCGCGAACGCCCCCGGTTTGCGGAGCAGATGGCCGATCAAATGCCGGAAATCGATCACGGCTCCACGATCCCCGCGCGACAACGGCAGCTGCGCCACCTCCAGCGGGCCTTCCAGCAAAACGATCCGGCTTTCATGAATCCTGGCCAACAACTTCACGCCGATCAAGCGGCTCGGCACCGAATAAACCATCTTGTTGATCCGGATCGTGCTGTCATTCCTGACACTGACCATCCACTCCCGGTAATCGGGCAAATCCCCGATCACCGTGTCGCTCATCGCCGCCAGTTCCTCGCCCAGACGCTTGGTCCGCCGCAGGTTGGCCGACTCCAGCACCTTGATCAAAAACCCGTCATACTCCTCTTCGCTGACAAAATCCCCGCTGCCCCGCAGCAGCAAATGCTGCCGGATGCGCCGCTTCAAATGGCCGTGGCTGCTTTCGCAGGATCCGTTTTCCTGCGGCCGTCCCACATTGATGGTGCGCGGCGTGATGCCGAAATGCCCGCAGATCGACAGATATTCGTCGTTGAACACGCGGGTGCTGCCACCCCGGTTCAACTGATGGGTCGCCGTCGAGGAATGATCCGTCAGCAACTCCCGCGGCACCTTGCCGAGGCGTCCCAGCGCCGCCTTCAAGCCCGCCCGCAACGACAGCGTGGACTCACTGTTGGCCCGCACCGCCCACTCCCAGTTCGAATACGGCAGTACCGCGTGGAACAGCTTGTGCGCCAGAGGCTTGCCCTGGATCGTGATCCCCAAACCTCCCATGTCCGTCCAGTCCACCGCCAGCACGGCGCCCGGCGCGTGATCCTGGGTGAAAAATACCTCCTTCTCCGGTCCCTCTGCCAGCCGCCACTGCCGCACCCGGCGCTGGAACGTCCGCAGCAGCCCAGGGTTGAGCTCCTCCCCGCGGCCCTGCGCCAGATGCTCAAAGAGCGCCTTGGCTTCCAGTTCCGGAGCCTCGCGCAGCATCGCCAGGGCCTGCTCCCAGACCGCTTCCAGCGGATCTTGGCGCGTCCTCCAGGTGTGCGGCACCTGGCGCTGTTCCATGACCTCGTTTTGCCGCAAATACTTGCGCGCCGTGTTGCGGGACATCCCTGCCTTCATTGCACTCATGCTGATGGTTCTTCCTTGGTTGCGCTCGAAAACGAGCCTGGTGAGTTGGGTTCTTTTGACCACAACCCGAAGCAGCACACGCCGCCCCGGCCGGCGTCAATCAGCACGCCGAATCACCCCGGAAAACCACCCCATCAGGGGGCAGTTTTAATTGTCGTCAGGGGTCAATTATAATTGTCGTCGCACATGGGTGAGCCGCCTCGAACTTGAAGGGGGCGCCCAGGTCTACCTGGAAGACCGGGAGACCAATGTCACCATGCTGGTGGCGCGGGCCGCCTTCCTGACTGAACAGGGGGAGCTGGTCAAAAAGCTCACC
>CAJCCF010000258.1 GCA_903960845.1 uncultured Verrucomicrobiota bacterium | reverse complement strand
GGGATGATGTGGCGGGCCTGTGCGGCGCGGTGTTGGCGTTTCGCTCATGCACGGATGCAATCAAATCGCCCAACGATCTGCAAGCGAAAGGAGCGCGGACTTCGGCCCGCAGCGGGTTGGTGGTGCGTGGCGTGAACGCAGTCGGGGCCGTGATGCAGTATGCAGAAGGGACGCCAGCGGGGCAGAAGTGATGGGCGAATGCGGGGCCAGTTGTGGTAGCAAAATGCTGCGGGCTCAAGCCCGCAGCGGGTTGGTGGAGGGCAGACGTGAGCGAATCCGATCTTCGGGGCTTTTGGCAGAGGAGACGTCGGTGTTGCAGAAGTGATGGGCGAATGCGGGACTGGTTGTGCTAGCGCATTGCTGCGGGCTGAAGCCCGCGCTCCAAGGTTCGCATTGCGGCTGCTAAGATGCTAAAATTCCAAGCATTTTAGATCATCAAATCACGCCCAATCTAGTTGTGGTGGCATTCCTAATTCATAGCATCTCTTTTCATGAGATTCCTTTACCTCTCGCTATTGCTCCTGTGCTCTTCAACTGCGGTTGCGGAAGTCTTTTTGCTGAAGAATGGCAAGGTGATTGAGGGTGAGTATCACAGCCATTTCTCAGGCCGCATGAAAGTGGTCACTAAAGCAGGGCTTGCAGAGGTGTCGATTTTAGACCTGTCCCCACCCAGCGCCTTTCGTTTTCAACAACTCATCGCAAATCCGCCAACCACCACCAGTCCTCATGTCGGTAAGGTGCGAGTGGCATGGTCCAAGGACGTTAAAACGACACGAGATCCCAGACCAACACGCGGGCAGCTAAATGAGTATCATGGAGTTCAGCAAGAGGTGACTTATCAAGTCCGCCTTTCAAACATCGGAACAGTCGTTCTAAACAAGTGTACTGTTCGAATCGAAGTAAATGTTGAAACAATCAATGCGACCTATGGCTCCCAGCGTTCCAAAAATGTGGCTACCTTCGACAAGGAATTCATTGTCGATAATCTTGCTCCAAGTGAAACAAGGGTAGTAGGAACAAGCCGGGTTTTGCTTGAGGACAGAACGATGCAAAAAGATGTCGACAATAAGGCAAGCACTCAAACCCTGATGTCCAGCAAACGTGAATCGAAGATAAAAAGTATAAACATTGTGGTTCTGGATGAATCCGGTTTGCTCATAACCATCAGCCGCTGAATGAGGTCGTCCTAGCTCTGACAACCCTGTATCAATCCTGGGCGAATGCGGAGCTGGTTGTATTTGCGCAGTGCTGCGGGCTGAAGCCCGCGCTCCATGGACGCTCGACGCTCGTTTTGGCCGGAGCGCGGACTTCAGTCCGCAGCGGGTTGTTTGTGCGTGACGTGAAGGCGATGGTTTAGGCCAGGACGCCTTTCACGAGGTTTCCGGCGATGCCGGTGAGGCGCATGTCGAGGCCCTGGAATTTGTAGTTGAGGCGTTTGTGGTTGATGCCGAGGAGATGCATGAGGGTGGCGTTGAGGTCATGCACGTGCACGGGATCACGGACGATGTTGTAGCTGTAGTCGTCGGTTTCGCCGTAGGTGCTGGCCTTTTTGACGCCGCCGCCGGCCATGAAAAGGGAGTAGCAGCGCGGGTGGTGATCGCGGCCGTAATTGGTCGCCGTGAGCGTGCCCTGTGAATAGATCGTGCGGCCGAACTCGCCACCCCAAACAATGAGTGTGTCATCAAGCAGCCCGCGCTGTTTGAGGTCCTTGATCAGCGCGGCGGTGGGCTGGTCGGTGTCGCGGCACTGGCCGCGGATGGCATTGGGCAGACCGCCATGGTGATCCCAGCCCATGTGGAAGAGCTGGATGCAGCGCACGTCGCGCTCGGCAAGGCGGCGGGCCAGCAGGCAGTTCGCGGCAAAGGTGCCGGGCTTGGTCACCTCGGGGCCGTAACTTTCAAGCACGTGCTTCGGCTCCCTGGAGATGTCCACAAGGTCGGGCACGCTCATTTGCATGCGGAAGGCCATCTCGTACTGGGAAATGCGCGCGCTGGTTTCGGGATCACCAAAGGCCTCGTAATCACGCTGGTTGAGCGCCGCGAGTTCATCGAGCATCTGGCGGCGCATGGGGCGGTCCACCCCCGCTGGATTGGACAGGTAAAGCACGGGATCACCGGCATTGCGGAAGCGCACGCCCTGGTGCTGCGTCGGCAGGAAACCGCTGCCCCAGAGCCGGTCGTAAAGCGGCTGGTCATCGCGGCGACCCGTGCCGAAGGAGGTCATCACGACATAGGCCGGGAGATCGCGGTTGGCATTGCCAAGGCCGTAACTGAGCCACGCGCCGATGCTGGGCCGGCCTGCGAGCTGCGACCCGGTCTGGCAGAAGGTGATCGCGGGGTCGTGGTTGATGGCCTCGGTGAACATGGAACGGATGACGCACATCTCATCGGTCACTGTCGAAAGGTGCGGCATCAGCTCACTCAACCAGATGCCGCCCTGGCCATGCTGCGCGAATTTGAAGATGGATGGGGCGATGGGAAAAGCCTTCTGCCCCGAAGTCATCGTGGTGAGACGCTGGCCCTGGCGGACGCTGGCGGGCAGATCCTCGGCACGATGTTTTTCCATCTGCGGCTTGGGATCAAACAAGTCCATCTGCGAGGGCGCGCCGGACTGGAACAGGTAGATGATGCGCTTGGCCTTGGGAGCAAAATTGGGGAAGGCGCGCAGGGGCTCCGCAGCGGCGGCCTCGTCCTGGAGCAATGACCCGAGTGCGGCGGCGCCGATGGCGCTTGAGGTCTGCTTGAGGAAGATGCGGCGGTTGAGCAGATCCTGAAGTTGAAGGGCGGGTGTGTTCATATCAGTCGTGGGCGACAACGCGGTCGAGGTTGAGGATCACTGAGGCGGTGATGGTGTAGGCGGCCAGTTCAGCGGGATTGAGCGCAGGGTCGGCCTTTGACGCACCCTGGGTGAGCAGGGCGGTGGCGTCGGCCGGTTTCGCCTGAAACGCGGCGAGCCGTTTGCCGAAGCCGGCGGTGAGCTGCCTGAGTGCGCCGGGCTCGATGTCACGGGCGGTGGCGCGTTTGTAGCCGTAGGCGATGCGCTGTTCCGGCGTGGTGCCGCCGTTCTTCATCATTTGTTGGGCGATGCCGCGCGCAGCCTCGACAAACGTGACTTCATTGAGCAGCGCGAGCGCCTGCAGCGGCGTGTTGGTGCGGCTGCGTTTCACGGTGCAGATTTCACGCGTGGGCGCATCGAACAAAAGCATGGTCGGCGGTGCGGCGGTGCGTTTCCAGATGGTGTAGAAACTGCGGCGGTACAGGCCGTCTCCCGAGTCGGCCTTGTAGCCGCGCAGGTCGCCGTATTTGCTCGTGTCATCCCACACGCCGTCGGGCATGTAGGGTTTGACGGATGGTCCGCCGATGGCTGGCACGAGCAGACCGGCCAGAGCCAGCGCCTGATCACGCACGATTTCACCGGACAGGCGGAAACGCGGGCCGCGGGCGAGCAGGCGGTTCTCCGGATCTTTTTCAAACAAGGCAGGCGTGATCTTTGACGACTGGCGGTAGGCGGCGCTCATGACGATGAGCTTTTGCATGGCCTTCATGTCCCAGCCGATGCGGAAGAACTCCGTGGCCAGCCAGTCGAGCAGTTCAGGGTGCACAGGATATTCCGACTGCGTGCCGAGGTTCTCAGTGGCCTTGGACAAGCCGTAACCGAAAAATTTCTCCCACGCGCGGTTCACCCAAACGCGGGACGTGAGCGGATTGGCGGGATCGACAATCCATTTCGCAAGGCCGAGGCGATTGGGTGGAGCATCCTTCGGAAACGGCGGCAGGACGGCGGGCGTGGCCATGCTGACCTTGTCCGCCGGTTTGTCGTATTCGCCACGCTTGAGGAGGAAGGTGTCGCGCACGGGCCCTTCCTTCATGACCATGACGTTCGGGATGGTGCGCTCAAATTTCTCCAGCTCGGCTTTCGCGGCGGCAAGGGCGTAATCGGCATCACGCAACGGACTGTCCACGGTGCCGCGGTAATATTTTTCAAGTTCAGCACGCTGTTTCGGCGTGCGGTTTTCCGTGGGTGTCTTCATCACGGCGAGCACGGCGGCGGGAGGACTGCCGGTGCCTTCCAGACTGGCGAGCGCGGGATCGGCATCCGTCGTCGAGAGCCGGAAACGGCCAATGTTATGCCCGGCGAATTTGGCCTGCTGCACGAGCCGCACAGTGAGCGATGCGCCAGCCGGAATGGCGAGCGGTTTGTCCACGATGAACATGGCTTTGCGGTCCACGCGTTTCTTCGGGTCATTGCCATCGATGGCCCAGCCGTTGGTGGCGTCCTGATCGAGCAGCAGCTTCACATCGTAGTTCTTTTGCGAGTAATCAGCCTCGGCGCGGGTGAAGGTGATTTTGAGCGGGCTCTTCAGGGAAGGCGCGTTGATCTCTCCCTGGATGCCGGTGAGCACAAAGTTGCCGTTGAAAGCCCGGCCCAGGCTTTGACCCGGCAGGGCGGGATCGGTCAGGGTCTCAAGCAGCACGCCGGTGAAGCTGCCCTCCGCGAGTGGTGCGGTGACCGTGTAGATGTCGGCATCAGGATTGCGCCCGCCGGCGATCCATGAACCATCAGGCAGCCTGCGCAGCGCGGCGCCGCCCTTGGATTTTGCGTCCTTCACCGGCAGCACTTCCCACATCTGCTTCTTCACCGTCGCGGGGCTCTCCATGTCAGCCTCCCAGCTTGCGACGAGGTTGGGCAGCTGCAGCTGTGTCTCCGTGACTTTGGATTCCATGGCACTGACGTTTTTCTTGAGAAGCGCGAGCTGCCGTTCGTCATCCTGATCCGGCACGAGGATCACGGGATCTGAATTGCCACCGCTGCGGTTCGAGGAGCCCTGGATGGTGCCGGTTTCCGTGATGTTGTTGAAGAAGGCAAAGAGCGAGTAGAAATCCTTTTGCGTCAAAGGATCGTACTTGTGGTCATGGCAGCGGCAGCAGTTCAGCGTGAGACCCAGCCAGGTGAAGCTCGTCGTCTCCACGCGGTCGATGATGTTCTCCACGCGCCATTCTTCCGCGATGATGCCGCCCTCGCCGTTGAGCCGGTGATTGCGGTTGAATCCGGTGGCCACAATCTGGTCGCGGGTCGCGTTCGGGATCAAATCACCGCCGATCTGCTCAAGCGTGAACTGGTCAAATCGTTTGTTATCATTGAAAGCCTTGATCACCCAGTCACGCCAGGGCCACATCGCGCGGCTGCTGTCGGTCTGGAAGCCATGGCTGTCGGCATAGCGCGCAAAATCAAGCCACTGCATGGCCATGCGCTCGCCGTAGGATCCGGATTTCAGCAGGCGGTCCACAACCTTCTCATAGGCTTGGGGGGAGGTGTCATTTTGAAACGCGGCAAGCTCCTCCAGCGTCGGCGGCAGGCCCGTCAAATCCAGCGTGACACGCCGCAGCAGGGTGGCGCGATCCGCCTCCGGCGAGGCTTGCAGGCCTTCCCTTTCGAGCCGCGACAGGATGAATGCGTCGATCTCATTGCGGATTGCGGATTGCGGATTTTCAATCTTCGGTACGGGCGGGCGTTCCGGTTTCAGAAAGGCCCAGTGGCCCTGATACTCCGCGCCTTCGCTGATCCACTGTTTGAGGATGGCCTTCTCCTCAGCGGTGAGCGGCTTGCCGCTTTTTTCAGGCGGCATCACTTCTTCGTCATCATGCGGGAGCTCCACGCGTGCGATGAGCTGGCTCATTTCCGGCTTGCCTGACACGAGGGCGATTTCGCCGGACTTCGCCGGTTTCATGGCACCCTCGCGCAAATCCAGACGCAGATCGCCTTTGCGGTGAGTCGCGTCGGAGCCGTGGCAGTGGAAGCACTTGTCCGAGAGGATCGGCCGGACGTCCCGGTTGTATTTCACCCCGTTGGGCGCCGCCGCGAGCAGCGCAGGAAAGGTCAGAAGAAGAAGGAGTGGCCGGGTCATGGTGATGGCGGTTGCGTTGATCCTGTTTAGAACGCGGACAGACCGTGCCCAATCATGGGCATTTCATGTCTTATCCTGTGCTCACTGTGTGTCATTTAATGATGAAGTCGCGATTAAGCAAGGCTTCCGCAACTGGCGCGGCCTGCACGTCCACCTCAAAGGGTTGTTTCAAATTGTTGCCGGCGAGATCCTCAAGCAGCGGATCGGCACGCAGTTCATGCCTGCCTGATGTCCAGGCTTTTTCAGGAACGGCACTCCAGCGCTTGCCCGAGTTTGAAACCCCGAGCTTCAGCGCACGCCCCTGATGCCAGACTTGCAGGGCACTGCCCAGCATGGCGAGATCGAGCGGCTCATCGAACTCGATTTGCAGCGGTTCCAGCGTCCCGGCTGCAGGCGCCTGAATCTTCCACCGCGCCATGGCCGGACAGGTGTGATCGGCATCGATCGTGTCGAAATGAAATGCCTGATCCTTCCCGAGACGGGCCCCCGTGCTGCTCCGCCACGAGCCCGAGACCATCAGCGAATAACGGGATCCGGGACGCAGCACGGGGCCTTCACTGGTGTTCAGGTTCACGCCGGTTTTTTGCCGGCCCGGATGCAACCAGACCGTGAGGCGGCGGCCATCCGGCGACCAGAGTTCCGTCTCGCGAAACGGGCCGGTGACTTCTTTTCCTGCCGCATCAAGCAGGCGCAGCCGGTCCAGGAACACGCCCTGCTCCATCGGCTGCGAGAATTGAAGGTACACCTTGAGTGCGTTCGCAGGCAGCGGCGACCGGGGCAGCATCTGCACGTCTGGCGGTGATTGCTTCAGCACATGGATTTCAAACTCCGCCGTTTCTGCTGTGCCTGTCCGCCCCAGCCATTCCGCGCGGTAGCGCTGACCGGGAACCAGTGGCAGGGCCGGCACAAACACGAGCCGGTCCGCAAGGACTTCCATGCGGCCCAGAAGCGGCGTGCCGGTGGCGACGGGCGTGATCGTCAAACGGGGTTCGCCCGCAGCCGTGGTGATCAGTTCAACCCGCGAGCCATCCTGAGGAAAGTCGATGGTGACAGGCGCAGCCATCAGCACGCCGTTCAGGCCCAGCCACACGGCGCAGAGAAACGTGCGCATGGGGCATCAAGGCAGCGCGATGACTGCGAGCGACAGTTTGCCCTCGGCTTCACGCAGCACGACCGCGCTTTCGTTGTCGAGCTTGTCCACATGCACCGCACCGAAGAGCGCCTCCACGATCTCGATTCCCTCGGGGCCGGTCTTCGCCTTCACATCGCGCCAAGTGGCTTTTTCATTGGTCTTGGTTTCGGCTCCGTTGATGTAGTCGATGCTGACGCGAGCACCCCAGAATTTGCTCGGACCGAAGAGGTTCGGATGGAACCGCTGCGTGTGAACCACGACCCATTCCTTGCCGTTTTTGTCGGTGTAGTCGAAGAGATCAAGCGGGCGGTTGCCGCTGCCGAGCTCCACCATGCTCACGCCCTTCACCTTGGCGCCGCTCTCGATGTCATCGACGCGGAACTTGGCGACCGGCGTGCAGGCGAAAGCGCCGACGATGTATTCGGCATCCTTGGCGTGATACGGGATGAAGCTCTGGATCGGGGCCTTCGTTTCCCATTTCTTATGCGCCACATGGTACGTCTCCGCGCTGATCACGCCTGCCGTGCTGCCGTGCTTGACCGGCACCGGGATGGTGAAAATGCGGCTGGCAAACTCCTCATTGCAGGTGCCTGTGGCAAAAACGCGATCACCGTCGAAAGCCACATCGGTGATGTTGGTCACCTTGCTCGCCGTGCCACCGGGCAGTGTCACGGCGGCCCACGCGAGCTTGCCGGTTTCAAGCGGGGCCACTTTTCCTGCCGCATCAACGGTTAGGATCAGACTGGCATTGTCGGGACGGCGCTGCACTGCGAGATAAACCCTCCCGCTGGCCGGATTCACGGCCATGTCCTTGATCGTGATGTTCTCCGCCGTGGTGCCCAGGCCACCGGCGATGGTCGCGGCGATGTCCGCCACCGCGCCGGGTTTGCCCTTTGGCCCGGCATCCCCGGTTTCAATGGCGATGACGCTCTGCGAACTCGGGTCCGCCACGAGCAGAAGCCCGTCTTTGCCGAAGCTGATCGAGCTGATGCTTTTCAGCTGCAGCCCTCCCGCCTGCGGTGAATCGAGCAACGCGGCGGAGAGCGGAAGCGCGAGGGAAAGCGAAAGGAGGATGGCGGGTAGTTTCATGGCGGTGAGTTCTAACAAACGCACTCCGTCGTGACCAGCTATCCTTTTACAGTCCCGACTTGGTATCGCCAGCGGGCACGGGCAGCGGCTTCTCCACTTTCCACATGGCGGGTCTGCCCTTTTGCTGTTGTGCCAGCCAGTTCAAACCCGGCGCGTAAAGGATCTCGTGACCACCTTCAAAAATGGTCACGCGGGTGTTCCCGGAAGTGGCCCGGAAGCGGACGGGTTTCGAACCATACAAGGCGTCCGCTTCAGGTTCAGGCCAGCCGGCCGGGCGCTGCTGCATGTCGTAGTAGGCGGCGATCCCGGCGGGATCGAGTTTGGCGGAAGCCGCCAAATTGTAGGCGAACAAACTGTGTCGAAATGCCACGCTGCCATTCCGGCCATCGTGAATGCCGTGACAGATGTCGAGCGGCACTCCTCCGGCGGCCGTGAGCCAGGTGCGCGGGCTGCGCTTTTGCGCATCAGCGAATCGTTCTTTGCTGCCCGACGGAGGGCCGCCGAGTGCGGCCTCAATGTTCTGCGCGTAGCGATCCGGCTTGCCATCCTTCAGGTGTTCCGCGTGCCACGCCGCCACGTCGCCGATGCCGCACCAGGCGGAAACACCCGCCCAGATTTCAGGATGCCTTCCCGCCATGAGCATGGCCATGTGGCCACCGCCGCTGACGCCGATGAGGTAGATGCGGCTGGCATCGATGTGTTTGGTTTTCTTCAGGTGCTCCACCGCATCCACGATGTCCTGCACGGCGAGATCGCTGCCCAGGGCGGCGGGTGTTTGATTCGCACCGCGGAAGTTTGGAAACACGAAGTGCCAGCCGCGCTCCATGCACCAGCGCGCATAGGTCGCGCCATTGGTGGCCTGGGTGTAATCACCACTCCAGGTGTGCAGACCGACGAGCAGCGGGCGCGTCTCATCGTCAGCCGGCGACCAGGTCAAAGAGGGCTGCGGCGTGTGATCCAGCGAGCTGGTGACCTGAATCAAAGAAACCTCCGCCGGCCATCCTGGCAGCGACTGGGACAAGATCGGAGAAGTGGCGAACAAAAGCGGAAGTAAAACTGCGCGAATCATGCCTGAAGAGCGCTCAAACATGATCGTTTGGCAATGATTGAGTTCTATCGTTGTGAAGCGATTCTAATGACGGACATATAGCAACTGGTTCATCCTCATGAAACTCCACCACCGCATCATCGCAGCCCTTGTCCTGATGGCTTATGCCGTCACCGGGACAGCGCTGGTGCCGGCCGTAACGGCGGCGCTGGCCGCGCTGGATGGCAGTCATGATGTGATGGTGCGCGAATCTGAACAGGGAACCCAGTTGGTCCTGCATCATCGTCAGGGCGACTACACCCCTGAGAAGGCGGATCACCGCAAATGCATGGCCCGGGTGCTGGTGAGTTTTTGCCGTCAGAATCAGGAAGGTGACCACAGCCTTTCTTCCGCCCATGTCACCAGCATGGCACTCACCGAACGCATCGATGCCACGCAAATCGTCAAGCAACCGATGACGTTCAATGCCCGGGCCACCATTGCCCTGCTTCTTTCTCTGGAACGGTCTGCCCGCGAAGTGATTCGCGTGCCCGTGATCACCAAAGAGTTTCGGATTCCCCGCCAGCCCCCCCCGCTGTCCACGACACAGCTTTTGATTTGAACCGGGACTGATGCCTGCGCGGGTTTAAAGATTCCCGAAGCAGGCCTGCTCTCCGCTGCACAAGGCCGAAACACCGTGCCCTGATCCGGAGAAGCACTGCATCGCCGCCTGACTGCAGGCGGATACCACGACCACTCCGGCACGTCCCGGACCATGCCTCAGGCTGAGGCGCGACCATTCCAACCAAACAGTTACGGCACCCGACTTTCGCCCGGAAGTCTGATGAGAGACTCCGGCCACGTCATGCAACGCCGCTCTCCAAACCACCCCTTTCCTTCAATGTCATCTCTCATGAAAACGACACCTCCAAATCTCACACCAAGAAAAACCGCATGCGGTTTTAATGCCTGGCGGGTCCTCCTGGCCTCACTGCTCCTGATGCTCAGCCAGGGTTCACTTCAGGCCAGCATCGCTTATGGCAGCATCAACAATTTCGACACCGTCAATGACACCACGCATGAGTGTCACGGCTTCGAAATCGAGATCGAAGACTGCCTCAGCACGGACATCACCTACACCTACAATTACAATCACTACGGCGTGCCGAAGATCACGCAGGATGACAGCATCGTGGGTCATCCGAAGTGCCTCATCCGCTGGGAGAGCAAAAAGAATGCGGATGGCACCTGGGCCGCTTACACCGCGATTCCTGCGGGACCCATCGCTCCGACCAATGGTCACATGTTCACCAACCCAAGCGTGAACTTTGGCGGTGAGCATTTCGGTGTGGGTTACAACAAGGCGGTCGGGGCGGTGCATTACAACTGGCTGATCGACAATGGCTCAGGCGCCCTGATCCATGGTGGTGCCGTGCAAGTAGCGACACCCACCTTCACCTACTATCCGCCCGCCGTTGCCAATCCTGTGCCGCAGGTGCAGGCCGTGATCGTTCCGCCGCCGCCGCCAGCACCACCGCAGCTTCAATTCGGAAAAGCTGTCTGGGTCAGAGAAATCCGCACCAAGACGCATAACAACAAGGAAGTGAAACTGCGCGAGCTGGTCACCGACGATCCCGTCAATCCCAACGACAAAAACTGGGCCAATGGCGAGCCGGACGAAGTCGAGACGGAATGGCAGGTCCTGCAAACGCACTTCAATGCGCCGGATGGCGGCGTGAATGGCAAAAAACCCGCCGCGGCGGAAGACCTCCCCGACGGTGATGAAGTGGTGACGCGCCGTTATGAGTTCTTCAAATACACCGGTCCCGTGGATGCCGAAACGGGCGAGGCCATGGCCACGGCGGTGGGTCCTGACGGGATCCACGGCACGGGAAGCGCGACCTATGCGGATCACTTCAGCCTGTTGACCTACGAATGGGTCACGATCACCACCGACATGTCCACCCTGGCCGTCGTGGGTGAGTTCACCGGCTCGCAAATGGCTGCGGTCGATGTCGATGCGCCAGTGGGACTCATCGACCACGTGGGCGAAGGCAAGATCAACACACCCTTTGCCGCACGCACCGTGGTCGTGGAGGGCTCGCTGCCATTCACCAGCGTGCAAACCGGCAACCTGCCGCCCGGCATGGCCTTTGATGAAGTCACCGGCATCCTGTCCGGCACACCGACAGCTAGCGGTGAGTTCCAATTCAAAGTGACCGCCAGTGACGGTTTGAATCCCGATGTATCCAAGAGCTACACGCTCGCGATTGCTTCAGCCAATGCACCACTGCCACCGTCAAGCCTGCTGGACACCACCGTCTCGCCCGTGGGCAGCGGCTCAACCACGGGTGATGGTTCGTATGCCGTCGGTGCCAATGCCAGCGTCACCGCGACTGCGGTGGCAGGCTTTGCTTTCGTGAACTGGACCGACAACGGACAGATCGTCAGCACCAGCAGCAGCTACACGCTCGCGATGAATGTGAACCATTCCCTCGTCGCGAACTTTGTGCCGACTTACGCGGTGAGCACCAGCGCCCTGCCGGCCGCAGGCGGCACCACGACCGGTGACGGCACCTTCAATGAAGGCGCAAGTGTGACCGTGACCGCCACGCCCAATGCAGGCTACGCATTCATCAACTGGACCGAGGGCGGACTCATCGTTGCCAACACGCCCAGCCTAACTTTCAATGTGTCATCGGATCGCGTTCTGGAGGCAAACTTCGCCCCCGGCACGAGCTACACCGTGAGCACGAGCGCCACCCCTGCTGCGGGCGGCGGCACGAGCGGCGGCGGCACTTTTGCCAGCGGTGCCAGCGCCACCGTGATTGCGACGGCGAATGCGGGTTATGCCTTTGCCAACTGGACGCTGGGCGGCACAGTCGTCAGCAGCAGCTCGAGTTACAGTTTCACAGTCACGGCGAACCGCATTCTGGTGGCCAACTTCACGATCCTTGGCGGCGCACAGCGCGTCATCGCCACCAGCGCAAGCCCTGTGGACGGCGGCTCCCTCACCGGCGCGGGCACCTATGCCGACGGGGCAAGCGTCACCGTCACGGCGACGGCAAATCCGGGCTTCAAATTCTCCAAATGGAAGGAAAACGGCTCGAACGTCAGCTCCTCTTCAAGCTACACCTTCACAGCGACAGCAGACCGCAGCCTCGTCGCCACCTTCACTTCCGGCTGGGCAATCACAGCCAGCGCCCTGCCAGCAAACGGCGGCACCACCGAGATGGACAGCACGTCCTACAAAGTCGGCGATACCGCCCAAGCGCGCGCCTTCCCGAATGCCGGCTTCCAGTTCGTCAGCTGGACTGACAATGAAACCGTGGTCAGCACCGCGAATCCCTACTCCTTCCCGGCCACCGGCAACCGCACGCTTGTCGCGAATTTCCAACCCATCGGCGGAGTGACTGTCACCACGAGTTCTGCACCCGTCGCAAGCGGAACCACGACAGGCGGTGGTGGTTATGCCAATGGTGCCGCCGTGACCGTGACGGCCACGCCGAATGCCAACTACAGTTTTGTGAACTGGACCGAAGCCGGCACGCCGGTGAGCGCCCTGACAAGCTACAGTTTCACCGCAACCGCGAACCGCACGCTGGTGGCCAACTTCATCCTTGGTTACACCATCACCACATCGGCCTTCCCTTCTCTGGGCGGCACGACGAGCGGTGGTGGCACCGTCAATGCGGGTGGCAGCGTCACGCTCGTGGCCACCGCGAATGCAGGCTACAATTTCATCAACTGGACGGACGCCGTTGGCACGGAAGTCAGCACCCTTCCGAGCTACACCTTCACCCCCGCGGCCAGTGGCAGCTATGTGGCAAACTTCTCGGCACCGGCCCTCGGCATTCATTTTGATTTTGATACTGCGGCACCTGTGCCGGCTGTGGATCAGGCGCTGCCCTTCAGTCAAGCGGCCGTGGGCTACACCGCGACGTTTAGCTCACCGGTGGCAAATGCGTTCACCGTGCAGACAGAGACCAGCAGTGGCCGCACGCTGTCGAAATTCTCCGGCAACTACATCGAGCCTGCGGCCGATGGCGCGCAGCTGGAGATCCAGTTTGATCAGCCGGTGACCGGCATCAGTTTTGATTTTGCCACGGTCGAAGCGCTGAACGTGCTGGTGGCTTCAACCCTGCAAATTTCCGCCATCGACAACTCCACCGGCGTGCCTGTCGTGGTCGGCACGGGGATCGCTCACGGCACCGTGACAGCGGGTGATTCGCTGCCTGTCGGCACCATTGAGTTCAACTCGGGCGCCGGCAGCTTTGATCAGGTCATCGTGCAATTGCCGGATCTGCCCACAGGTACGCAACGCTTCCTGGTGGACAACATCACCGTGAGCCCGACAGCCAGCACAGGAGGCTCCATGCAGCTCGCCAATCCGAACTGGAACATCACGCTGACCGACTTTGGCTACTCGGACTTCCTGCTCGATAACACGCCCGGATTTGAAGGCCGCGAGTATCTCTCCGGCGAATGGGGCAGTGCCGTGGCCTACCAGCGCACCGGCCACACGCAGCGCCCAACCTGGCTGGAGCCTAACTTCATGTTCCCGGACTGGAACACGAACTCCGATTTCCATGTCGTGACCGGCATTCATCTCGTGGGCAGCAATCTCGACGGCCTGCCGATCGCCGAGTCCGTGATCTCCAATGGTGATCTGGAAATCACGCTGCGCTTTGAAATGGTCGATACCGTGACCGGCACGCCGATGGGCGTCAAACCCGCCTCGGCCGCCGGAACGCCCGTCTCGGTCAACAGCAACCGCTATGTGATGAACCAGACCTTCACCGTGAAGAACGTCAACAGCAGCAATCTCACCCTGACCAACCTGCAGCTCTTCCACCTGCTGCACGGCTTCATCTCCCAGCGCGGCCAGTATGACAACCGGAGCTACACGGGCAAGCTGAGCGAGTATCGTTACGACATGACCATGTCCGGTGTGGATGCCAATGCTGCGGGTGGTCAAAGCTCATCACTCGGGTTGGAAGACTTGATCGGCTTTCATTCCAAGGTGGCACCTTCCGCTTTTGAAATCGGCCACTATGGCATCGAGGGCAACGGCATTGACGACCATGTCTCAGGCAAACCTTCCGACGGCGTGCATCTCTCCGTCGAGGACAACTGGGAGTCGGCTCCCTACCTTGGCCGCAAAAACAACGACACTTTCTCACCTGCCAACCACTGGATCTCCGGCGCGCAGCGCTGGGAACTCGGCTCGCTCGCTCCGGGGCAGAGTGTGAACTTCGACATCGTGCTCAGCCTGCTCACCGGCACCAAGGTCATCGTTGACGGCAGCGGCACCGGCGGCACTGGCGGCGGCGGCAGTTGCAACGGCGGCTCATCCCACAAGGGTGGCGTGGACTTCGAGTTCGATGACATCGATCAGGAGGGCACCTTCTTTGCCAGCTACTCCGAATCCGACGACGCTGAGCTGACCGAACGTGAGACCGAGGGCGAGTTTGTGCTGCCCGGTTTCGAGACCCCGAATGGCACGGCGAAGCAATTGTGGAATCTGAAATACAGCGGCACCCACACCGGCAACATCAAGCTCACCTTTGCCTACAATCCAGCGCTGCTGCCGCCCGGTTATGATGAGAACCAGCTCATCATCTACCACTTCAACAATGGTGTGTGGGAGAAGCTCGTCGGGAAAGTGGATACCATCAAAAAGGTTATTCATGTCATCACTCCCAGTCTGTCACCCTTCATGTTAGGCGTGAACGATGTGGTCGTGAAGCCTGACGTGCAGGTTTCCAGCAGCACCCCCGGTGCTCTCAGTGTTTCCTGGCCCGAGTCCTTCACCGGCTGGACTTTGCAGGAGAGCCCTGACCTGAAGCCCACCAGCTGGATCAACTCCGCCCGCGCCGTGACGACCGCCGGCGGCAACTGCGAAGTGACCGTTCCCTTCAGCGCCGGCACGCTGTTCTTCAGACTGGTGAAACCCTGATCCAATCCGCCGCCCCAGCCGCCCGCCTTTTCACCATGAAAGCAACTCTCGATGACGCCTCGTTTGGCCAGTCTGATGCCTGCGCGGAATGGTTCGCGCTTGCACTTCAGGGTGACGAGGAGGCGGCCACCAGACTCTACGAATATTGCATTCCCAGGATGCATCACTGGCTCGCCATGAGCCTGCCCGACGCCGTTGCGGAGGAGCTTGCCCATGACGCGATGGTCACAGCGTTCCGCAAGCATGCCCGTTTCCAACCGGGCACTTTGTTTCTCCCATGGGTGAAGACCATCGCCTGGCGGATGGCGCAGAATCAGTGGCGTGACAGCACGCGAAGGCAGGAACGTGATCAGGCTTTCGGCGATCCTCAGCACCTCTTTGGTGACAGCGATGACAACGTCGACGAGCCACGATTTGAAGCCCTTGCGCAGAGCCTTTCAACGCTGCCTGAGGCTCAGCGCCGTCTTTTATACCTGCACTATTGGGAGCGGCAGACGGCGCGGGCCATCGCCGAATCTCAGGGCCGCACGCGAGTCGCCGTGGCGGTGAATCTGCACCGCATCTGCCAGCGCCTGCGCCAGCAAATCAGCCATTCCGAATGAGTGGCATGAATTGACCGCCCCGAAGCAGCCCGTGGCCAAACCTTTTTCACAACGCGCATCCACTCCACCCTCCACGCGTCATGGCTGGCCTGCCAGCCGGCATCCGGTCATGGCCGTCATGAAAATCCTGCGGCTATTGCCTGCGGCGTCATTTAAGTGTACTCATTGCAGCCCCCTCGCGATATCCTCGAAACATGCGTGCCACCAGCCAGCCAATGAAGGCCTCCCCATTTCTGGCTCTTTTCAAGAAGCCCGGGAAAAGCCGCCAACTAGCCCTGGCACCACTGCTCCTGCCGGCGGTCCCCTTGTCTGCGGCGGAAGTCTTTCGTTATGATTCGAGCTATCAGGTCTATGACGAAGCCGCCGGCCGGATGTTTATCGAGTCCTGGTATTACCGTGGAGAGATGCATCTCACGGATGAAACGTCCTTTCGATTTCAACTGCTGAGTGACGCGATCAGCGGTGCCACCCCGGGCGGCGCTTTGCCCGGCGGGACCCAGCCGTTCCTCATCGACCTCCAGGATCTGCGCCACGGCATCCTGGGTGCCCTGGCCCATCAATTTGGGGATCACCGCGTGGAGTTCGAGTTCTCGCACAGCAAGGAGCACGATTAT